>NZ_WBKR01000196.1 GCF_008868155.1 Micromonospora sp. ALFpr18c
TCCGCGGGTAGCCCGGCGGCGGGGGTCGTGCACAGCCTGGCGCAACGGCACGAGACGCTGGCCACGGTCGAGTCGCTCACCGGCGGCATGCTCGCCGCGTCGATCGTGGAGATCGCCGGGGTCAGCGGGATCTACCGGGGCGGCCTCGTCGTCTACGCCACCGAGCTGAAGGCCACGCTGGCCGGCGTACCGACCGAGCTGCTGGCCGAACGGGGGCCGGTGGACCCGGACGTCGCGGCGGCGCTCGCCGCGGGTGGCCGGCAGCGGTGCGGCGCCGACTGGGGCCTCGCCACCACCGGCGTCGCCGGCCCCGAACCGCAGGACGACAAGCCCGTCGGCCTGGTCTACGTCGCGGTCTCCGGCCCGAACGGCGGCGAGGTCCGCCAGCTCGACCTGGACGGTGGCCGGGACCACGTCCGCTCGACGGCCGTGATCGAGGCGTTGCGGCTGCTCGCCGAGCGGATCCACGCCGACGACGCCGAGCGGGGCGCGGTGGGCGTTGGACGCCGGTGAGCCGTCGCGGGCGATCCGACGGGCGGGGCGGGATGTCGCACGGGCTCGCACCGGGTACGGTTGCGGGAAGGCTCCGACGCTCGGAGCCGGCGCGGTCCGCCGCGACCGGCTGCCCGACGCCGGGCGAGAGGTATCCCTCAGGGGGAGGTGCGATGGTCCTGCTACGCCGGGTAATCGGTGACGCACTGCGGGCGCGCCGGCAGGGGCAGCACCGCACCCTGCGCGAGGTGTCCACCGCGGCGAACGTCAGCCTCGGCTACCTCTCCGAGATCGAACGGGGGCACAAGGAGCCGTCCAGCGAACTGCTGGCCGCGATCTGTGACGCGCTCGGTGCCCGCCTGTCCGAGCTGCTGCGGGAGGTGAGCGACACCGTGGCGCTCGCCGAGCAGATGCCCGGGGTGCTCGTCGGCATGCAGGACGAGCCGGCCGAGGCCGCGCCCGTCGGCGCGGCGGCCACCGTGCGCAAGAGCACCAACCGGGGCGTACGCCAGGTCACCTCCGACGGCAAGGTCGCTGTCTCGGTCCGCCACGAGTCGCCGCTCAAGGCCACGCTGCGCAGCACCCGCGTGCGCCCCACCGAGCGCGACCGGGACGTGGTCTGCGCCGCCTGAGCCCCTCCTCCCGGTTGACCATGGGCGAGCCGGCCCCAGCCGCGTAGGGTTGCCCACAGGATCTGCCGGTGCCGTCGACCGCCCGGTACGGATGCCGAGGTGGCGTTCGGCTGGGACGATGGAGACCGGCCGGGGTCGCGGTCGGCCGGCCCATTCCGGTCTGACCGCGGGTGGAGTGACGCTACTGAGGGGATACCGCGGAGATGGCGAACCCGTTCGTCAAGGGTTGGAACTATCTGATGGCACTCTTCGGTGCCAAGATCGACGAGCACGCCGATCCCAAGGTGCAGATCCAGCAGGCCATCGAGGATGCCCAGCGCCAGCACCAGGCGCTGGTGCAGCAGGCCGCCGCGGTGATCGGCAACCAGCGCCAGCTGGAGATGAAGCTGTCCCGGCAGATGACCGAGGTCGAACGGTTGCAGGGCAACGCCCGGCAGGCCCTCGTGCTGGCCGACCAGGCCCGCGCCAAGGGCGACGAGGCCGAGGCCGGGCGCTTCGAGCAGTCCGCGCAGACCCTCGCCACCCAGCTGGTCTCCGCCGAGCAGGCCACCGAGGATCTCAAGACCCTGCACGACCAGGCGTTGGGCGCCGCCGCGCAGGCCCGCCGGGCGGTCGAGAACAACTCGATGATCCTCCAGCAGAAGCTCGCCGAGCGCACCAAGCTGCTCAGCCAGCTGGAGCAGGCCAAGATGCAGGAGACGGTGGCCCGCTCGCTGGAGTCGATGTCGTCGCTCACCGCCCCCGGCAACACCCCCTCCCTGGACGAGGTGCGGGACCGCATCGAGCGGCGGTACGCCAACGCGATGGGCCGCGCGGAACTGGCCGGCAACTCGGTCGAGGGCCGCATGCTGGAGATCCAGAAGGCGACCATCGACTCCGCCGGTTCGGCCCGGCTGGAGCAGATCCGGTCCAGCATGGCCGGGGAGCAGCTCGGCGGCGCGGCACAGCGACCGGCCGTACCGCAGGCCGAGAAGGCCGGCGACCCCGCCGCCGCGGCCCGGCTGGACGAGCTGCGCGCCAGCATGGCCCGCGAACGGGGCACCGGCGACCCGACCGCCGCGAGCTGAACGTCTCATCCGAGGAGGTCAGGGTGGCGGACGAGCGAACCCGGTACTTCCGCCAGCTGGGTCGGCTGCGCCGCTCCGCCCGGCGGTGGAGTGTGCTGGCCGGTGGGCTCGGCGGCGCTGCCGCGGTGCTGACCCCGTACGCCGGCCTCGGTCTGCCCGACGCGGCCTGGGCGGGCGCCGCGGGCAGTGCGGTGGCGCTCGCCGCCTGGCGGTGGATCGACCTGCGGGCGTTGGCCGCCCGGCCGGCGCCCCCGGCACTGGATCCGGCCGAGGCCGCGGCCCGGTCCCGGGCGCGGCTGGTGGCCGCCGTCGAACGGCTGCCGGTCGGCCACGGTGTGCTGGCCGAGGTCCGCCGGGTCCGCTCCCGGGTCGCGCTGCGCGGCACCACCGCCGGAGCCCAGTGGGCCCGCCTGGACCGGGCGGCGCTCACCCTGGCCGGGATGGCACCGCGACTCACCGGGCTGGCCGAGCCGGCCGTGCTGGAGGCCGCCGCCGCCGACCGGTCGCTGCGCGACCTGGCCGCCCGGGTGGCCAGCGTCGAACGGGCGTTGCGGCTGGCACCGCCCGACGCCCGGGCACCGCTGGCCGACGCGCACGGCGCGCTGGTCGCCCAACTGGAGAGCGGCGTCGCGGCCTACGAACGGCTCGTCGTGGCCGCCGCCGGCTACCTGGCCGAGGACTCCCGACCCGAGAGCGCCCACCCGGCCGCCGACCGGCTCACCGAGGCCACCGACCTGCTGCACGGCGTGGCGTCGGCGCTCGCCGAGCTGCGCGCCGCCGGCACCCCGCTGCGCGCGCCCACCCGCTGACGCCCGCCGGGCACCGGCGCCGCGGGCCGGTCACGGCGGTGTCGTGACGGAGACCGGCCCGGTGTACGGCGAGCTGCCCACCACGTTGAACGACCGGATCCGGTAGTGGTAGGTCACGCCCCGGGCCAGCCCCGTGTTGGTGAAACCGCTACCGGTCACCGTGAACGTGGCCACCTCCCGGTCGAAGGCCGGGTCCAGCGCCCGCTGCACGATGAACCCGGAGCCGGAGCTGGCGGTCGTGCCCGGCCCCCAGCCGAGGATCACCGTGGCCGTGTCCGGCCCCGGCGCGCTGGCGGTGACGCTGACCCCGATCGGGGTGCCCGGCACGGCCGGGGTGGTCACCGCCGCCACCGTCGACCACGCCGACGCGGCGCCCAGGTACGTGGTCCGGACCCGGTAGTAGTACGTGGTGTCCGGTGCGACCGCGATGTCCAGGTGACTGTTGCCGACCCCGATCGCCGTCGTGCCGGGGCCACTGGTGAAGGTGGGATTGGTGGCCCGTTGCACGTCGATGCCGGTGGCGAAGGAACGGTTCGTCCAGCGCAGGGCCACCCGTAGCGGCGCGGCCGGAGGGATCACGGCGACCATGCCGACCGGGGCGGGCAGGTGCACGGACGCGGGCACGCTGTTCGACCAGGACGAGTAGCTGACCGCGTTCTCCGCCCTGATCCGGTAGTGGTAGGTCACGCCGGGGGTCACCGTCGCATCGGTGTAGCGGGTCGCGGTCGCCGCGACGGTGATGGTGGTGACCTCACCACCGAACGTCGCGTCGGTGGCCCGTTGCAGCACGTGGCTGGTGGCGGGCGGACGGCCGCCGTTGCCGGTCCAGGCCAGCGCGATCGCCGGCAGCGCGGTGGCCGAGCCGGGCACCGGTGTGGCGGTCAGCCCGGTCGGTGCCTTGGGGGCCACCCGCAGCACCAACGGCCGGCTCATCCCCAGGTCGCGGTGGGCGGCGAGCCGGCTGTGCCAGCGGTACTCCCAGCCCAGGTTGACGAGCTGGTTGACCACCACCGCCGGCCGCCCGTCGGCGGGGCTGACCGGTGTCGAGCCGGTCCGGATCCCGGCGGGGCGGCCCGGGTCGAGCAGCCGGACGCTGTCGCCCAGCTTGAACGGCAGCGTCGGGGCGACCGGGCGCACCGCCACCACCACGTCCTCGCGGGGATTGACCCGGACGATGTCCTTCCAACCCAGTTCGGCACCGTGGAGGGCGCGCACCGTGCCGTCCCAGCCGACCCGGTTGACCACCTGCACGTCGCAGCCGCCGAAGCACAGCGGCTCGGTCTGTCGGACGTTGCCGCTGATCCGCCACAGCTGCGTGCCGTCGGTCGGCGCGCCGACCGGCACGGCCGGGTCGGCCGCGAAGAGCACCTCGGTCACCGGGTCGGTCGGGCCGAGGGGGAGCGTCGCCGGGGTGAGTGGCCCGGCGTGCGGGTGCCCGACGCCGAGTCGACCCGCCAGCCGGCCGTGGTCGGGCTCGAAGACCTGCTGAGCGGCCTTCACCTCGACGGGCAGGGTCACCGGGCCGACCGCGCCCGCCGGGGTGAAGGTCACCGTGTCCGCGTGCACCGGCACCGTCGTCTCCCGTGCCGTCCTGGTGCCGAACGCCTCGTCGTACGCCGGCTGCGGAACGATCGGCGGGCGTTGGCTGGCCGCGTACGCCACGGGCAGCCGCTCCCGCAGCCGGGCCAGGTCGTACGGTGGCTCCGGCGCCCCGGTGACCCGGAACTGGAGCAGGGTACGGGTGTTCGGGCCGTACCCCGGCTCGGTGGGCGGCGGCCCGCCCTCGGCGGTCCGGTCGGTGGCGTCGGCGTGCTGGTCGTAACGCGGATCGAACCCGGGCAACGGGGCGGGCGCGTCGTTGTACAGGATCAGCGTGCTGCCCGCCGGGACGGCGGCGAAGTCGACCAGCACGTCGGCCCGTTCGCCCGGGGCGAGCAGCAGGGTGTGCCCGTCGACGTTCAGCACGGTCGGGTCGAGCCGGTCGTACCGGAAGCCGACCGGTCGGTTCGGCAGCACCACCGGGGCGGGCAGCAGGCCGGCCTCGTTTCCGATCTGGACGAACGCCGGCCCGGCCGCACGAGGGTCCGGCACCCCGCCGTCACGCCCGTCGGTCGGCCAGCCCGCCGGCCGGTCCGCCGCCCGCACGGCGGCCACCATCGGCACCTCGCCAGCCTCCGCGTCGGCCAGAACACCGTCGTCGGTCCACATCGGCCCGTCCGAGCAGGCCCGGTAGAGCTGAAGGTTGACGCTGCGGTCCAGGCAGGCGTTGAGGATCCGGAACCGGTACACGCGGGGCCGCACCTCCAGGTATGGGTAGGCGACACCGTTGACCAGCGGAGTGTCGCCGTACGCCTCGGGCACCGCGGACGGGTGCGGCACGTCAGGCCGAAGGGGCGGCTCGTCCGGCGCGCCCACCGGGTCGTGCAGCGGGTTGGGCACGGCCCCGGCCGGGATGGCCGTGTTTCCGACGCCGCCCGGGGCCGGGTCACGGGACCAGGGGCCGTAGTCCCACCGCCCGGTCGGGTTGCGCCCACCGGGGCGGTACGGGTCCTGTCGCGGCTGGTAGACGTGGGGGTGCCAGAGGCTGCCCCGGGCGCCCCAGCGTTCCCGGTCCCAGGTCGGATCCTCGGCGGCGAGCTGGGTGTCGTCCGGCACGAACGTCTTGTCCTCGATGACCAGCGGCACCTGCTCGGCCGGCAGCACCCCGTCGGCCACGAGCTGCTCCTCGGCCGGGTCGGTGAGCAGGTAGAGCGCGAGCTGCCCACCGTAGACGGTGAGCCGGGCCAGGCCGAGGGTGTTGTCGTGGAACCACAGCAGACGCCCGCTCTGCTCGTTCGGGTAGTACAGCGTGGTGGCGCCCGCACCGGGCGGCGGCATGTCCGGCACGTGGGTCAGGCCCGTGCCGGTCGGGTACGGGGTGATCTCCGCGGCCGGGGTGATCCACTGCCCCGGGTTGCCGGCGCTGGTCCAGCCGGTCCGAGCCCCGGCCAGGTGCAGCACCGCCCGGTTCTGCGGGTACGGCGCGGGGCCGCCCAGCGGGCCCGGACCCGCTCCGTCGACCGTGTCGTCGACCGGGAGGAACAACTCGCCGGCCCGGCCGGTGGGCAGCTGATTGATGAACTTCACCCGGACCGGCCGGCCCCGCCGGGCGAGGATCACCGGGCCGAGGTGCCAGGGCCGCTCCGGGGGCGCGACGGTGTTGTGCCCCGACGCGTCGGTGCCGAGGTTGAGCTGCCGGTAGCCGCGCAGCCGGGTGGCCGGGAGGTCCCGGTGCAGGCGTTGGGCGTACTCCTGCAGGCCGATCTCGTAGTAGTCGCAGCCCGGATAGCTGATCGTGTCCGCGACGGCCACCGGCAGGTACGCGCCGAGTCCGGTGCCCGCCACGGGCGGTGCGGTCTGGCCCGGGACGGGCGGTGCGGTCTGGCCCGGGACGGGCAGCGCGTCGATGAACTTGCGCAGCCCGGTCCCGGGCACCAGCCGGCCGTCGGCGTCCCGCAGAGGGCGCGGGCTGTACGCGAAGTTCGGCACCGGGCCGAAACAGCGGGGCACGACGGCCGGGTCCAGGCTGGTCGCCGGTGCGGCGACCTCCTCGGTGGTCCGGACGACCTCCTCGGTGGTCCGCGCGGCCGGCACCACGGACGCCACCCGGCCGTTGCCGTCGCTGTCCTGGGCGGTGCGCTCGAAGAAGGTGGAGCGGAGTCTGCGGAAGATCGCCATGACTCTCCCCGGGTCGGTGCACCGGGTCCGCCACCCCGGCGTGGCGACCCTGGTGCTCTGCTGACGGTCGGTGAGCACTCAACCGCAGCATGCGACTCCGACGGCCAGATAGGAATTACCCAATCGTCCGTATCTGGGATGACCTCGGGCGGTGCGGGGCGGTCAGCCGGGTGACGGGGCGTCCGGGTGTTCCGGCTGGCAGACCGGGCACCAGTAGGTGACGCGTTCGCCCAGCTCCTGCTTGCGGATCGCGGTGCCGCAGCGGCGGCAGGGCTGGGCGCGGCGGCCGTACACGTAGCTGGTCTGGCCCCGGTGCAGCGAGCCGGTGCTGCTCTGCGTCCAACGACCCCGGTTGGCCGCGAGCAGTCGCTGCGCGAGCGACACCAGGCCGGTCAGGTCGGGCACCGCGCCGACCGGTGTCCACGGGGACACGCCACGCAGGAACAGCACCTCGCACTTGTAGAGATTGCCCACGCCGGCCAGCGCGCGCTGGTCGAGCAGCGCCTCGCCGATGGACTGCTCCGGGTCGGCGCCGAGCCGGCGGACCGCCTCGGCCGGATCCCAGTCGGGGCCGAGCAGGTCGGGGCCGAGGTGACCCACCAGGTGGTCCTCCTCGGCGGTCGGCACCAGCGCCAGCTCGTGCAGGTGGTAGCCGACCGCCACCGCGCCGGGGCTGCGCAGCACCACCCGGATCAGGTGGGCCGGGCGGCCGCTCCACCGTTCGCCCGGCGCGTACGCCCGCCAGGCGCCGTCCATCCGCAGATGCGAGTGCAGGGTCCAGTCCGCCCCGTCCGTTGCGGTCAGGCGCAGCAGCAGGTGCTTGCCCCGGCTCGCCGACTCGCGGACCGTCCAGCCCGTGAGGTCGGTGGTCGCCAACTGCGGCACCCGAAAGTCGCTGTCGGTGATCCTCGAGCCGGCCAGCGCGCGGTGCAGCACGCGCGCGGTGTTCCAGACGGTGTCACCCTCGGGCATCCCACCATCCTCCCTCTTTCGAGCAGGATTCGCATGTGTCGCTATTTGTACACAGGTTCCTCATGATCTTCTGACATGCGAGGGTCAGGGGGTTCTGAGGAGAATGCCGATGTCAAGGCCGCATTGTCGTACCCGATCCCTCTCCCTCGTCACCACCCTCACCCTCGCCCTCACCGCCACGCTCCTGCCCGCCACCAGCCACGTCCCGGGCGCACCCGCCGCCGGCGGCCCGCTCACCCTCACCGCCGCCGCACCGGACGGCGAACGGTGGAACGCCGACCTGTCCGTCGTCGACCGCGACGACGTCAACGTCCGGCGCACCCCCGCCGGGCTGCGACTGCGCGAGGCCCGGTCCGCCGGCCGTAGCCCGCGCAGCCCGCACAGCGCGGTCGCGGAGGGGATGCTGCTGAACGCTCCCCGGACCCTCAGCCGGCCGGCAACCCGGATCCGCGCCCAGGTCACCGCCGACGTACCGGCCGGTGCCACCGTCGAGGCCCAGGTCCGTGGTTGGCGGGTCAGCGGCTGGACCGAGTGGCGGGCCGCGACCGCCGGAGCGGTCTTCGACCGCCCGGTGAGCCGGGTGCAGAGCCGGGTGGTGCTCACCGCGCCCGCCGGTGGCGCCACCGCGACGGTACGCGGCGTCCAGCTCACCGCCGACGCGACCGCCGCCGTCTCCGCGGCCACTCCGGGCCTCACCTACCGGGTGTACGCCACCCGCATCGGGCTGGTCGGCGAGCTGACCGCCAACGGCCGCACCGTGCAGCCCCGGGACCACTTCGTGGCACTACCGTCGCGGCGCGGCCTGTCCCCGCTCAACACCGGTGACTACACCGTGCGGGTCTGCACCACCACCGGCTCCCGCTGCGAGTACGCCCCCGTCTGGGACGTCGGACCGTGGAACACCCGCGACGACTACTGGAACCCGTCGGCGGTGCGGGAGAACTGGAAGAACCTGCCGCAGGGCCGACCCGAGGCGCAGGCCGCCTACCAGTCCGGCTACAACGGCGGGCGGGACCAGTTCGGCCGGACCGTGCTCAACCCGGCCGGCATCGACCTGGCCGACGGCACCTTCTGGGACGGCCTCCAGCTCACCACCAACGCCTGGGTGGACGTCGCCTACCTGTGGACCGGTGGCGGGCCGCGTGGCGTGGTCGGCGACGGGCCGCTCAACATCCGCACCGGGGCCAGCACGTCGTACCCGATCCGTGGCCTCGCCGCCCAATTCGCCAACGTGCCGATCCAGTGCTACGTCACCGGCCAGTCGGTGGCCGGCCCCTACCGCACCACCACCCGCTGGAACCGGCTGGCCACCGGCCAGTACGTCAGCCATGCGTACATCTCCGGCGTGTACGGCGGCAGCGTGCCGGTCTGCTGACCCGTGCCCGCCCCGCCGGGTGCCGTCAGGGGCGCTCGTCGGGGCGGGCCGGGCGCACCATGTCCTGGTAGCGCGGGTGGCTGGCACCGTAGACGGCGTAGTTGAGCCGGGCGTGCGACAGGCTCAGGTCGCCGTTGGGGCCGCCCCGGACGGCGTCGGCGTCGGCGTCGGTCTGACCATCGTCGGTCCAGAAGCAGACCGGGCAGGTCCCCCCGCCGGTTCGGGATGCACAGCACGGACAGCCCACGGGAACTACGTGTTCACCCACCGGGGCAGCATTCCACAGTCGAATATCAGCGGGAAACCCGCAGGACGTCACCCGGGGCCACCCGAAGGAGGTCCACCGCCCGCCCGCCGTTCACGGCGACCGCGACCAGATCCGCCGAGTCGACGTACACCACCAGGCCACCGGCCGGGGCGTCGCCGAAGGTCCGCCCCCGGACGGCCGGCCGGGCCGGTGCCACCCCCGGCGGACCGACCCGCACCGTCGTCGGCAGCGGGTCGAGCAGGTGCGCCGGCGCGGCCAGTTGAACGTTGCCGAAATGGTCCACGGTCGACACCTCGGCGGTGAAGCCGTCGTCGTCCGAGGTCAGCGTCGGCGCCGGCAGCCGGACCAGACCGGCCGGATCCACCGGTGGCCCCGCCTCGCCCAGTGGCGCGCCGAGCGCCAGCCGGGCCGCGACCGGCGCGAACACGTCCCGCCCGTGGAAGGTGCCGGACACCCGGCGGGCCAGCCAGCGCGGCTCGGTCAGCTCCACCGCGGCGGTCACCCCGCCGAGCGCGGCGGCGGCATCCGGCAGCAGCCCGTTGTCCGGACCGACCAGCAGCCCACCCGGGGTGGCCAGCGCGACGCCCCGCCGGGCGGTGCCCACCCCCGGGTCGACCACCGCCACGTGCACACCCACCGGCAGGTACGGCACCGTCTGCGCCAGCACCGCCGCGCCCCGCCGCACGTCCGCCGGTGGCACCAGGTGGGTCACGTCGATGACCCGGGCCGCCGGCGCGATCCGGGCGATCACCCCGTGGCACGCGGCCACGAAACCGTCGGTGAGGCCGTAGTCGGTGGTCAGCGAGATCCAGGGCGTGACGGACATGCCCGCAGGCTAACCCTCCGCGTCGGTGCGCAGCTCCAGGACGAGTTCGTCGTGCAGGGGGATGCCGTCCTCGCCCACCAGGGGGATCTCCGGTTTGAGTCGGCGGGCACGGTCCACCGCTCCCCGGTCGACGTGCACCAGCCGCATGCCGCGTCGCTGGTAGAACCGCAACGCCCGCAGGTTGTCGTTCGAGGTGATCAGCCACACCCGGGCCAGGCCCGCCCCGGTCGGGGTCGCGGTCGCCGCCGCCAGCAGGGCCGTGCCGGCGCCGCCGCCGGGCGCGGCCGCGACCAGGGTGACCACCTCCAGGCCGTCGCCGTCGACGCGGTAGGTCAGCGCGCCGACCACCGCCGCGGTGGCGTCGAGCGCCACCAGGGTCGGCAGGGTTCGCACGTCGTGCCGGGTGTCGTGGGCGACCACGTACGGGCCACCCCACTCGCGCTCGTGCAGCGCGTCGATCGCCGTCCGCTCGGCGGGCCGCGCCGGCCGCACCTCGAACCCGCCCACGTTCGGCCCCCCCGCCTCTCGCCGCGCCTGCTCCGCCAGCCCTGGAGCGTACCGCCGCCGCACGGCCGACCCGTGGTGGCGGATATGGGACAGCGCGGTGGCCGACCGGCCCCTCCCGCCGCCGGGTGCGGTTGGGCACACTGCCCAGGTGACACTTCGGAGCCTGCCCGTCCTCGGGGTCCTGCTGGTCGCCGTCGCCGTCACCGCCGGCTGCGGCGATGACGACGCCGACCCGCCGAACGCGGCACCCATCGCGTCGTCGGTCTCGGCCCCGGCGGCGACCGGCCTTCCGAGCGCGCCGATGCCCTCGGCGGCCCCGTCCAGCTCCGGCGCCGTGGCAACGCCACCCGCCCCGCCGTCCGTGGCGCCGCAGGGGCCCACCGAACGCCGGCCGGCCAGCCCGCCGCCGGTGGTGCTGCCCCGACGTCCGGCCGGCGCGCCCGGCGCCACCCAGGTCGTCAACGCGTTCAGGGACGCCGGCCTGAAGGTGCCGCATCCCAAGGACCGCTCGGTCGACTGTGGCCCGGACGGGCTCGGCCTGGGCTGCTCCGAGCTCATCTCGACCGACGCCGTCACGGTGTACGTGTTCCCCGACGAGATCAGCGCCAGCGACATCGCGGAGACCTGGGGCGGCCAGTCGTACCGGCGCGGTGCGGTGGTCCTCAACTACCTCGACGCGAAGACCCCGGCCGCCGAGCGGCCCCGCTACGAGAAGGTCCTCAACGGCCTCGGCTGAATCCGGTCCGATGAGTGATGCCGGTGAGTCATCTTGATGACGCACCGGCATCACTCATCAGATGAGGTGCGCCCGACGCGACATTGCCGGGCCGGCGCTGGCCGGGAGTGCCGGGGCTGTCTCTGATAC
>NZ_WBKR01000197.1 GCF_008868155.1 Micromonospora sp. ALFpr18c
CTGCCCCAGATGGTCAGCTTGGTGGCCACCGCCCAGCCGGTCGGCTTGCGCCACTCACGGACCGCCTCGAACAGGGCGGGGAACCCGAGCCCGCCGACGATGGCACCGAATGCCAGCGGCAGCGACACCCACGGATCGCGGTCGAAGGCCAGCAGACCGTCGCTGTAGAGCGCGAAGCCGCCGTTGTTGAACGCCTGGACGGCGTGGAACACGCCCGACCAGAGCGCGTCACCGAACGTGTAGTCGTACGCCCACCACAGCCGGCCGGTGACCAGCGCGGTCATCACCGCCTCGCAGGCGAAGACGGTCACCGCGATGCGGCGCAGCAGCCGGGCCACGTCCCCGATGCCGAACTCGGCCGTCTCGGCCTGCACCAGCAGCCGGTTGCGCAGGCCGAGCTGGCGCGAGACCACGAGGATGACCAGCGCCGCGGCGGTGAGGATGCCGAGACCGCCGAGCTGGGTGAGCAGGGTGATCACCAGGAGACCCCCGCCGGACCAGTAGTTGGGGGTGTCGGTCATGGCCATACCGGTCACCGACACCGCCGAGGTGGCGGTGAACAGGGCGGTGACCAGGGGCGGTCGCTGATGTTGGACGGTGGCCCAGCGCGCCATCAGCAGCGCGGTGCCGAGCAGTATCGGCACCAGGAACCCCAGCGGCACCAGCCGCACGGGGTTGCGGAAAAACCGGCGCACCAGACAATCTTCCTTTTCCGCGCAGGCGTCGGAGTGGGAACGCCCATTCCGGAGATTCACCTGCCGTCCAGACATCGACCAACTCCCGGCCAATCGCGGGCGGTCTGCTATCCGCGGCATTCCCCGATGACAGGAGACGGCGTTGCGACGTACCCTCTCGACCCTCGGCGTGGCCGGCGCGCTGCTCGCCGCCGCCGTGGCCGTGCCCACCATGGCCGCCGCCGGCCCCTCGGCCGAGGCGAACCGCACCCGGGCGGACGACCGCCCGATCGTGATCGGTCACCGAGGTGCCAGCGGCTACCGGCCGGAGCACACGCTGGAGGCGTACCGGTTGGCGATCCGGATGGGCGCGGACTACATCGAGCCGGACCTGGTGTCCACCTCCGACGGCGTCCTCGTCGCCCGGCACGAGAACGAGATCTCCGGCACCACCGACGTGTCGACGCACCCGGAGTTCGCCGCCCGCAGGGCGACGAAGACCATCGACGGTGTCGCCGTGACCGGCTGGTTCACCGAGGACTTCACCCTGGCCGAGTTGAAGACGCTGCGGGCCAAGGAGCGACTTCCGCAGGTCCGCGTCGCGAACACCGCCTTCGACGGCCGCTTCGAGGTGCCCACCCTCCAGGAGGTGATCGATCTGGCTCGGACCGAGGGGCGGGCACGGGGCCGCACCATCGGCATCTACCCGGAGACCAAGCACCCGAGCTACTTCACGTCGATCGGCCTGCCGTTGGAGGAGCCGCTGCTGAAGGTGCTGCGGCAGAACAAGCTGGACCACAAGAACTCGCCGGTCTTCATCCAGTCGTTCGAGACCGCCAACCTGCGTCGGCTGAGCCGGCTCACCGACGTGAAGCTGGTCCAGCTCCTCGACGCCACCGGCCGCCCGTACGACTTCACCGCCGCCGGCGACACCCGCACCTACCAGGACCTCGCCACGGCTGCCGGCCTGAAGTGGATCGCGGGTTACGCCGACGGGATCGGCGCGAACAAGAACCTGATCGTGCCCCGCGACGCCGCCGGCAAGCTGCTCGCCCCGACGAACGTGGTGCGTGACGCACACCGCGAGCGGCTGCTCGTGCACTCCTGGACGTTCCGTGCGGAGAACCAGTTCCTCCCCGTGGACTTCCGGATCGGCACCGACCCGAACGCGCGCGGCGACATCACGGCCGAGTACGAGCTCTTCCTCGGCCTGGGTCTGGACGGCGTCTTCAGCGACCACCCGGACACCGCAGTCGCCGCCCGCGCCGGCCTCGCGCGCTGATACTCGGGCCGGAGCCAACCCGCGTTCATGCGGTCCGTCCGGCCGAGCTACGTCCGACTCGGAGGCTGGCCTGTCGTCCGGTGTTTAGGCGGCAGGCCAGCAGTACTGACTGGGCACTCGGGATGGCAACAGACTCCCTGCAGCAGCAGGGTTAGGAGGAGGCCTTTAGCCGAGGAACACCACCTCGGCGCCCAATATTGAATGCGATCCGATAGACATCAGGAAGGTCGATACGCCCGTTGGCCCGTTTCGTCATTACTCCAAGCCCTACCAATTCCTCAACGAGATCTTGGTAGTTTCGAGGATTCCTAGGGCCTGTTCTTACCTTGGCCGGATCATTTCTCAGATCAATTTCGTCGGCCTGTTCCGTGAGCATCGATCCTAATGACCTCTCACCCCATCGCTCGATGATCGTCTCTAGTTCTGCAGGCACTTGAAGACCCTCTAGCGGCGCAATCGCAAGCTCTACCCATCGCAAGTCTTCAGTGATCTCAGCCACCCTCGTACGGGACGCCTCCTGAACTCCGCGACGAATGCCTTCATAATGAAGAGCTAGCACGTGTCCGGCGTACTGCATCTCAGTCACTTCGACCGCCTTTGTCAGGGCGCGAAGGAAACTTCGAGGGCTCACCTGGCTCAGTCCATCCATTAGATGGTTGGGCAACCACGTATAGGTATGACCCTTGCGATGGTCTGTTCCCATGTAACGACCGGCAATTCGAACGAATAGTTCCTGCTGCGTCTTCCGGTCTCCCGTAAGCTCAGAAGGGGGAACAAAGCGGCGCAAGGCTTCTCCCGGCTCAATCTCTTGTTCGCGCCAGCCGGGACGAATTTGACGAAAAGCCCTTGCGTGTTCGTTCTCCGCGTTTCCCAAATGATGAAACAAGAGGCCGTAGAGGCTAGACTCTGCCCACGTCAGATCTGCTGCATTGGAAAGCAGCTTCGATGCGTCCGCGAAATGAAGCCGTCCGCTCTCGAACATGTCATGACGAATAAACACCTTACCCCGTAGGCTGCGAGTCCTTGTCCGCAGATCGAGGGCCAGCCGAAGTATTCCTGCCACGAGTAGATCTGTTCTACTTCTGTCTGGATGGAGACGTTCTAGGGCGTCGAAGAGAAGCAGGTGAGTCACGCCTGCGTCCGTTGCCGCGCGATCCGCAGCGCTTAGGGATCGTTCAACGGGTTCTGGATTCTCCCGAACCCACGCAACCCGGGCAGCCCACGTTGACAGTCGAGTTACCTCATCGATCTTTAGCGCATACAGTAGGACAGCCATCCAGATCTGCATGGGGTCACTGACGCGATCGGCAAGGTCCGCCAGGATTGCAGGTCCGGGATAGCGATCAGGTGCTAATTCGGAACCAAAAACCGGATGCGTCTCAATTCGGGTGAGGCGCGGCAACTTGTATGCGTCGGCAGCGACCCTCCGCAGTAGTTGATTCTGTAACGCTTTGAACCAAACGGTCTTGCCTACACCCCGAGCCCCCCGGACTACTGTAACCTCTGGCTCTAGCGCCAGCCGGTGACTGCTGGGGGTAAATAGCGTCCTAAGGTTAGGGTCCAGCGTGTCGGCGTCCGCAGCGATGGGAAGCGCAGAGCCGAGCAATTCGCGATACTGCTGGGGAGACAAATCAACGGTCATTGGATATCCTCCGGCGTCCCGACTATGAGCTCGGTCGCACCGTTCACGAAAGATTCGTAGGCAGCGGAAATGAAGTCTTGGTCGATCCAGTCGGCTCGGGTGGCTGAGTCGACGCCAACGAGGTCGGTGGTGAAAGTAATCGATAGAGGTGAGTGTGGAGCCTCGCTATCTCCCAAGGGGGGGCTATAGGCGTCAAAATCACCTGCCGATGCTTCGTCGTACAACGTTTCACTAAATAAGAGATGGGCCTTGTCTCTGAAACCGGCCAGATACTCGACCTCTTTCGAAGCGGGAACCATGGCGGCCACAACTCTCAGCCTGCTCCTTATCGTTTGCGTGAGATGTATGTCAGACTTCCACTGTTGAAACATTTCTGCATAGCCGTTCCATGTCTGGGCGTTGTCGGTGCCAAAGAGCAGGGTGACGTCGCTAAGCTGCGTTATGGCGACAGCGGCCACATCGTGAAGTCCTGCTCTGCTATCTAGCAGCACAACATCGGGCTTACGGCTTCGAACGCGGACTTCTTCGACGCAGAAATCTACGGCGTGCCGAAGGCGGTTGCCGAATATGATTCCGCCGGGAGTTCGCGAACCGGCCCCATTTTCGGGCGCTATATCGATATACGCCCGATTTAGTTTAGGTAAATATGAATAGCCTGGGCGGGGGCGGCCTCCTGCCGGCGCCACCCAGACCTCGCCGTTGCCATCCACTCGAAGGCGGCTGCTGCGCGCTACACAATTAAGTCCTGCGGCGGAACCAACCGCGGATTCAACTAGTATGTCGACCAGGCCATATTCTGGAATCTCTTCCCAGTTCAAGGCCATAGTAGACACGCCTGGAGACTCTAGATCTAAATCAACTATAAGGACGCAGTAGCCCTGCCGGGCCAGGTGTCGTGCAAGAATAACAGTGGCTGTAGACCTCCCGACTCCCCCTTTGAAACCGTAGAGTGTGACTCTGTTGGTTTCTGGGTCGTCCCTTACGTGTCGCCACTCTCGTCCAATGACTCCCCGCTCTAGAAAAGCGAGACGACCAATGCCGCGGCCTGGATCACGGTCTTGAAGAATGAGGATGTCTGCCGCATCGAGTATTGCGTCCGGTGCGAAGAGGTCTTGAGCTATAAGGACTGGATGGTCTGCCACGAACGGCGAACATTGAGCTTTGAGCCGCTCTCTTGCCTCGGCTTGAAGTCCTTCAGGGACTGGCCGTCCCGTAGGATCCGTCAGTACGAGGGTCGCACGACCTAGGAGGTCGCGGACAAGTACGACGTCGATGCCGCGTTCGGAAAGGCCCGTCGCAACTGCGCGGGCTGCGCTCCACGAATCATCGAATCGTACTGAGTCTGGCACCGTCATCGCAGCGTCCCGAGTATTTTAGCGTTTTGTAGATGTCCGAGGATCTGTTGTGCTGCCGCCAGCCGCGCGGCGAGGATTTGGGCGGTTACGGCCGAGCCGTCGCCGTAGCGATCGTTGACTGACCAGCCGATGAATGGGTTGTGCGCAAGAAGTCCAGAGAAGACGGGTCCGCCAGTTCGACCGTTCAGCACCATCTTGACTTCGTCCCACAGTCCTGGGAGATGCCCATGATCCTTCTTCTGGCCGGCTATGGTTGAGTATGGCTTCCCGCTGGTCTGATGCGCCCCGAGAAAGCTGATCAAAATCGCCTTGAGGGCGCATTCGGCGGCGAAGCCCGCAAGATGGTCTGCGTTAGGCAGTCGGCCGCTACGGTGCAGTAGCGCCGCATCATGTAGATGGCGTGTGGCGGCGGAGTCGAAGTTCTGCACAGACAGGAGCCTACGGCCTCTAGCGCAGTGGCCACAGGACCGACCGCGCGTCTGCCGTGTCTAGACGTTAGCCGGCAGCGGGACGGTGGGGCCGGCCCGATGCCTACCCACCCGCCACATAGGTGCCGCGACCGGACTGACCGATGATGAGGTTCCGGTCGTGCAGCAGCGAGAGTGCCCGATAGACCGTGCCGGTGCTGACGTCATACATGTCGGCGAGCTGGCTGGTCGAGGGCAGCTTGTCGCCAGGCTTGAGGTCGCCGGTCCTGATTCGTTCGGCGATCTCGTCGACGATGCGACGAAACGACGGCTGTGCAGTGGGCATGGTGAGGACTCCGGTTGGTTCGGCACCTCTGATCATGCCCGACCTGCTCTAGCAACTGCAATAAGTTGCTCGGTGATTGCGCTGCGGGGTCGACCTACTGCACCTGCTGTAGTAGGTTGCTGGGTGTCCGGCTCTGGTTGGTTCGGCAAACCCTCGGGGCGTGGGCGTGAGATGGGCTCCGGGTTCGTATCGCCGTTTGGGCTGCGGGCGTGGGGCCGGGCGGTCCGGTGGGCGTCCCCTACCCGCACACCGGACCGCCCACCAGGCCGACGGCAGGCCAACAAAGAGCCGACGAGGCGAGGGTGGTGGTTGTGGGCGCGGGGCGGGAGCGGTTCGTGGTGCATCTGCCGGTGGTCGCGGAGGACCTGTCGGGGGCGCTGCGGTTCGCTCGGGCGATCACGAGGGCGTTGGGTTTCCTCGCCGACGTGGACCGGGCCGAGACGACAGTGTCGGAAGAGGATGCTCAGGGCGTACGACATCGGGTTTTCTGTGACCGTCTGCTCGGCGGGCGTCGACGGTGCCCGCGCCCGGCCGACCACGACGGGCCCTGCGGTTGAGCGGGCGGGCCGGATGGCGCGAGGCGACACACGGTTCGGGCGGTCCGTGGGGATTCGGGCTATCGGGGGCGCGGGTCACCGGGTGGTAGTGCGGCCCGCTGTAACCTCCGGCCATCCCCCTTCGGTTACTTGTGTGTTTCTGCCACATAGCTCGTGGGTGACGTCACTTCTAGCGTGAGCCGACAACACAGCATCCTGTCCTCACCTGGAGTCGCGATGACGGTCCGGCACACGCGGCGGGCGTTCCTCTCCGCCGCCACGATGATGGCGGCGGCACTGGCCGCCACGGCCTGTGGTAGCCCGCAGGACACCGCCACCGGCGGCGGCGACAGCGCCGCGCCGGTCAAGGTCGGCCTGGTGTACTCCGAGTCGGGAGCCCTGGCCAGCTACGGAAAGCAGTACATCGAGGGGTTCAAGGCGGGGTTGGACTTCGCCACCCAGGGCACCGGCAAGGTCGGTGACCGGAAGATCGAGCTGACCGAGGTCGACGACGCGGGTGACCCGGCCAAGGCGGTCTCCGCGGCGAAGGACCTGATCGGCAAGGGCACCAAGATCATCGCCGGTTCCACCGCCTCGGGTGTGGCGCTCCAGGTCGCGCCGATCGCGGCACAGAACAAGGTTCTGTTCATCTCCGGCCCGGCCGCCACGGACGCGGTGACCGGCGCGAACAAGTACACGTTCCGCTCCGGGCGACAGTCCTACCAGGACGTGGTGACCGCCAAGTCGTTCATCGGCGACCCGGCCGGCAAGAAGGTCATGGTCTTCGCTCAGGACGGCGCATTCGGCGACGCCAACGAGGCCGCCGTCAAGGCCGTCATCGGTGGTGCGGGCGCCACCGTGAGCAGCGTGCGGGCCCCGGCCAGCGCCACCGAGTTCACGCCGTTCGCCAGCCAGATCAAGTCGGCCAAGCCGGACCTGCTGTTCGTGGCCTGGGCCGGCACGACCGCCCCGGCGATGTGGCAGACCCTCGACCAGCAGGGTGTTCTCTCGTCCACCACGGTCGTCACCGGTCTGGACATCCGTGCCTCGTGGCCGACCTTCGGCGCCGCCGGCGCGAAGATCTCGTTCCTGTCGCACTACTTCGACGGTGCCAGCGACACCGAGGCCAGCAAGGCGTTGAAGGCCAAGGTCAGCACCATCGACCTGTTCCACCCGGACGGCTTCGCCGCCGCCCAGATGGTGGTCCGCGCGGTGCAGGAGGGTGGGGACGACGTCGACAAGATGGTCACCGCCCTGGAGGGCTGGAGCTTCGACGGGGTCAAGGGCAAGATGACCATCCGGGCTGCGGACCACGCGCTGCTCCAGCCGATGTTCCAGGCCAAGCTGACCGGCAGCGGCACCGCCTTCACGGCGACCGCGCAGAAGAGCCTCACCGGTGACGAGACCGCGCCACCGGCCGTGGCCATGAAGGGCTGAGAAATGCTCGCCACCCGCGGTCTGACCTGGCGGATCGGTGAGGTCGCCATCGTCGACAGCGTCTACCTCGACCTGGCGCCCGGGGAGTTCCTCGGCGTGATCGGGCCGAACGGCGCCGGCAAGACCTCACTGTTCAACCTGATCACCGGCCTGCGCCGGGCCACCGAGGGTCGGATCACCCTGGACGGGCAGGACATCGGGGCGCTTCCGCCGCACCGGCGGGCCCGCCTCGGGTTGGGCCGTACCTTCCAGGCGTCCTCGGTCTTCGGCTCGCTGAGCGTGCGGGAGAACGTCCGGCTCGCCGTGCAGGCGCACCGTGGGGGCTCGATGGCACTGTGGCGGCGGGCGGCAGCCGACCGGGAGGTCGCCGCCGCCGCCGACACGGCGCTCGACCGGGTCGGCCTCGCCCACCGGGGTACGGCGCTCGCCGGCACCCTGGCGCACGGCGAGAAGCGCAAGCTGGAGATCGCCCTGCTGCTCGCCGGTGAACCGCGGGTGATGCTGCTGGACGAGCCGATGGCCGGGGTCAGCGCCGAGGACGTACCGGAGCTGGTCGCCGTCATCAAGTCGTTGACCGGTGACAGCGGCCGGGCGGTGCTGATGGTCGAGCACCACATGGACGTCATCCTCGAACTGGCCGACCGGATCGCCGTCATGCACCACGGCGCGCTGCTGGCCTGCGACACCCCGGAGACGGTGATGGCCAACCCCACGGTGCAAGAGGCCTACCTGGGGGAGTCGCTGTGAGCGAACCGATCCTCAGTGTGGAGGACCTGTCGGTCCGGATCTCCGGGCTGCACATCCTCCAGGGGGTGTCCTTCACGGTCGCCCCGACCGGAGTGACCGTCCTGCTCGGTCGCAACGGCGTCGGCAAGACCACCACGCTGCGCGCGATCGTCGGCCTCACCCCGCCCGCCGGGGAGGTCCGCGGCACCATCCGGATGGGCGCGCAGAGCCTGCTGGCCCGGCCCACCCACCGGCTGGTCCGCGGCGGGCTCGGCTACGTGCCGGAGGACCGGTGCGTGTTCGCCGGCCTCACCGTCGCCGAGAACCTGCGGCTCGCCGAGCGGCGCGGCACCAGCCCGGCGTACGACAAGGTCTTCGCGCTCTTCCCGGAGCTGGACCGGCGCGGACGGCAACGGGCCGGTTCGCTCTCCGGTGGGCAGCAGCAGATGCTCGCGATCGGGCGGGTGCTGCTCAACGACAACCGGCTGCTGCTGGTCGACGAGCCGACCAAGGGGTTGGCGCCGAAGGTGGTGACCGAGGTGGCCGAGGTGGTGGAACGGGTCGCGGAGTCGGTGCCGGTGCTGCTCGTGGAGCAGAACCTGGCGGTCGTACGCCGACTGGCCCGCGACGCGGTGGTGCTGGCCGCCGGCAAGGTGGCCTGGACCGGCGACGCCCGTGAGCTGCTGCTGGAGACGGCGCTGACCAAGTCGCTGCTCGGTGTCGGCTCGGCGGAGGTGGCCTCGCCGAGCGCGAGGAGTGAGCTTGCGAGCCCCGCAGTCGCGAGGAAGGACCAACGCTGATGGGCACCGTGATCCTGTTGGCGTTGACCGGCCTGGGTCTGGCGGCGCTGTACTTCCTGGTCGCCTCCGGCCTGTCCCTGGTCTTCGGCCTGGCCGACGTGCTCAACTTCGCGCACGGGCTGTTCCTCGGCGTCGGCGCGTACGGCACCTGGTGGGCGGCGGGCAACCTGCCGGGCGCCGGCTCCGACGGGTTCGGCTTCGTGGTGGCGGTCGCCTTCGGGGTGGCCGCCGGCACGCTGGTGGCGATCCTGGTCGAGTTGGTGCTGATCCGCCCGCTGTACTCCCGCACCATCGAGCAGGTGCTGGTCACCGTCGGTCTGTCGCTGGCCGGCGTGGCGTTGCTCCAGGCGACGTGGGGTGCGGACGCCCGCACCTTCCCGCGCCCCGACTGGACCCGGCAGGTGACCGGGATCCTCGGCGCGCAGGTGCCCAACGGCGGCCTGCTGCTGATCATCGCGGCGGTGCTGGTGCTCGGCGCGATCCTGGCGTTCCTGCGCTGGACCCGGTACGGCCTGGTGATCCGGGCCGGCGTGGAGAACCGGGAGATGGTGACCGCGCTCGGCATCGACGTGCGCAAGGCGTTCACGCTGGTCTTCGCGATCGGTGGGGCGGCCGCCGCGCTCGCCGGCGCGCTGGGCGGGGTCTACTTCGGCACGGTCTCGCCCGGCCAGGGCGGCTCGCTGCTGATCTTCGCGTTCATCGTGGTGGTGATCGGCGGCATGGGCTCGGTGGTCGGCTCCGCGTACGCGGCCGTCGTGGTGGGGCTGGTGCAGCAGTTCGTCAACTACTACGGCACGTCCGGGCTGGGCGACATCTGCGTGGTCGGGCTGTTGGCCGTGGTGCTGCTGCTGCGCCCGCAGGGCATCGCCGGAAAGGTGGCAACGGCATGACGGTGATCGACGCTCCTCCCGCGCAGGTGCCCGACGAGTTGACCCCGCAGCGGGGGCGGTGGCACCGCGTCCGCCCGTTCCTGCCGCTGGTCGCGCTTGTCGTGCTGGCGATCCTGCCGTACTCGACGATCTCGCTACCGGGGATCTTCGAGGGGCCGGTCAACTCGCCCGGCACCCTGCAACTGCTCGCCATCTGCCTGATCTTCGGTGGGCTGGCCGCCGGGTACGACCTGCTCTTCGGCCGGACCGGGATGCTCTCCTTCGGGCACGCGCTGTACTTCGCCGCCGGCGTGTATGGCACCGACATCCTGGTCACCCGGGCCGGTCTACCGCTGTGGCAGGCGGCGCTGTTGACCATCACCGGGGGAACGATCCTCGCGGCGCTGCTCGGAGCGGTGGCGCTGCGCACCGTGGGCATCGCGTTCGCCATGGTCACGTTGGCGTTCGCCCAGGTCGGGGCGATCCTGGTGGCCCGGGACTTCGGTGGGCTCACCGGCGGCGAGGAGGGTTTGCCGCTGGACGTGTCCGGCCTGCCCGCCGGGCTGGTGGGGGTGACCAACACGGTCAACCTGTACTGGCTGGCACTGGCGTACCTGACGCTCGTGGTCTTCGTGGTGCACCGGGTGAGCGGTTCGCCGACCGGTCGGGTGCTCGCCGGGCTGCGTGACGACGAGCGGCGGATCGGTGTGCTCGGGCTGGACCCGTACCGCTACAAACTGGTGGCGTTCACCCTGGCCGGCGGGTTGGCGTCGGCGGGCGGGGTGGTCTACCTGCTGATCGTCGGCGGTGCGTCGCCGCACATCACGTCCTCCGAGCTGACCCTGTCGCTGCTGGTCATGGTGGTGCTCGGCGGGCCGGGCACCCGGTGGGGGCCGGTGCTCGGCGGTGTCCTCTACATGTACCTGGACCACCGGCTCACCGCGTTCGGCACGAGCGACGCGGTCGACAACCTGCCGGCCGTCCTCAGTCATCCGCTGAGCCAGCCCCTCTTCGTCCTGGGCACGGTGTTCATCCTGGCCGTCTACTTCTTCCC
>NZ_WBKR01000198.1 GCF_008868155.1 Micromonospora sp. ALFpr18c
CGCGATCGGCTGGCACCGCATCAACGGCGACACCAACATCGCCCGCGCCAACCGCCGCTCCGACCGCCGATCACACGACCTCATCGACGCCGTGACCAGCAGTTACACCAACACGCAATGACCCTGGAGTTCCAACTGAAAGACGTGACGGTACTGAATCTCGAACCGGAGCGGTGTGATGTCGTACTCAACCTCCCCCAGCTTGCGGACAACGCGAAAGCCCGTCAGCCCGGTCTCCTCGCGGGCGACGGTCTCCCCGCCGGCCGCGCTGATCACCGCCATCACCGGCCTGCTCGTCCTCGCTCCCCTGGCGATCCGGATCAACGGGCGCACCGGATTCCAGGTCATCACCGCCCGCGTCGCGTGGTGGCTCGCCCGATCCCGCCGCCACCACGTCTACATCTCCGGGGTCGCCTCCCGGGTCACCGCCGCCCACCAGTTGCCCGGGGTGCTGGCCCGATCCGAGGTGTACGAGGTCGAGACCGGCCGCTCCGGGCTCGTGGCTGTGGTCGTGGTGCCGCAGAGCCGGCACTACACCGTGACCCTGCGCTGCGCCCCCGAGGGCATGGACCTGGTCGACCAGGCCGTCATCGACGCCCGCGTCGGGCACCTGGCCTCGTGGCTGGCCGCGCTGTCGCGGGAGCCGCAGCTCGTGCAGGCTCAGGTCACCATCGAGACGACGCCGGATCCGGGCACCCGCCTCGCCACCGAGGTCGCCGCGACCTCTCGGCCCGACGCTCCTGCGTTGGCCCTGCAGGTCCTCAACGAGGTGGTCGAGTCGTACCCGGCCGGATCCGCGACCGTCGACACCCGGGTGTCGCTGACCTACACCGCCCCACCGGGGCGATCGATGTCGCACGAGGACGTCTGCCGGGAGGTCGCCGCCCGCCTGCCGCACCTGCACGCCGGGCTGACCGGCGCCACCGGCGACGGCATCATCCCGATGTCCGCCCGCGGGCTGGCCTCCGTGGTGCGTGCCGCCTACGACCCGGCCGCCGCGCTGGACCTCGCCCGCGACACCCAGCACACCCCCGACTGGCCCCAGGCCGGGCCCGTGGCCACCCGGGAGAGCTGGGACTCCTACCGGCACGACTCCGGGATCTCACGCACCTGGTGCCTGGTCGAAGCACCACGCGGGGTGGTGTACTCCCGGCTGTTCAGCCGGCTGACCGACCCCGACCCGCAACTGCTGCGCAAACGCGTCACGATGATCTACCGGCCGTACTCCCCCGGCGAGGCGGCCCGGCTCGTCGAGTCCGACAAGCGCGACGCCCGATTCCTGGCCGCCAAGAAGCATCGCCCCAGCGCCCGCGACCTCACCGACCTGGCCGCCGCCGAGCAGGCCGCCGAAGAAGAGGCCACCGGTGCCGGCGTCGTCCGGTTCACCGTGCTGGTCACCGCCACCGTCGCCGACGAGACGCAGCTCGACGAGGCCACCGGCGTCATCCGGGCCCGCGCCGGGGAGGCCCGCCTGGCGCTGCGCCCGATGTACGGGTGCCAGGCCGCCGGATTCGCCGCCGGCCTGCCCGCCGGCGTGGTCCTGCCCACCCACGCCACCATCCCCTTCTAGGACGCCGGCATGACCGAGAGCACCCGCGATACCGCCCCTCCCCCGCCACGTCGACCCGCCGGTCGCCGACCCGGCCGGCTCGGCTACACCGGGCCGGGCGGCGGGGCCTGGTCGTACATCGAAACGCCGACGGAGTACCGGGGCACCACCGTGCAGGTCTGCGGCCTGTTCCCGTTCGGCACCGGCGCGTCGACGCCGATGATCGGCGTTCCGATCGGCCGGCACCTCTACACCGGATCCGCGGTCTGTTTCGACCCGATCTCCTGGTACACCCGCGCCCGCCTGATCAACAACCCGTCGGTGTGGATCGAGGGTAAGCCCGGCATGGGCAAGTCCACCGCCGTACGGCGGATGGTCCTCGGCCTCACCGCCCAGGGCGTCACCCCGCTGATCCTCGGCGACCTCAAACCCGACTACGCCGAGCTGGTCCGCGCCCTCGGCGGGCAGGTCCTGCGCATCGGGCCCGGCCTCGACCGGATCAACCCCCTCGACGCCGGCCCGTGGCGCCAGGTCCTCGACCGGGTCGACGAGCGCACCGGCGCTGTCGTGCGCGCGGCCGTCACCGACCGGCGGCTGAACATGCTGGTCGCCCTGGCCACCCTGATCCGGCGCGGGCCCGTCAGCTCGGATGAGACCACCGTCCTCGCTGCCGCGCTGCGCTACCTCGCCGAACGCGAGACCGACACCCCACCGGTGCTCTCCGACGTCCTGCGCATCCTGCGCGACGCCCCCGCCGACGTCCGCGCCGTCACCCTCTGGCAGGAGGAGCACGACCTGCCGAAGTTTCGGGAAGAAACCAGCGGCCTGCATCGCACCTTGCTGGCGCTGCTGCACGGCCCGCTCGGCGACACCTTCGAGGGCCAGACCACCACCGCGATCCGCCTCGACACCCCCGCCGTCTGCGTGGACATCTCCAGCATCGACGACACCGACGAACTGCGGACCGCCGCAACGCTGCTGTCGACCTGGTCCTACGGCTTCGCCCAGGTCGAGGCCGCGCACCTGATGGCCGACCTCGGCCTCGCCCCCGCCCGGACGTTCTTCACCGTCCTCGACGAGCTGTGGCGGGCGCTGCGCGTCGGGCACGGCCTGGTCGACCGCGCCGACGGCCTCACCCGACTGAACCGGCAGAAGGGCACCGGCACCGCCTTCATCACCCACTCCCTGGCCGACCTGGAGGCGCTGCCCACCGCCCACGACCGGGCCAAAGCGAGAGGCTTCGCCGAACGCTCAGCGGTGCTGATGATCGGCCCCTGCTCGGAGCAGGAGCTGGACTCCGTCTCCCGCGTCCGACCGCTCTCGCAGGCCGAACGCCGCGAGGTGCTGTCCTGGTCGGCACCACCGTCCTGGACGGCCGCCGAGGGCAGCGGGACCGTCGGCCGGGGAAACTTCCTGATCAAGGTCGGGTCGAGACCGGGCATCCCAGTGCACCTGGAACCAACCGAGACGGAGCAGCAGCTCGGCAACACCGACTTCCGCTGGACGATGGCGTGAGCCGCCCCGCCGGCCCGCGCGGTGGCCACGACGACGCCGGCCTACTCGCCGGCGGCACCGCCGCCCTGGCCCTGATCGCCGCCAGCGGGGTGTGGCTGCCCGTCGCGCTCACCCACCCGCCCGGGTACACCGGTGGCGGCCCGATCCGGGTGGCCGCCGCAGTGGTACGCGGCGAGATCTCCTGGACCACCGCGTGCACGCTCGTCGCGGCGATCGAGGTCGGCGTCCTGGCGCTGCTCGCCACGGTGGGAGTCGCGGCGTGGCGGTGGGCTCGCCGGCGACGCACCCGCGTCGACTCCGCTGCCCGGCGGATGGCCAGCCGCGCCGACCTCGCCCACCTCAGCCCCAAGGGCGTCGCCGACAGCGGCCGGCGGCTGCGGCCCAGCCTCGCCGACGTCGACCGGCCCGACCCCGACCAGCTCGGCGTGCTGATCGCCTACACCGTCGCCGGCGGCATGCCACTACGCCAGTCCTGGGAGGACATGGCCGTCGACATCTGGGGCCCCCGCACCGGCAAAACGACCAGCCGCGCCA
Organism: Micromonospora sp. ALFpr18c; assembly: GCF_008868155.1. GTDB lineage: Bacteria > Actinomycetota > Actinomycetes > Mycobacteriales > Micromonosporaceae > Micromonospora. The sequence continues at coordinate 3,599 of NZ_WBKR01000198.1, forward strand.
TCCCCGCGATCGCCGCCGCCCCCGGGCCCACGCTGGTCACCAGCGTCAAGGGCGACATCGTCGACGCCACCCGCGACCTGCGCGCCACCCGTGGCACGGTGTGGGCGTTCGACCCGCAGCACATCCTCGGCCCCGACCAGGGCATGTGGTTCAACCCGCTGCGCGCCGTGGCCACCATCACCGACGCCCGCCGCCTCGGCGAGCACTTCGCCTCCGCCGAACGCGAACCCGGCGTCAGCCGCGACGCCTTCTTCGACCCCTCCAGCGAGGAACTGGTGGCGAACCTACTGCTGGCCGCCGCCTGCTCCGGCCGGGACATCCTCGCCGCGTACCGGTGGGCGGTCAGCCCCCGCGACGACGAACCGGCGATGCTGCTGCGCGAGCACGGCTTCGCGCTGCCCGCCGACGCGGTCTCCGGCGTGGTCAACATGCCCGACAAGACCCGCGGCGGCATCTACGCCGGCGCCCAGAAGATGCTCATGTGCCCCACCGAGCCCGCCGTCACCGCCTGGGTCACCCCACCGACCCGTGGCGGGGTCCCCGAGTTCGACCCGGCCGCGTTCGTGATCTCCACCGACGTGCTGTACCTGCTCTCCCAGGGCGGCCCCGGCTCCCCCGCCCCGCTCGTCGCCGCGCTCACCGACGCCGTCCTGCGCGCCGGCGAGCTGCGCGCCCGCGCCTCAGCCGGCCGCCGCCTGGACCCGCCGCTGCTGAGCATCCTCGACGAGGCCGCGAACATCTGCCGCCTGCGGCAACTGCCCAACCTGTACTCCTACTACGGCTCCCACGGCCTGCCGATCATCACCATCCTGCAGTCCTACCCCCAAGGCGTCGACGTGTGGGGACGCGAGGGCATGCGCAAGCTCTGGTCGGCGGCGAACGTCCGCACCTACGGCGGCGGCGTCGCCGACCCGGACTGGCTCGAAGAGCTGTCGAAGCTGATCGGCGAGCACGACGTCACCACCCGGTCGACCAGCAGCAGCGGATCCGGATGGGGCCAGCGGTCGGTCTCGCACGCCACCCGCCGCCAGCGCATCCTCGACGTCTCCGACCTGCACGCCCTGCCCCGCGGCCGGATGGTCGTCTACGCCTCCGGCGCCCCGCCCGCGCTCGCCCGCACCGCCCCCTGGCAAGACGGGCCCTACGCGGCCGCGATCCGCGCGTCGATCGCGCACTGGGACCCCACCGGCCGCACCGACTGGACCCTCACCCCCGACGTCCCACCGGAGCCGATCCCATGACCACGCCCACCGCCGGGCCGGCCGCCGACGCCGTCGCCGACCTCAGCGCGCTCCTTGGCCAGCTCGCCGGCGATCCGGGCGCAGCCCCGCCGGTCGCCGAGGCGCCGGCGGCGGAACCGGAAGGCGCGGAGCCGGTGTACCGCAACGTGGAGGCGTTCGTCGGCGACTACCTCGCCCACGTCGTCGAGCGGCGCCTCGCCTCCGGGCCCACCAGCGGCATCAACTGGTGCCCGCGGTGGTGGGCGCACCCCGAGGCGATCTCCCGCCTGTACGCGCTCTGGCGGGCCTGGGAAACCCTGCGGGTCAGCGACCCCCAAACCGGCATGAGCATCTGGTGGCGAGACCACCTCGACCCACACCTCGCCGCGCTCGCCGCCGAATACGGGCCCTTCAACCGGTGCAACCCGACCAAGCACACCGAGCCCCGTCCCCTGCCCACTGAGCTGGCACCACCGGAAGTCCTCGCCCAGCTTCCCGACACCGACAGCACCTGATTCCCCTGGCACCGCCACGAGGAGCTCGAACCCCTCTAGCTCCACCACGGATAATGGAGACATGGACACCGTCGCTGAGCTGACCCTCATCCGACACGGGCAGAGCCTGGCTAACGTCGCCTTCGCCGACGCACACGCACGGGGCCTGACCGACCATGGTCTGACCGGGCGAGATGCCGACATCGAGCTGTCGTCGCTGGGATGGGAGCAGGCCACCCGACTCGGTCACTGGCTCGCCGCTATACCCATTCACCGCCGGCCCCAACAGGTCATCTGCTCCCCCTACCTCCGCGCTCGGCAGACCTGGTCACGAACGGCGGAAACCGCGGCGCAGTCGGGTGGCGACTACCCCACCGCCGTCGTCGATCACCGTCTGTGCGATCGGCTCATGGGCGACCTGGAGCTACTGACCCCCGCCATGATCGCTCAACGGTTCCCCGCAGAGGCAGCCCGGCTCGCGGCCGAAGGCGAGTTCTCCTACCAACCTCCTGGCGGTGAGTCGTTCGCCGACATCGCTCGACGCCTGGCGGCCGTGCTGGCAGACCTGAACACCCAGCACGCGGGCCGGCGCGTCCTGCTCGTGGCCCACGACGCCGTGGTCGTGGTGATGCGCCACCTCATCGAAGGCCTCGGGTTCGACGAGATCGCTGCCATCGTCGCGACGACTCCGGTCGCGAACACGTCGATCACCCGGTACGACGGCACCGCCGGCGATCTCACGCTGGTGGAGTTCGCCGCAACCCCGCACCTTGAGCTAGGAAGGGACGAGCATGCCTTCGTCGGGAAATGACGAGTCGGTGCTGGGGAGCCTCACCCCGTCGCCGTTGACACCGGAGCAGCTCCACGATCACCAGGTCACCCGAGACCTGATCGCCCAGGCCCTCGCGGCCCAGTCCGCTCGCCGCTACGAGCTAGAGCAGACCGGCGGTGACCCGGGCTCCCTGGAGCAGGTCATCGCGTCTCAGAGCCGTCTCGCGCAGGCCCTGCGGGATCTCGACCCCGCCGACATCGACGAAGTCGCCCGGCACCGTGAGGAAAGCGTCGCCGTGCTGCGTCAGGCACGCGGTTGACCGAATTCCCTGACGGCGTGCTCTCCGAGGACGCCAACGAGCGGATCTTCCGCGACCAGATCGTCCCGATGTTCCTCACCGGCGCCCCATCCCAGCAGCGGCCGGTGGTGGTCATCGTGGGAGGACAGACCGGCGCGGGCAAGACGGCGGTCACCGCGATGGTGAAGCAAGCGCTGGGCTCGGGCAGTGGCTTCATCAACATCAACATGGACTTCTACAACCCGATGCACCCCAGCTTCCACCACTGGCAGGCCGAGGACGAAACCACGGCCAGCGCGAAGGTGCGACCGGACGGTGAACGCTGGTGGGGCAAGGCCCAGCAGTACGCCATCGACAACCGCTGCCACGTCGTCCTCGAGTCGGCCATGCGCTACGAGAGCGAGTTCGAGGACATCGCCCGCCGGTTCCACGACGCCGGCTACCGCGTCGAAGTCGCCATCGTCGCGGTCCCCGAGGCCCTCAGCCGTCTGGGGATCCTGCACCGGTACTGGAGCGAGGTTCAGGAAGTCGGCCGCGGCCGGCTGATCGACACCACCATTCACGACGAGTGCTACCACGGCGTCATCCGCGGCGCACACGCCGTCGACACCCAAGACTTGGCACACGTCGCCTTCGCGTTTCGGCGCAACGGCGAGGTCGTCTACGCCAACACCAGCACCACCGGCGCTTGGCAACGCCCTCCTGCGCTCACGGCCGCCATCAGCGCCGAGCGCCAACGCCCCTGGACGCCCACCGAACGGGCCTGGTACCTCGACAACTCTCACCGGCTACATAGCGCCATCGATCCCCGCTGGCATCCAATCCTCGACGCGATCGACACGGCAGCCGCGCCGCTGCTGACAACGCCCGCCAGCGCCCGCGCCCGACGGGCTGCCCTGGCTATCCACGGCAGTACCCGGCAAGCGATTCAAGGCACGACCGATGCCCCAAAGGTTCCCAGGCCGGGCCCTGCCATTGACCGATCAGCCCCCAGCCAACGCGACGCGGGCCGATGACGACTCGTCGGCCATCGAGCCTCCTGTCTGCTGCTGGCGGATCGCTCGTTGGATTCGCCTCACCGACTCGAAGTCCAACATGCGTGGGAGACGCCGAACTGGGCCATCACCTGGGTGTGATCCGACGTCCTTCACCGATAGGGGGCGGTCACGGCAGGTCCGATGCCCGCCCTCCGTCGATTCGATACGGTGAGGTCCATGAGCGACCAAGACCTGCAGGACACCGGGGCGGTGACAGCCTGGCACAACGAAGAGGGCTGGGGGACTGTCGCTCTCGACCACTCCGAGCTAACCGCGTGGACCCACTACAGCGCGATCGTCGCTGGGCCAACGCAGTATCGAAGCCTCATGCCAGGCCAGCGGGTGCGCTGCCATTACGAAGTTCCCGGCCAGGACGGGTACCCGGCCAGGGCGACCAAGATCACGCCCCTATAGCCGGAGCAGCTCCCCGGAGCCACACCCACTTGGCCCTTGACCAACGGCAGTGGATCCGGCGCTACGTGGCGCGTCGCATCGCCGCGGTGGTGGGCAGCTCGGCGTCGACGGACAGCGAGACGCCGTCTCCCGAGCGCCGGCGCATCGGGCGGCTGGTGTGAATGATGGTGAGAGCCTGGGCGACGGCGGCGGCGTGCAGCTCGTCGACGTCGCCGGCGACGAGCCGAATCCGGATCACGTGGTCGCCTCCCGAACGCAATTACCCCACTGACCGCCGCTGGCGGCGATGCGGCCGAAGCCTTACTGGGCAGACTCCTGGACCAGTGACACGAAGGATGACCTGCGCAGCGGACCACCGGCTTCGATCTTCACGGCACCGGTCTCGACGAGTGGCTTGAGTGCCTTGATGACATGCTCAGGTCGGTACACGGTCTCGAACAGAGCGAAGTGGCGTAGATCCTCCACACGGACCGGCGCGCTGTCCCGCAGCCTCTGCTGCAGCAGTCGAGTCAGCGGTCCGAGGAGAGGCTCGTCCAAGGCGAACAACGTTTCTGCCTGATCGTCGCGTGGGTCACGAAAGCCGACCCCCTGAAGTCGATCGACCTCCCAGAGGCTGTCCTTCATCTTCTGCACGCCGAGGGGATGCCCCGTGCCGAAGACGAGATACAGGGGCTGGCCGTTGCGGGGGACAAGTTCGAAGTCCAACAGGTATGGAAAACCCGCTGCTTTAGGGCTTTCCGGTAGCAGGTCAGGATGTGCCGACTCTTCGCTTCCGGCGGCAGGTTGACGACGTCACGCCAGTGAGGGTCTCCGCCGAACACGTCGTCGCCCTTCTCCTTATCCAACCGGCTGACGAAGCGGACGAAGTGCTGCGGGAGCAGCGTGACGATGACTTCGGTGGACACGTTCGTGGCCAAGCGCTGCAGGAGCTTGAAAGGGACGGGCGCGTTGCCCCAGGAGTCGAGGTTAGCGAATATTGGCTGGCCCCAGGCTTGTACGCGGTCGAGCGCGACCTCAAGGTCTTCGGCGCAGGTGCCCTTTTTCCTCCAGACGGGCATGGCGGCGTCGGTCCTTGGCCGTTTCGGAAACGCTTTGAGTAGGGTCTCCCCCAGCATGTCGACGCAACGCTGATCATCATCAATGAAGACGAATCGGGCGATGCCCTTGTTCGGTGGAACCTCGCCGACGAGCGCGCGGATTGCGATGACGGGGGAGCCGTCCTCGCCACCGCTGTAGACGCCGGGTCCGGCGAACCCCTCGGCGTACGTGACTGAGGGGTAGGCGTTCGAGCTGGCGAGCAGGATCGGGAACCATCGCTCGAGGTAGCGGCGGTAAATCTCGTGCTTGGCGCCTGTGTGTTCCGCGCACTGCCATGGCATGGCGGACCGGGGGGAGCGGATGCGGGGGCGAACGCCGTAACCGATTTGCCGGGTGTTTTCTCTAGATTGACGGTCGGACGGGGGCGGAATCGGGCACGGGAGCGGCGGTGGGGGTGATGGTGGCCATGGCGGCGTCGGAGCCCCGGTGACGCAACTCGGTCGGCAGCACTGCCAGCGCGGTCAGCGCGCCGAGTAGGCCCGTCGCGGCGAAGCCCCAGGCCGGCGCGGAGGCGTCGATTACCGCGCCGGCCAGCGGGGCGCCGAGCGCCAGCCCTGTCACCATCGCCGATGCGTGCAGGCCCATCGCCTCACCCCGTGCGCTCGCCGGCGCCAGCCGACTCACCGCGTCGGCGGTGGCGGCTACGGTGGGCGCGGTGAGGACCCCGGATGGCAGCAGCACCAAGGCGAGCAACCACCAGTCGCCGCTGCCCAGACCAATCGGAATGGTGACCAGACCGAGTAGCAGGGTAAGGGCCAGCGACGGCACGGGGCGGGACAGCGCGCCGTAGGTGAAGCCGCCAACCAACGAGTACGAGGCCCAGAGCGCCAGCACCACACCGGTCCAGTTGACCTGCCCGGCGTCACGCAGGACCGCCACCAGTGTCACATCGATGCCGGCGATTACCAGCGTGCTGGCTGCTCCACCGGCGAGCAGCCCGATCAGCCGTGGGGTCAGCCACTGCCGGCGGGGCAGCGGCTGCGCGGGCGTCGTCTGCTCGTCCCGGGCCCGGGTCGGCGGGTTGAGCACCAGCAGGGTGAGTCCGGCCAGCACGATGCCGCCGCCGACGGCGTACATGGTCAGAGTGGGCGAAGCACTGGTGGCCAGGGCCACCGCCCCCGCCGGCCCGATCATGAAGCTGAGTTCGACCGACATCGAGTCCAGCGCGTACGCCTGGCGGCGATGGGTCGGCGGGACCAGCGCGGCGATCGACTGCCGGACCACGGAGAAGACCGGGAGGGTGAGCAGCCCGCCGACGAACGCTGCGCTGAGCAGCACCGGGTACGGCAGGACCGGCGCTGTGGCCCAGAACAGCGCCTCGACCACCGTGGTCAGCAGCAGCATGGGCCGTAGGCCGCGCCGGTCGACCAGCCGGCCGAGGAGTGGTGCGCCGAGCGCCGAACCGACCGTCAGCGCGGCCCCGACCAGTCCGGCGGCGAAATAACCGTGGCCCAGATCGAGGACGTGCAGCGTCATTACTACGGCGGTGGCCGCCACCGGCACCCGGGCCAGGATCGCGACCAGCAGTAGGGGTCGCAATCCTGGCAGCGCGAGCGCGTCCCGATAAGGCTTCAGATCCAACACGATCCGCACCTCCCGGGAGATCCAAGGCCGAAGCCGTCCTCGTGCACACCGAGGCCCCAGTCGTCCTGACGCTCAGAAGGAGCGGCATGCAAACCGCTGGTCGGCAGTATCGGTTCGGGCATGCGGCCGACCGTATTACCGGTCCCGCAGGTCAGACCAGCGATCCAATCGCAAGATCAAAAACGCTCAGGGGTCGATTCTGCCATGACAACCGCCGCCCCCTAGGCGAAGTAGAAGGGGGCGCCATGCCGCGCTCCAGGGCCGCATCAGGAACCTCAACGAAGGCTTTCACCACGAGAAAGGCGGCAGTCAGGCTCGGTTTAAGATCGGCCAATTGTGATGTGCACCACAATTGTCACGGCCGAGGGGTTGATCCGCGATCCGTGTTCATTCGTCTGCGATGCAGTGACCGAGCGTAGTCATCAGTTGCCTCCGGACGATCGCGGCGGAATATCCGGAACTACCTTGCGGGCCGCTGGTCACCGGCCGTCATCCGCACCGTCAACAGTACGCGACAGAAGTCCCCACTGAGGTCGCGCGGCGAATCGGCACCGATGGAGGGCAGTCGCGGCGGACCCACCCCCGGGCAATGAGCAGGGCTATTGCGTAGTCGCTTGAGTGCCGGCTGACCTGCGGGGACTCGCGGTCAACCGTTCGGTGCAGGTGGTCCGTTTCATGATCAGGATGTGAGGCCGAGGATGGTGAATGGCCTGGTCATGTTGCGGGCTGCCCAGCGGGTGGCTTCGGTGATGTCGGGTCGGCCGGCCAGGCGTAGGGCGTTGATGGCGAGGTTGCGTAGCGAGGCCAGGA
>NZ_WBKR01000199.1 GCF_008868155.1 Micromonospora sp. ALFpr18c
CGCTAGGGTCGGGGACATGTCGCGGCGGGTGGTGGTGGCGTTGCTCGGGCCGGTCCAGTGGTCGCCGCCCGGCGTCGATCGGGCGGACTGGCGGGCGGCGCTCGCCGAGGACGTCGTCGACCTGATCGCCACCCTCAACGAGGTGGAGGTCGCCGTCGCGGTGACCCCGGCCGACCGCGCGCTGGCGGACGCCCTGGTCTGGCCCGGCACCACGGTGTACGAGGTGGCCGAGCCGACGCCGAACGCGGTGTTCGCCGTGCTGGACGGCTTCGACCAGGCGGCGGTACTCGCTGGTGACGTGCCCGATCTGCCTGCGCTGACCGTCGGCAAGCTGCTGCGCCCGCTCACCACCCGACCGGTCGCGGTGGCTCCGGTGGAGGGTGGCGGACCGGGTCTGCTCGGGGTGGCCGTACGGCTGCCCGTGCCGGGATGGCTACCCCCGCTGGATCTGGACACCGCGACGCCGGCCGACGCGCGCTCCGGTGCACCCCGGCCCATGGACGTGGCGGTCACCGCCGGGTGGCGACGGATGCGCGGCCCGGCCGACCTGGCCACCCTGGACCCGGCCTTCGAGGGCTGGGAGGCCACTCGGGCCCTGCTCTCCGGCTCGGGCCGGCCCGTCTGACCCGCTGCCGGCGCGGCGCACCCACCGCCGGCGGACCCGCTGTCGAGGCGGCGCGCCCACTATCGGCGGACCCGCTGTCGAGGCGGCGCGCCCACTATCGGCGGACCCGCTGTCGAGGCGGCGCGCCCACTATCGGCGGACCCGCTGTCGAGGCGGCGCGCCCACTATCGGCGGACCCGCTGTCGAGGCGGCGCGCCCACTATCGGCGGATTCGCTGTCGGCGCGGCGCGCCCACCATCGGGTGACGCGCTGTCGGCGAGGCGTCCGCCGGACGGGGTCCGCCACCGGCCCGCCCATCGTCCGGCGGACCCGCTACCAGCGGGGGCGACCGTCAGACGGCCCGCTACCGGTGCGCCACGGGCCGGCGGACCCGACGCCGGGCTGCCGGGTGCCCACCATCGAGCGGTGAGGCTGGGGAGGTGGGTGCACCGATGAGCGTGATGCCTGTGGGTCATATTGATGACTCACAGGCATCACGCTCACACCCGTCATTGCCCGCCTTCGGCATCCGGGCCGGCCACCGAACGGCCAAGCGTCAGGGCCGGGCTCAGCGCTTGGCGACAGGGCCAAGCGTCAGGGCCAAGCGACAGGGCCAAGCGTCAGGGCCGGGCGTCAGGGCTTGGCGTCAGGGCTTGGCGTCGCCGTCGTCGTCGGTCTCGTCGGACTGGCCGGGAGCCTTCTCCTCCGCGCCACCGGGGGCGGTGAAGTCGAAGCTGTCCAGCTCACTCAGGTCCATGTCGTTCATCGCGAAGGCGACCGGGTCGGCGAAGTCGTCGTCCGACGGGAGCAGGTCGGGGTGCCCCCAGACGGCGTCGCGGCCCTCGATGCCCCGGTGCGTGGTGAGCGCGGCCCAGAGTGCCGCGGCCTCGCGCAGCCGGCGCGGGCGCAGCTCCAGACCGACCAGCGCGGCGAAGGTCTGCTCGGCGGGACCACCGGCGGCCCGGCGGCGGCGGAACGCCTCGCCCAGCCGGACGACGTTGGGGAGCCGTTCGCTGGCGGCGCTGTCCACCACGTGGCACACCCAGCCCTCGACCAGGGCCAACGCGGTCTCCAGGCGGGCCAGGGAGGCCTTCTGCGCCGGGGTGTCCTCCGGGGTGAAGATGCCTTCCAGGGCGATCGCCTGCATCGACTCCGGGTCGGTCGGGTCGACCCGGCCCATCGCCTCCTCGATCGCCTCCCGGTTGACCCGGATGCCCGAGGCGTACATCTCGACGGCGCTGAGCACGTGCCCGCGCAGCCACGGGACGTGCTGGAACAGCCGCTGGTGGGCGGCCTCACGCAGGGCCACGTAGAGGCGTACCTCATCCTCGGGGAGCTCCAGGCCCTCGCCGTACGCCCGGATGTTGGCCGGGATCAGCGCGGCCGTGCCGGCCGGGCCGAGCGGCAGCCCGATGTCGCCGGCGGAGAGCACCTCCGCGGCGAGCGAGCCGAGGGCCTGACCCAGTTGGCCGCCGAAGAGCGCCCCGCCGAGGGTGGCAACCATCGACTGCATCGGGCCGAGCTGGGCGCGCGCCTCCGGTGGCACCAGGTCACCCATCGCGCCGACCATCCGGCTGGCCACCGGGTCGCAGAGCTTGCGCCACACGTCGAGCGTCTTGAAGATCCACTCGTTGCGGTTCCAGGCGACCGGGGTCTGAATGCCCGACGGCCACGCCGAGGCCGGCTCCAGCCACAGGTCGGCAAGGCGTAGCGCCTCCTCCACCGCGTGACGCTCGTACGGTGACACCGCCGGGTCGCCGGCGGCCGCGAGCTGGCTGGCGGCCACCTGACGGGCCAGGTCCCAGTTGACCGGACCACTGCCCGGCGCGGACAGCAGGTGCTGCAACTGCGACATGAACTGCTGCATCTGCGCGGGATCGTTGGGGTCTGGTGGTTGCCCACCCGGGAGCGCGAAACCGAACGGAATATCAGGCACGACGTCTACGGTACGCGCGCCGCGCCCCAGGTCGCCGCTGCTGGCGTTGCGCTGAGGGCGAAGTCGTGTGGCGCATCCGGCGGGCGGCCGTCGACCGGTCGGTACGCTCTGCCGCATGAGACGTCGTGGCCTGACGGTCCTGCTCGGTGCCCTGTTCACCGCCCTGCTGAGCATCGGGGTGCTCCGGGTGCCGATCCCGTACGTGGTGCTCGGTCCGGGCCCGACGGTGAACACCCTCGGCACGGCCGACGGCAAGGAGGTCATCAAGGTCGCCGGGCGGGAGACGTCCACCTCCGCGGGCCAGCTCCGGTTGACGACCGTGGGGGTGCAGCCGACGGTACGGCTCCGGTCGGCCATCGCCGGTTGGTTCTCCGACGACGAGGCGGTGGTGCCGCGCGAGCTGGTCTACCCGCCGGGTGAGTCGACGGAGCAGGTCGAGCAGCGCAACGCCGAGGACTTCAAGGTGTCGCAGACCAGCGCCGAGACGGCCGCGCTACGCGAGCTGGGTTTCCCGGTGCAGGTGGTGGTGAAGACCGTCGCCGCGGACGGCCCGTCCGCCGGGGCGCTCAAGGTCGGCGACGTGGTCACCTCGGTCGACGGTCGACCGGTGCCGGTGGCCGCTAAGGTCACCGAGCTGGTCCGGGCCAAGCCGGCCGGTACGGCGTTGACCATCGGCTACACCCGCGACGGCGTGCCGGCGACGGCGACGGTGACCAGCCGGGAGCAGGACGGCCGGCCGCGGATCGGCGTCGAGATCGACCAGCAGCAGCCGCACCCGTTCACGCTCGACATCGAGTTGGAGGACATCGGTGGGCCGAGCGCCGGCCTGATGTTCGCCCTGGGCATCGTCGACAAGCTGACCCCGGCGGACCTCACCGGCGGAAAGGTCATCGCCGGCACCGGCACCATCGACGACGAGGGCTCGGTCGGCCCGATCGGCGGGATCGCCCAGAAGCTGGTCGGCGCGAAGCGCGCCGGTGCCAAGGTCTTCCTCGTCCCGGCGGACAACTGCGCCGAGGCGGTCCGCAATCCGCAGCCCGATCTGCCGCTGCTGCGGGTGGGTTCGTTGGACGAGGCGTTGACCGCTCTGGAGACCCTTCGTGCCGGAGGCCAGCCGACCCGCTGCTGACGGTGTGACCGTGCCCCGACACGTTCAGGAACACCCCGTACTCTGGGTGCCTGATCGGAGCCGATCACATCGAGCGTGCGGAGCCAACAGTGGTAATGCGTAGCAGCAGCCCCCTGCCGAGGATGAGCCGGCGCGGACGCGTCACCATCGCTGTCCTGGTCGCGGTGTTCGTGCTCTTCACCCTGCTCGGCTGGGGTGTCCAGGCATGGACGGACTGGCTCTGGTTCGACGAGGTCCGCTACACCGAGGTCTTCACCGGTGTGCTGCTCACCCGCCTGTTGCTCTTCCTGGTCATCGGTTTCGGCATGGCGGTGATCGTCGGCGGCAACCTGTGGTTGGCGTACCGGCTGCGTCCGCGGCTGCGCCCGCACTCGGTGGAGCAGGCGACCCTGGAGCGTTACCGGATGGCGCTCACGCCGCGCCTCGGCACCTGGATCGCGCTGGCCTCCGCCGTGATCGGACTGTTCGCCGGCCTCTCCGCCCAGAGCCGGTGGAGCCAGTGGCTGCTGTTCCGCAACGGCGGCGACTTCGGGATCAAGGACCCGGAGTTCGGGGTCGACCTCGGTTTCTACGTCTTCCAGCTGCCGTTCTGGCGCTACCTGCTCGGGGTCGGTTTCACCGCGGTGGTGCTGGCCGTGATCGGCGCGCTGGCGGTGCACTACCTGTTCGGTGGCGTCCGCCTGCAGGGTGTCGGGGACCGGATGAGCAACGCCGCCCGCGGCCACCTGAGCAGCCTGGTCGCGGTCTTCGTGCTGCTCAAGGCCGTCGCGTACGTACTGGACCGACGGGCCATGCTGCTGGAGTACAACGAGGGCGCCAAGCTGTACGGCGCCGGCTACGCCGACGTCAACGCGTTGCTGCCGGCGAAGGAGATCCTGGCGTACATCTCGATCGTGGTGGCGATCGCGATCATCGTGTTCTCCAACGCCTGGATGCGGAACCTGGTCTGGCCGGGTATCTCGCTGGCCCTGCTCGGCGTGTCCGCGGTGGCGATCGGCGGCATCTATCCCTGGGCGGTGCAGACCTTCGAGGTCAAGCCGAGCGCCAAGGACAAGGAGGCGCCGTACATCCAGCGCAGCATCGACGCGACGCGGGCGGCGTTCGGGCTGGCGGCCACCGAGACCACCCCGTACGCGGCGAACAACTACACCCCACCGGGGAACCTGGCCACCGACACCTCGGTGGTGTCGAACGTCCGCCTGCTCGACCCGCAGCTGGTCAGCGAGACGTACACCCAGCTCCAGCAGGTCCGGGGCTTCTACGACTTCGGCCCCAAGCTGGACATCGACAGGTACGGGGTGAACGGCAAGACCTCCGACTACGTGGTCGGCGTCCGGGAAATCAACTACGGCGAGCTGACCGACCAGCAGAACACCTGGATCAACCGGCACACCGTCTACACCCACGGATACGGCCTGGTGGCCGCCCCGGCGAACCAGGTGGTCTGCGGCGGACAGCCGTTCTTCGTCTCCGGCTTCCTGGGGGAGCGGACCCAGGAGGCGTGCTCCTCGCAGACCGAGCAGATCCCGGCCAAGCAGCCGCGGATCTACTACGGCGAGCGGATGGCGGCCGACGACTACGCGATCGTCGGGCAGTCCGACCCGAACAAGAAGGCCGAGTTCGACCGGCCGGTCGGCGAGGGTGGCGGCGAGTCCTACACCTACACCGGCGAGGGCGGCGTGAAGATCGGCTCGTTCACGCGCAGGCTGCTGTACGCCATCAAGGAGCAGGAGTCGAACTTCCTGCTCTCCGAGGCGGTCAACAAGGACTCCAAGCTGCTGTACGTGCGCAACCCGCGGGACCGGGTGGAGAAGGTCGCGCCGTTCCTCACCCTGGACGGCGACCCGTACCCGGCGGTGGTCGACGGCCGCGTGCAGTGGATCGTCGACGGCTACACGACGGCCGCCACCTACCCGTACGCCGAGCGGGTCAACCTGCAGACCGAGACCACCGACGAGCTGACCAACCGGGGCACCTTCCAGCTGGCCCGGGAGAACGTCAACTACATGCGCAACTCGGTGAAGGCCACCGTCGACGCGTACGACGGCACCGTGACGCTCTACGAGTACGACGACACCGACCCGGTGCTCAAGGCGTGGAACAAGGCGTTCGGCGGCGACCTGATCCAGCCGAAGGCCGAGATCCCGGTCGAGCTGACCGAGCACCTGCGCTACCCGGCGGACATGTTCAAGGTGCAGCGCAACCTGCTCACCAAGTTCCACGTGACAAACCCGGGCGACTTCTACTCCGCCCAGGACTTCTGGCAGGTGCCCAACGTGCCGGACGCACCGGACAGCGGCCAGAAGCAGCCCCCGTACTACCTGTTCACGCAGTTCCCGGGGCAGGAGGGCCCGCGGTTCCAGCTCACCTCAGCGGTCACGCCGAACGGCCGGCAGAACCTGGCCGCTCTGATCTCCGGGTCGTACATCGACGGGAAGCCCCGGCTGGAGGTGCTGGAGCTGCCGGACCAGACCCGGATCTCCGGCCCGGTGCAGGTGCACCAGCAGATGACCAACAACGCGAACATCCGTCAGCAGTTGACCCTGCTCTCCAGCAACCAGGCGCAGGTGCAGTACGGCAACCTGCTCTCGCTGCCCTTCGCCGACGGCATGCTCTACGTCGAGCCGGTCTACGTGAAGAGCAACCAGCAGGACGCGTACCCGCTGTTGCAGAAGGTGCTGCTCTCGTACGGTGACGGCGGCTCGTTCGTGGCGCTCGCCGACAACATCAACGACGGCATCAAGCAGTTGGTCGAGCAGGGTAAGAAGGCCGGGCAGGGCACCTCGCCGCCCCCGACCACCGGGGGTAACCCGACCAGCCCGACGCCGACGCCGACGGGTACGCCGTCGCCGACGCCGAGCACCAGCAACCCGCCGCCGACGGGCGCGCTGGCCGCCGCCGCGGACCGGGTGCAGGCCGCCATCACCGAGGTCCGCGCCGCGCAGACGTCCGGTGACTTCGAGCGGTACGGTCGCGCGTTGAAGGCACTGGACGAGGCGCTGACCGCGTTCCAGCAGGCGCAGCAGGCCGCTGGTGCGCCCAGCGGCGGCCCGACGCCGAGCGTCAGCCCGAGCGCGGGCGGCTGACCCCGGCCACCGGCACCATCCCTCGGAGCCCCCGTCGTCGGACCACATCCGGTCCGGACGACGGGGGCTCCGCCGTTGCCACCTGTCGTCTCTCCGACAGGGGTCGACAGGCCCGCAACCTGCGGCAACGCTCCGCCGTCCTCACTGCAACGGGGCGCTGACGAGGGGGGACGGTCGTGAGGGACGCGCACAGCTTCGACGACTTCTACCGCAGCACCGCCCGGCGGATGCTGCGGTACGGCTATGCGGTCACCGGCGACCACACCGAGGCGCAGGATCTCGTGCAGGAGGCGTACGCCCGGGCCTGGCGGCAGTGGGGGCGGCTGTCGGCGCATCCGGCGCCGGAGGCGTGGCTGCGGCTGGTGGTGGCCCGGCTGGCGACCGACCGCTGGCGGCGTCTGCACCGCTGGCGGTCGACGCTGAGTCGCACCGGCCCGCCGCCGGACACTCCGCCGCCGAGTGAGGACGGGGTGCTCCTGGTCCGCGCGCTCCGCCAACTGCCGGCCACCCAGCGGCAGGCGTTGGCGCTGCACTACCTCTTCGACATGTCGGTGGAGGAGATCGCCCGGGAGACCGACGTCCCGGTCGGCACCGTGAAGTCCTGGCTGTCCCGGGGTCGCACCCGGCTGGCCGCGCTGTTGCCCGACCTTCGTACCGCGACGCTGGAGGTGAACGATGCCAGTTGAACTCTCCGATCTGTACCGGTCGCTCAGCACTGTCGCCGACGACCAGGATCCGACGCATCCCGAGCTGGTCCGCCGGTACGCCGACCGTCGGGCGCGGGTCCGGGCCGCCGGCACCGGGCTCACGGTGGCGTTGCTGCTCGGCGGGGTCGCCGTCGGCGGTCGGTTGGTGTTGGCGGCGGACGGCACGCCGCCGTTGCCGCCTCCCGCTGACACGCCCGGCCCGACGGCGACCGGGTCGGTCACCCCTCCGTCCCCGACTCCGTCCGCGACGTCGTCCTCCGCCACGTCGACGCCGTCGTCCGTGACGCCGACACGGACCACGCCGAGCGGTACGCCGCCGGCGCCGACCACGGGGGCGGCGACACCCCGGCCGCCCACCTCCATCCCGGACCGGGCGTTCTTCGTGCTGGCCGCCGCGAACCGGACCGGCATGGAGTCTCAGGGGGAAGGGGCCATGTTGCCGATCCTCTGCGGGGCGCGGCATGCCAGCGACTCCGCCGTAGTGCAGCGCCGTGGCCGGTACCTCGCGTACAAGCTGGCCGGCACTCCGGCGGGGAACGTCCCGGACGGCAGCTACCGGCACACCATCACCATCTACCGGCCGGGTCGTGCGGACGACGCGCTGCGCGAGTTGCGGCAGGCCGTCCGCGACTGCCCCGACCAGAGGTTGCCCGACGACACCAGGACGTGGCGTCAACGGCTGTTGACCTCGGGGGCGTACGGGGACGAGTCGGTGCTGTTCGAGATGCGGGCCCCGTACCCGGAGGGGATGGGTGACCCGGGCGCGGAGGAGGTCCGGCTGGTCCGGGCGGTCCGGATCGGCGACGTGGTGACGGTGCTGTGGGAGCAGGGCTGGGAGCACACGGCTGCCGTTCGGTCCCAGGTCGACGCCGACAGCCGCCGGGCGGTGGCGGCGATCGAGAACTGGCTCGACTGACAGCGGAATCGGAGTCGTTTTGCGGTGCCCCGGGTCGGTGCGCTACGGTTAGCGAGCCGACGCGGGGTGGAGCAGCTCGGTAGCTCGCTGGGCTCATAACCCAGAGGTCGCAGGTTCAAATCCTGTCCCCGCTACGAAAAGATCGAGAGCCCGTTTCCGGTTCGCCGGAGGCGGGCTCTCGCCGTTTATGGCCGTCGGCGATCGGTGCCAGTTCGCTGGCGTGCCGGAGGACGGCGTCGCGTCCGGTCATCGCGCCAGGTCTACCCGAACGTGCCTGCTCGGTCGAGCCGTGCGTGACCGAGCGCGTCCGCTTCGTCGTCTCGCAGCCGTGCGAGCCCGGACGTGCTCGCGTCTCGATCGGCCGTGGCTCGCTGCTCGGCGCCGTCGCTCTGGCGCTGGCCCTCGGCGAAAGACTCATCCTGCCCGCGACCGGCGCACCGGATGGGCAGCCCGGCACGGAGCCGATCAGAGGACCGGCAGTCACCGGGTCGGCAGGGCCGTGACCCCACTGATCATCGCCGAACGGGATGGGTTAGACTTAACCAGTCGACGCGGGGTGGAGCAGCTCGGTAGCTCGCTGGGCTCATAACCCAGAGGTCGCAGGTTCAAATCCTGTCCCCGCTACAACAGAAACACCAGGTCAGAGCCCGTCTCCTGCAAGTTGAGGAGGCGGGCTCTTGCTTGTCGGGTGGGCAATAGGTGGGCAAACGAATCGTCACGACGTGGCATTCTGCGGCAGCGGACGATTGTGAGCGCTGAGGCACGCGTCGGGTGCCGGACCCCGACGACCGCAGGACCGTCTGGGGAGAACCCGTGCCGGCCAGCCTCGCGTTCCGCGTCAAGGTGGAGCAGAGCTGGACGGGGACCTGGAACGCCTCACTGGCGGAATGACTGCCGAGCAACAGTACGAGGCCTTCGGCGTGATGGATCGGTGGGGCCAACCTCTCAGCGGGTCACGATGGCCGGCTAGCACGCCGCTCCAAGATCACCGATTCACCCCTGAGGACGACACTCGAAGACTTGGTAGGAATTGCCGCCAGCTCTGGTCATCGGCGAAGCCTTCGCCGCCAAACTGACGCAGGCGGGCGTGCCGACGATGAGGGCCAACTCCTCGGACGGTGCGTCCATGAGCACGGTTAGCACCGCCCCGTCGGCCGGCGCACGCGCAGTCCCCGCTCACGCAGCCGACGTTGGTCCGGTGGTGGCTGGCCCGCGCCCACCGGCAGTGTGTGTCCCAGAGTTTCCCACCGGTACCGCCCGTAAGGCCATCACCCGCGCCGAACGAGCCCGTGCGTTGGCTGCTGAACCCCGCGCGCTTCGGTAGCGCGCGGTGCCAGTGGCAGTGGATTTCCACGATGGGACGCCGAGGCCGACCGAACCTGGGCGGCACGCCTCAAGGCTTCGCCGGCATTGCTCAAGGCCGACGGCCTGGCAGCAGACGGAGTCGCCATGCTCGCGAGCCTTGACGCCTGAAGTCGACCATACGCAGTCTGAGCGCAGCTTTCGATTTCCTGGGACCGTCGCATGGCTCGATGAACGGTATCGACGCCGCCTGCGTGATGCCGCAGTTCATAATACTGACTGCCAAGAGCAGAGTTCCGAGCATTAAAAGTGGTATGAATCTCGAAGTAGTCAGCGCTGCTTATATAAGGCACGCCGCCCTGACCGTACGGGCCATATAGGGCGTTGTTCGCGAAGTCATTAAGGGTAATTCTCCGCCCTGTCGCCAGTTGCTCCAGCGGCCCCGAAAAGACGTCTACGTTGCCATCGCCGCTGTCGAGTATGCCGCAGTTACGCAACATGTTGTTGATGGCCACGTGGTTGGGCTGATCCGGACGGAGAAGCCCCTTTCCGACTAGTGCGTCCCCCACCTTTTGGCCAGTTCCAGATCCAAAGTATTCCACGTTCACGGTGTGTTTTATGTCTTCGCCACGAAGCTTCAGGAAATTTTTTAGGGTTGGCGGAAGTTGATCGTGGAGTGCACCGAAGTCCTTTCTTGCGAGAACCGGAATTAAGTCCTTCGGGAAGCTCCCATCAAAGCCCTGTTCAATATTGACCAGGCTTATCGTCGGAGCCGCCCAGTGAGATATAGCAATTCTGAGATGGTTTTCGAGCAACTTGCGGTCATTCTCCGGCTGCCTACCCTTGGATTCCTGCCAAAATAGCGCACCATATACGCGAGCAATGCGGTCGGCGGTTTCATAGTTCTCCTTCCAGGGGCCGGCTTCAAGGTAGCGCTCGTTGACGTCTTGAAGAAATTCTGCCGCTGCGTACTGATCGATGGACTGAGTGAATTGGGCGTGGACCGAACCGAAGGCGCGGGGAAGGGTTCGCGCTCTCGCCTTCTTGAATATGGGGTTCAGTTGCCAACCATCACTCGACTTGAACAAGTCCTCTAGCGATTTTCCCCGCGGTCCGGCGGACAGGAGTGCGCTGTTCAACTGGACGACAGCCTGATCTACTATGGCTGGTTCCAGGAACGGCTCATCCGGACGCGATTTGATCGCGTCGGATACCATCTCGGCGATGAACGCAGAATCCATCGCTGTCCGGTCCGTCACCAGTCGAACACCTCGACGTGAGGCTACTGGAGAACCAGACTCGGCCTCGCTTGCGGGCGATCCAGGAGGGAGCTCGATCAGCACAGTCGGACATTCGATCTCGTATCCACGAGACCAGGTAACAGAGCCGATAAGGTCACGCGGAGTGGGTGCGATCGAGCCGTCTAGGGCGCGGGGATGGCGCACGACGCGGGTGTGCATCGCACCGCGACCCGCTACGTTCGAAGCACGGGCGTTTCAAGATCATCTTACGGTGGGTAGTGGTCACCACGTCGGCGTGTCGAATGGGGACGAAGCTCCGTTAGGACGAGGTCTTCTCACGGATCTGGTCCACCCGGAGCTTCGTCATGGCGC
>NZ_WBKR01000200.1 GCF_008868155.1 Micromonospora sp. ALFpr18c
GGCGGGGTACACCCCGCCCGGTGCGACGCCGCCTGCCCCGCCGCGGGAGCGGTAGCCCGGCTCCGATCGTCCGTGGCCGGCCGGTGACCTGCGGGGTCGCCGGCCGGCCCTCGACGTTCTGGCGGGCCGACACGACCCCGCTGACCGGTTTGCGCCGGTTCATCGGCCCGGTCCCGCCGCCCCCGGTTGCGCACCGTCACGAGCCCTGCGCCAGGATGGGCGGACACGCAGGTACACCCGAGGAGCCCACGATCGCCAGAAAGCCTCAACCCGAGGGCGGCCAGGCACCGGTCGTCCAGCGCGTCCGCATCCGGTACGCCAAGCGCGGACCACTGCGGTTCACCTCGCACCGGGACTTCGCCCGGGCCTTCGAGCGTGCGCTGCGTCGGGCCGCCGTGCCGATCGCCTTCTCCCAGGGTTTCACGCCGCACCCGAAGATCTCCTACGCCAGTGCCGCGCCCACCGGCGTCGCCAGCGAGGCCGAGTACCTGGAGATCGGCCTCCAGGCGCCGGTCGACCCGCAGGAGTTGCGGGCCGCGTTGGACGCCGCGCTCTCGCCCGGCCTGGACGTGCTGGACGCTGTGATCGCCGACGGGGGGAGCCTGCCGGACCGGATCGAGGCCTCGCACTGGCACATCGAGTTGCCCGAGGTCGACCACGCCGTGCTGCGCGCCGCCGTGGACGCCTTCACCGCCGCCGACGAGGTGCTGGTGGAGCGGATGACCAAGCAGGGCCGACGTACCTTCGATGCCCGCGCGGCCGTGATATCGATCGATGTCCTTGCCCCAACGCCGACGCCTTCCGGGGCGCCGGCCGTCCCGTGTGCGATACTCGAACTGGTCGTACGACAGGTCACCCCGTCCGTACGGCCCGATGACGTCCTTTCCGGCCTCCGCGTGGTGGCCGACCTGGAGCCGCCGGTCTCGCCGAGGGTGACCCGGCTGGCTCAGGGCACGCTGACCGCGCAGGGTGCGATCGTGGATCCGTTGGATGCGGACCGCGGCGGGGCAGCCATCGTTGGGCTCTGACCGACGGTCAGTGCTCTGGCAGGCAGACTTCGGCGGTCGCGCACCACGCGCGCCCGGCGGAAACACTTTTGCGGCGACCCTGCGTGGCAGCGCTCACCCGCGCCCGGGCTAGCCAGAACTGGAGAACGTCCATGCTCGAGAACGAGCCCGAGGGCGGCGAACGGACCGGTTCACAGCCGGCCGGTGAGACCGCCGACCAGAGCGCCACCCCCGACGGCCCCGCCGTCGCGAACCCGACTGCGGCCGCCGGCGCCGAGCCGTCCGGGGCGGGGGCCGCCGAGCCGTCCGGGGCGGAGGCCGCCGAGCCCGCCGCACCGGCGCGGCGTACCCGGGCCACCCGGCGACGGGCCGCCCCGCTCAACCAGCCGGAGCAGGCCGAGGCGCCCGTGGAGGCGTCCACCGGCGGGGCTGGCGCCGTCGAGTCGCCGCAGGCGGAGGTCTTCGCACCGGTCTCCGGTGACCTGGACGTCGCCCCGAAGACCCCCCGGCGCCGCCGCAAGGCGACCCCCGTCGAGACGACCGCCGAGGAGCCGCTGGTCGCGGCCAGCGCGGAACCTGCCTCCGCCGAGGTCGTTCCTCCGGTCAAGGTGACCCGTACCCGGCGGAAGAAGACCACGCCGGCCGTCGTCGAGGAGCCGCCGGCCGTCGAAGAGCCGCCCGCCGTCGAGGACGAGGCCGCGGAGACGCCGGCGGAGTCCGACCTGCGGGAGGCGGAGGCCGAGCTGAACGAGGCCACCCTCGCGCCGAGCGGGACCGACGCCGAGACGACCCGGACCAGCGGTGCGCAGGAGCGGTCCGGCGAGGTGCCGCCGGGCGTGGCCGTGGCCGCGGTGTCGGATGAGCCGGTCGAGCCGACCGAGGTCATCGAGCCGGAGCAGCCACGTACCCGCCGCCGTCGCGCGGCGCTCACCGCGCCCACCGTGCTGTTCATGGCGCCGCAGCCGGACGCCGTCCCGGTGACCCGGCCGGCGGAGCCCGCCCCGGTCGCCGAGGAGCCGGCCGTGGAGGCCGAGCCGTCCCGCCGTCGCCGGCGCGGTCGCCGCGACGTCGAGCCGGTGGAGCCGGTCGAGGCGATCGAGGCCGAGGAGGAGCCGACCGACGAGGCCGACGAGGCCACCGAGGCGGATGAGGACGACGAGGACAGCGCGGCCGCGCGTCGTCGCCGCCGCCGTGGACGCCGTGGTCGCGGTCGGGGCAAGGGCGGTGCCGAGGACGCCGAGGACGAGGAGTCCGAGGAGGCGGCGCAGGCCGAGGACGAGGAGACCGTCGAGGCGGAGGCCGAGGGCGACGAGGACGAGGAGTCCGAGGGCGGAGACGGGATGACCCGTCGTCGTCGGCGTCGTCGTCGCCGGGGCGCGGGCGACACGGAGGGTGCCGCCGACGACGGCGTACCGACCGTCGTCAAGATCCGCGAGCCGCGCAAGACCGTCGACGAGGTGCAGGGCGTCTCCGGCTCGACCCGGTTGGAGGCCAAGCGCCAGCGCCGCCGGGACGGCCGGGAGCAGCGGCGTACGCGTCCGCCGATCCTCAGCGAGTCGGAGTTCCTGGCGCGCCGGGAGGCGGTCGACCGGGTGATGGCGGTCCGTCAGCGCGGTGACCGCACCCAGATCGCCGTCCTGGAGGACGGCGTGCTGGTCGAGCACTACGTCACCCGCAACTCCTCCGGCACGATGGCCGGCAACGTGTACCTGGGCAAGGTGCAGAACGTGCTGCCGAGCATGGAGGCGGCGTTCGTCGACGTCGGCCGGGGCCGCAACGCGGTCCTGTACGCCGGTGAGGTCAACTGGGACACCTCCGGCCTGGAGGGGCGCGCCCGCTCGATCGAGCAGGCGTTGCGCTCCGGCGACTCGGTGCTGGTCCAGGTCACCAAGGACCCGATCGGGCACAAGGGCGCCCGACTGACCAGCCACATCGCGCTGTCCGGCCGGCACCTGGTCTACGTGCCCAACGGCAACGCCTCCGGGATCAGCCGGAAGCTGCCGGACACCGAGCGCAAGCGACTGCGCGACGTGCTCAAGAAGCTGGTCCCGGACGGCGCGGGCGTGATCGTCCGGACGGCCGCCGAGGGTGCCAGCGAGGACGAACTGGCCCGGGACGTCAAGCGGCTCCAGGCGCAGTGGGAGGACATCCAGGCCAAGGCCGCCGAGGGTGGCGCGCCGGTGCTGCTCTACGAGGAGCCCGACCTGGTCATCCGGGTCGTCCGGGACCTGTTCAACGAGGACTTCCGCGAGCTGGTGATCGAGGGCGAGCAGTCGTACGACATCGTCGAGTCGTACCTGTCGCACGTCTCCCCGGACCTGGTCGACCGGGTGCGTCGGCACGTCGGCACGAGCGACGTCTTCGCCGAGTACCGGATCGACGAGCAGATCATCAAGGGCCTGGACCGCAAGGTCTTCCTGCCCTCCGGTGGCTCGCTGGTGATCGATCGCACCGAGGCGATGACGGTGGTCGATGTCAACACCGGCAAGTACACCGGCTCCGGGGGCAACCTGGAGGAGACGGTCACCCGCAACAACCTGGAGGCGGCCGAGGAGATCGTCCGTCAGCTGCGGCTGCGGGACATCGGCGGCATCGTGGTGATCGACTTCATCGACATGGTGCTCGAGTCCAACCGTGAGCTGGTGCTGCGCCGGCTGACCGAGTGCCTGGGACGGGACCGCACCAAGCACCAGGTCACCGAGATCACCTCGCTCGGCCTGGTGCAGATGACCCGTAAGCGGATCGGCGCGGGCCTGCTGGAGGCGTTCAGCGAGACCTGCGAGTGCTGCAAGGGCCGGGGCGTCATCATCCACACCGAGCCGGTGCCGGAGAAGCCGCGTACCGGTGGGGCGGGGGAGAAGGTCAAGGCGGTCGCCTCGTCGGTCGCCGCCGCCACCCCGTCCGCCGAGCAGGGCACCGCGTCGTCCCGCCGCCGCGCCCGCAAGAGCGCGTCGGCAGAGAAGACGGTGGTCGAGATCACCGACACCGACACCGACACCGACACCACCGCCGAGCCGGACGCCGACTACGTCGACACCATGGGCTACGACCTGTCCCGCTACGAGTCGGACAGCGCCGCCGCGCCGGCCGTCTCCGACAGTCAGCAGGGCGAGTCCGCCCGGCTGGCCGCGGCGGACGACCCGGATGCGCTCGCCGACGGTGACTCCGACGAGGAGAGCACCGAGGGCGGCGCGGGCCGGCGCCGCTCCCGCCGGGGTGGCGCCCGGCGGCGGACCCGCCCCTGACGGCCTGACCGGCCCAGTGTTTGACGAGGTCCCTTCCCCGGCAATGTGACGGGGGAGGGACCTCACCGGTCCGGCCACCTTTCGGTCAGGAGAAGAAGATGCGTCGTCTGCTCGCCGTCACCGTGCTGGTCGCCGCGCTCTCCGTCGGGTCCGGCTGCGCCACCGGCGAGAGCCCGTCCGGTCCGACCAGCGGGGCGACGCCCGGGGGTGCCCCGGTCGGGTCGACCAGCACGCCCGTGGGCGGCGGGGCGGCGGCCGGCAACGCCGCCCAGGTCTGCGTCGCCGCGCGGGAGGCCGGCACCGCGGCCGTCCAGACGTACGTGGCGGAGTTGGGCCGGATGATCGCGGCGGTGGGCGCGGGGGACAGCGGCACCGCCGAGGCGGCCCGTGAGCGGGCCGAGGCGGCGCTGGCCGGCTGGCGGACCGCGCTGCGGGAGCAGTCGGCGCTGACGGCCGATCCGCAGCTCAAGACGTTGCTCACCGACATCGGCACCGAGGTCGCCGCGCTCGGCGCCGACGTCGAGTCGATCGACGAGACCGAACTCGACCCGCTCCAGCAGCGCCTCGACCAGCTCTGCGCCCGCTGACCAGGGCGGGCCGGTTTGGGGTCCGGGCGGGCGATGGCGTACTCTTGCCTGCGGCGCACTTTTGGTGTGCCGAGTTCCCGTGTGCCCACGCCGCCGTGCACTACTACCCGGCGAGCCGCCACGGGGACGACCGCCAGCAGCCTCAACGACAGGGAGTCCGCCTCCGATGTACGCGATCGTCAAGACCGGCGGCAAGCAGTACAAGGTCGCCGAGGGCGACGTGATCGAGGTCGAGAAGCTCACCGGTGCCCCCGGTGACGCGGTGAAGCTCACCGCGGTGCTCCTCGTCGACGGTGACGACCTGGTGACCGACGCGGCGAAGCTTGCCGAGGTCGCGGTGTCCGGCGAGATCGCCGCGCACACCAAGGGCCCGAAGATCCGGATCCACAAGTTCAAGAACAAGACCGGCTACCACAAGCGCCAGGGTCACCGCCAGCCGTTGACCCAGGTCAAGGTGACCGGCATCTCCAGCGGGAAGTAGGTCGTCCTCCAATGGCTCACAAAAAGGGTGCGTCCAGCTCGCGTAACGGTCGTGACTCCGCGGCCCAGCGACTCGGCGTGAAGCGCTTCGGTGGTCAGGTTGTCAGCGCCGGTGAGATCCTCATCCGGCAGCGTGGCACCAAGTTCCACCCCGGTGACCTGGTCGGCCGTGGCGGCGACGACACGCTGTTCGCGCTGTCCGCCGGTGCGGTCCTGTTCGGCACCAAGCGCGGTCGCAAGACCGTCAGCATCGTTCCGCAGCAGTAGTTCTCTTCGCTCAAGCGGGCCGCGGACCTCCGGGTCCCGGCCCGCTTAGCCTTTTTCACGACGTGCGGGGTCCGACCTCGCTGGAAGGATTCACACCGTGGCGACGTTCGTTGACCGGGTCGTTCTGCACCTGCAGGCCGGCGATGGCGGGCACGGCTGTGTCTCGATCCACCGCGAGAAGTTCAAGCCCTTCGGGGGGCCGGACGGCGGTAACGGCGGGCACGGCGGCAGCGTGTCGCTGGTGGTCGACCCGCAGGTGACCACGCTGCTCGACTTCCACTTCCACCCGCACGTCAAGGCCGACAACGGCAAGGGCGGCGCCGGGTCGAACCGGGACGGGGGCAACGGGCACAACCTGGTGCTCAAGGTGCCCAACGGCACGGTGGTGCAGACCACCGACGGCACCGTACTGGCCGACATGGTCGGCGCCGGCACCACCTTCGAGGTGGCCCGCGGCGGGCGCGGCGGGCGGGGCAACGCCTCGCTGGCCAACGCCAAGCGCAAGGCTCCGGGCTTCGCCGAGCTGGGGGAGCCCGGCGACCAGTTGGACATCGTGCTGGAGCTCAAGAGCGTCGCCGACGTGGGCCTGGTGGGCTTCCCGTCGGCCGGCAAGTCGTCGCTGATCTCGGTGATCTCCGCGGCGAAGCCGAAGATCGCCGACTACCCGTTCACCACCCTGGTGCCCAACCTCGGTGTGGTCCGGATGGACAACCACACCTTTACCGTCGCCGACGTGCCGGGTCTTATCCCGGGCGCGGCCACCGGCAAGGGGCTGGGCCTGGAGTTCCTGCGGCACATCGAGCGCTGCGCGGTGCTGGTGCACGTCATCGACTCGGCGACCCTGGAGCCGGGCCGTGACCCGGTCGCCGACATCGACGCCATCGAGGCCGAGCTGAGCCAGTACGGCGGGCTGACCGACCGCCCGCGGCTGGTGGCCGTGAACAAGGTCGACGTGCCGGACGGCCGGGACCTGGCCGAGATCGTCCGCCCGGACCTGGAGGAGCGCGGCTACCGGGTGTTCGAGGTCTCCGCGGCCACCCGCGAGGGGCTCAAGGAGCTGACGTACGCGATGGCCGAGCTGGTCGACGCGGAGCGCAAGGCCGCGCCTCCGGCCGAGCCGACCCGGATCGTGATCCGGCCGCTGGCCGTGGACGACGACGGCTTCACCATCACGAGCGAGGCGGACGGCTCGTACACCGTCCGTGGCGTACGGCCGGAGCGGTGGGTCAAGCAGACCAACTTCGACAACGACGAGGCGGTCGGCTACCTGGCCGACCGGCTGGCGCGGCTCGGTGTCGAGGACAAGCTCGCCAAGGCCGGCGCGCAGCCCGGTGACCTGGTCCGTATCGGGGAGCGCGAGTTCGACTGGCAGCCGACGCTCTTCGCCGGTGTGGAGTTCGTGCCCGGTAACCGGGGTACCGACATCCGGCTGGAGGAGAAGTCCAACCGGGCGTCGGCGGCGGAGCGGCTCGCCGCGCGCAAGGCCCGCCGGGTGCGGTCGGCCGACGAGGTGGGTGCGGACGCGTCCGACGACGAGCCCATCGACGACGAGGACGACGCCGAGTAGCCGGTTGCGCTCCGTGATCGGGTTGATTGCCGGAAACCTTCGCGAAATCCACCCGGCCTAGCGTTGGGTGATGCTGATCGAGTCGCGGCCCGCCACCGATCCGGAGATCGCCGCTCTGCTCGTCGCCCAGCAGCGTGAGCTGCGTGAGGCCGACGGTGGGTTGGACGGGCAGGTGTTCGTCCCCCATGACGACGTCCGCTACCTCGCGGTGGTGGTGAACGGCCGGGCGGTCGCCTGCGGCGGCCTCCAGGCGCTCGACGCCGCCACCGGCGAGGTCAAGCGGATGTACGTCCGGCCGGCGTACCGGGGGCGGGGCATCGCCCGCCAACTGCTCGCCGCGCTGGAGGAGTGCGCGTTCCGGCAGGGCCACTCGGTGGTCTGCCTGGAGACGGGCACGTACCTGCCGGCCGCCATCGGGCTGTACACCTCGTGTGGCTACGAGCCGATCCCGGTCTACGGCGAGTACGTGGGCAACCCGTACAGCGTCTGTTTCGCCAAGCGGCTCCCGGTCGCGGCCTGAGCGCAGGTCGGGCGCGTGGGCCTGGGTGTCTACGCGCCGGTGGTGGCGTGGGATACGGTGACCGGCTTCGACTCCGGTGAGGCGTGTTGGCGCAGGACGATGCTCAGCAGGATGAGGGCGCCCACCGCGAGGAACTCGCTCTGCCAGTTCTGCATCGACTGGAACCAGAAGTCGCTGGTGCGCAGGAACTCCCACACCCCGATCGGCGGCGCCCCGCTCTGCAACGCCTGTTCCTGGTTGTACGCGGCGGTGCCGCCGAGCAGGTGCCCGACGAACGAGCCGGCGAAGATCAGCAGCAGCGCGAGGGAGAGGCTGTTGCGGTAGACCACCAGGGGCAGTCCGCCGGCGCGTACCGGCCAGGGTGACTGCGCGGTGGCGCGGCGCTCGTCGTCCTCGGGCCGGTCGGTCTGGTCCACCGGTTTCGACTCGGCCGAGCCGCGCTGCACCAGGTATGCGGTGAGCAGCACGTACCCGCCCATCTGGAGGAACTCCGACTCCCAGTTCTCGAAGACCGCCTCGACGAAGTGGCCGCTGGTCAGGTACGCCGGCCAGCTCAGCGGCGCGGCACCGAACTCGGTCAGCTCCTCGTTGTGGGTCTGCCAGCCGAAGACGCTCTGCAACACCAGGAAGACCAGGAACGCGCCCAGCATGGCGACGGTCAGCGCGTTGTCGCGTAACCAACGGGGCATCTCGTTACCTCCCTCGCGGATCGCCCCCGGATACCCACACCCCGACGGCCGCGAAACCGCCCCAGCGGCAGGTCAGGGCCGGTCGGCCGGGGTGTCCAGCCGCCCGCCGGTGCCCGCCTGGTTGGAGAGCAGCAGCCCGAGCGCGAGCATCCCGAAGCCGAGCGCGAGGTGCAACCAGTTGTCGGCGTCGTTGACCGGCAGGATGTTCGCCCCGCCCTCCGGGTTGATGGCCTCGATCGCCAGGCCGTACAGCCAGAGGACGAGGTAGATCGCGCCGCCGCCGGCCAGGAACACGCGGGCGCCGCCGACGCTGCGGGCCAGCACCAGGCCGGCCAGCCCGAACAGCAGGTGCACCGCGTTGTGCAGGATCGACACCTGGAACAGCCCGAGCAGCCGTGCGTCCGAGTGATGCCCGGCGAAGGTCAACTCGCCGTAGTCGGTGGTGATGCCGGGGATGTAGCCGAGGATGCCGATCAGCAGGAAGACCCCGGCCACGGCGAGCGCGGCCACCTGCACCCGGGGTCGCGGGCCGGGCGGCCGGCCACCTCGCGCGTCTCGTGCCATCGCTGCCCCCTCCGTGGATCTGCCGGCCCTGCGAACCTCACTGTCCGCGGCGGCGATGTGACGCAGCCCGACGATCCTCCATTTTGAAGTCGATCCGGTCGGCGGCGCAGAGAAATGCACGAAGAGGTATGGAAGAGGAAACGGAGGGTAGGTGAAGTGGTGGCGGCCGCGGAGACGCGGCCACATCCCCCCAGCACAACCGCGACGACTTTCCGAGCGGAAGGGAAATCATGACCTACGATCTGTCACCTACGACTTCCACCTACGGACAGCAGTCGACCAACGGCGGTGGCGTCCGCGAGCAGGCCCGCCAGGTCGGGTCGGAGGCCGCTCACGCCGGTGGCGCGGTCGCGCAGACAGCCAAGGAGCAGGGCACCGAGGTCGGCCGCGAGGCGGCCCGGCAGGCCCGCAACCTGTACGGCGAGGCGCGTACCCAGCTCACCAGCCAGGCCGGCGAGCAGCAGCGCCGCGCGGCGACCGGGTTGCGTTCGCTGGCCGACGAGATGCGCTCGATGGCCGAGCAGGGTGGCCAGGCCGGTCCGGTGAGCGAGCTGGCCCGCCAGGCCGCCGACCGGGTGCACGGTGTGGCCGGCTGGCTGGACGAGCGCCAGCCCGGCGACCTGATCACCGAGGTACGCGACTACGCCCGCCGTAACCCGGGCACCTTCCTGGTCGGCGCCGCCGTGCTCGGTGTGCTGGCCGGGCGGCTGACCCGCAGCATCTCCGCGGCCGGTGACGACTCGGGCAGCGTGTCCCCGAGCTACCGCGGCGCCGGGGCGTACGACCCGGAGCGGACCGCGGTGATCCCGACGCAGGCGGACACCGTCCCGCAGGGCGGTCACCTCGACCCGACCCCGGGCACGTACGCCGCGCCGACCTCCGGTGGCTACGCAGACCCGACGCCCGGTGGTTACACCGACCCGGCGCCCGGCGGCTACACCGACCCCGTCCGGGGTGAGCACCCGGAGCACACCGGCACCGGGCAGCCGCTGCCGCCGGTGAGCCAGACCGACCCGCTGCCGGGCGTGCCGTCCAGCGGCACCACCCGCCCGTGAGCCACCGAGTCATCCGAAGGGAGGCGACGGCATGACCATGCCGACGCAGGGGTCCGGGTTGGACTCCGGGTACCGGCCCGACGCGGGTGCCCCGCACACCGCGGCGGATGTGAAGAGCAGCTCGCTCGGTGAGCTGATGCGCCAGGTGACCAGCGACCTGTCGACGCTGATGCGTCAGGAGGTGGAGCTGGCCAAGGCGGAGATCCGTCAGGAGGGCAAGAAGGCCGGCAAGGCCGCCGGGCTCTTCGGCGGTGCCGGCTTCGGTGGCTACATGGTGGCGCTGTTCGTGTCCATCGCCGTGTGGCAGTTCTTGGACAACGTCATGGACTCCGGCCTGGCCGCGTTGATCGTGGCCGTGATCTGGGCCGTGGTCGCGGCCGTCCTCTACTCGATGGCCAAGAAGAACGCCCAGCACGTACGCGGCCTCAAGCAGACCAACGACAGCGTGCAGCGGATCCCCGACGCGCTCAAGCCGCACCCGGAGGGAGTCACCCGATGAGCACCGATCCCGACCAGATCCGCCGGGAGATCGAAGCCACCCGCAACAGCCTCAGCTCCGATGTGGACGCGTTGGCGTACAAGGTCAGCCCCAGCCGCATCGTCGACGACCGCAAGCAGCGGGCCCGTTCCGCGTTGCAGAATGTGAGGGACAAGGTCATGGGAACCGCGTCTGACCTCGGCCACGGCACCGGCCACGCCGCCCACTCGGTGGGCGACCGCGCCTCGTCGGCGGCCTCCAGCGTCAGCGACGCCGCGCACTCGGCGGCCTCCACCGTCAGCGACGCCGCGCACAGCGCGCCGCGGGTGATCCGGCAGAAGTCCCAGGGCAACCCCCTCGCCGCCGGCCTGATCGCGTTCGGGGTGGGCTGGCTGGCCTCCTCGCTGATCCCGGCCTCGCGTCGGGAGCAGCAGGCCGCCGTCCAGGTCAAGGAGAAGGTCAGCGAGCACAGCGGGGCGGTGAAGGAGAAGCTGGGTGAGGTGGCCAGCGAGCTCAAGCAGGAGCTGCGCGAGCCGGCCCAGCACGCCGCCGAGTCGGTGAAGTCCACCGCTCAGGACGCCGTGCACGCCGTCCGGGACGACTCGAAGTCCGCCGCGCACGACGTGAAGGACACCGTCCAGCAGTCCCGCCCCTGACCCACGCACCCGACAGCTCGCGGCCACCGTCCCCGGTGCCCGCGAGCTGTCGCGTGTCACCCCCTCCGACGTCCGCGATCGTGCGGCTCCTGGTGCAATTTTGTCGAGCCGTGCGGCTTTTGTCCCAGCAGAAAGTGCAGGATCGCGGACGTCGGAGGGGGTG
>NZ_WBKR01000201.1 GCF_008868155.1 Micromonospora sp. ALFpr18c
CGTCGTCGAGGTGGAACAGCCCGTACGGGTTGTCCTCCAGCAGCAGCAGGTCCTCCTCGGCCGCCAGTGCCAGCAGACGTCGCCGCTCGGTGGTGTCGATGCTGACCCCGGACGGGTTGGCGAAGTCCGGCATCAGGTAACAGGCGCGCGGCCGAAGCCCCGCCGCCCGGGCCCGACCCACCTGCGCCCGCAGGTCCGCCAGGTCGACCCCGGACGGCCCGCCAGCGACCGGCCACACCGGCAGGTCAACCAGCCGGGCCGCGCCGGTCAGCCCCACGTAGGTCGGTGCGACCGCGAGCAGCACATCCGTCGGTCCGGCCCGCAGTGCCCGCAGCACCAAAAACATCGCCTCCTGGCACCCGACGGTGACCACGACGGCCTCCGGATCGACCGTGATCCCCTCGTCGACCGCGAGGTTACGGGCGATGAGGTGGTGCACGATGCCCTTGGTCCGGCCGTACTGCAACAGCAGCCGCCGGGCCTGCTCGGGTGAGTGCCCCACCTCGTCGACGAGGTGCCGGTGGAACGTGTCCAGGTGCCGGTGCACCGCCGCGACGTCGAAGAACTCCTCGTACGGGCGGCCGGCCGCCAGGGACACCGCCGCCGGATAGCGCTCGGACACCTCGTTGAGGAAGTTCATCGAGGTCAACGCCGGATCGCCGAGCGCCGGGTGCAGGTCGGCGAGGCGCAGGTCGACCGGGTCGGTGACGGTCACCGCTCAGCCCACCCCGAGCGTCCGCAGCTCGGCCGCCGCCGCCGGATCGGCACAACCGGCCAGGGTGAGCGCGTCGGTCAGCTCGGCGGCGAGCAGCGCCAACGCGTCCCGGGCCGCCGGCTCACCACCGACGGCCAACGCCCAGAGCAGCGGTCGGCCCACGAGCACACCGGCCGCGCCCAACGCCAACGCCCGCAGCACGTCCGTTCCGCCGCGGATGCCGCTGTCCAGCAGCACCTGACAACCGTCGCCGACCGCGTCGACGACCTCCGGCAGCATGGTCACGCTGGCCGGCGCACCGTCGAACTGCCGGCCGCCGTGGTTGGAGACGACCACCGCGTCCGCGCCGACCCGTACCGCCTCGACCGCGTCGCGCGGGTCCAACACCCCCTTGACCACCAGCGGCAGGTCGACCTGCGCACGCAACCAGGCCAGGTCCGCCCAGCGCAGCGCCGGGGCGAACGACGCGGTGGTGTGCGCGGCGATCGCGGACACGCCGGGGGCGCCGGTGTGCGCCAGGGCGTCACGACCGTCGGGCAGGTTCGCGGCGACCACGTCGTCCGGCAGCCGGAACGCGTTGCGCAGGTCCCGGGGTCGCCGGCCCAGCACCGGCACGTCCACGGTGACCACCAGGGCCCGGCAGCCGGCCGCGACGACCCGGTCCAACAGGTCACGGACGAGGGACCGGTCGCGCAACCAGTAGAGCTGGAACCAGACGTCCGCGCCGACCCGGGTCACCTGTTCGATCGGTGTGCTGCCCAGCGTGCTCGCCAGGTACGGCACCCCGGCCACGCCGGCCGCCGCCGCGAGACCCCGTTCTCCGTCCGGGTGCAGCAGCCGCTGGTACGCCATCGGCGCCACCCCGACCGGCATGGCGTACCGGCGGCCGAGCAGCCGGGTGCCGAGGTCGACGGTGCCCGCGCCGCGCAGCACCCGGGGCAGCACCGCGACCCGGTCCAGCGCGCGACGGTTGGCGGCCAGGGTCACCTCGGCCGCGCTGCCACCGCCCACGTAGTCCCACACGTCCGGCGGCAGCACCGCACGGGCCCGCTCGGCGTAGTCGTCCAGCGACACGGCCGGCACGTCGGTCAGCACCGGGTCACCCACCGCGCACCGCCGAGCCGGCCGGGCTGGCGGCCGCCCGGTCCGGCAGCCCGAAGTGTTCCCGCAGGAACGCCGCCGCGCCCGCCTGCGCCCGCCGCCCGTCGGTGAACACACCGGGCATCGCGAAGAAGCCGTGGATCATCTGCGGGTAGTGCGCCAGCCGGGTCGGCACACCGGCCTCGCGCAGCCGCTCGGCATAGCGCTGCCCCTCCGCGCACAGCGGGTCCAGTTCGGCGGTGACCACCAGCGCCGGGGGCAGGCCGGACAGGTCGTCGGCGAGCAGCGGCGAGGCCAACGGGTCGCGGGCCTGCGCCGGGTCGGTGAGGTAGTGCGTCCGGTACCAGGCGACCGAGTGGCGGTTGAACAGCGTCGAGTCGTCGCCGACCGGGCCGGCCGGCGCACCGCTCTGGTCGGTGTTCGGATAGACCAGCAGCTGAGCGGCGAGCGCGGGCCCGTCCGCACGGCAGAGCAGGGTGACCGCGGCGGCCAGGTTCCCGCCGGCGCTGTCCCCACCCAGCGCCAGCCGGCCCGGGTCGGCACCCAGCCGGTCGGCGTGCCGGGCGATCCACACGGTGGCGGCGTGACAGTCCTGCACCGCCGCCGGGAACGGGTGCTCCGGGGCCAGCCGGTAGCCGACGGTGATCACCTGGCAGGGCACCAGGTTGGCCAGCCGCCGGCAGATGCCGTCGGCGGTGTCGATGCTGCCGAGCGTCCACCCGCCGCCGAAGAAGTACAGCAGGGTGGGCAGCGCACCGGAGCCGGCCGGCCGGTACACCCGCAGCGGCAGGTCCCCGGCGGGACCGGGGATCCGCTCGTCGCGTACCTCGAAGACCTGCTCGACCGCGCCGGCGCCGGCGCGGATGGCGGCCAGATCCGCGGCGCGGGCCTCGGCCAACGTCTGGTCGTACAGCGGTGGGGTGCCGGCCGCGGCGCGGGCCGCCCGGTACGCCGCCACCTCCGGGTGCAGGGCCATGCCGGTCTCCTAACCGCCGGTGCTGATCAGCAGCTTGTCGATGCCACGCAGGAAGAGGCTGCCGCTGTACGTCGGCGTCTCGGTGACCGTCAGGTCGGGGAACCGGGCGAACAGCCGGGGCAGCGCGAGGCGCCCCTCCAGCCGGGACACCGCCGCGCCGAGGCAGAAGTGCGGGCCCACGCCGAAGGCCAGCGACGGAGGCCCGGGTCGGGTCGGGTCGAAGGCGTCCGGATCCGCAAAGCGCGCCGGATCCCGGTTGGCGGCCCCGATGATGATCAGGACGTCGTCGTCGCGGGCGACCGGCACGCCGTCGAGCACGGTGTCCGCCGGCGCGGCGCGGGCCAGGAAGTGCACCGGGCTCTCCAGCCGCAGCACCTCGTCGACGCAACCCGTGGTCAACTCCTGGTCGCCGGGCAGCGCGGCGACCGTCTCCGGGTGGGCCAGCAGCAGCGGCAGTCCGTTGCTGAACATGTAGACGGTGGTGACGAAGCTGGCGTTGAACAACACGATCAGATTACTGACCAGCTCATCCTCGGTCAGCTCCACCTCACCGGAGTCGAGCGCCTCGACCAGTCCGCTGAGCAGGTCGTCGCCGGGCGACCGCCGGCGGTGGGCCAGCAGCTCCCGGTAGAAGACCCGCAGCTCCTCCGCCGCGGCGTTGGCCGCGGCCAACCGCTGCGGGGTCTTGCCCGCCACATCCAGCAACTCGTCGATCCGCTCCACCCGCTCGCGGTACCACACCAGGTCCTTGACCGGGATGCCGATGAACTCGGCCATCACCAGAGCCGGGATCGGGTACGCGAAATCCGCCACGAAGTCGACGACATCGCTCCCCGCGTCGGCCATCCGGTCCAGCAACTCGTCGACGAC
This sequence comes from Micromonospora sp. ALFpr18c, assembly GCF_008868155.1. Classification (GTDB taxonomy): domain Bacteria; phylum Actinomycetota; class Actinomycetes; order Mycobacteriales; family Micromonosporaceae; genus Micromonospora. The sequence continues at coordinate 3,663 of NZ_WBKR01000201.1, forward strand.
CCGCACGATCACCGGCTCCAGTGCGCCCAACCGGCGCGGGGTGAAGGTGCGGGAGAAGACGTGCCGCATCCGGGTGTGATCGGGCGGGTTCACGAACATCATCGAGGTCTGGAAGGTCCGCAGGATCTCGTGCTCCTGCCAGCCCGGCGGCGGCTGTTTCGTCCACTCCGGATCGCGCAGCAACCCGTCGATCAGGTCGTAGCCGACCGCCACCGCCGCCACCGTGCGATGCTCGGCACGGGCCGGCACCGCGCTGACCGGCCCGAACCGGTGCAGTCCGGCGTACCACGGGTACGGATTCTGGCGGCCCTCTTCGCTGTACAGGCCGGTGAGCAGATCCTGCACCGTCACGACGTACTCCCCCCCAGGATGTCGGTGCCGGGGGCGGCGACGATCACCCGCCACCCCCGGCCGGTGTCACAACCCGAGCAGCCGCAGCGGCACCGCGTCAGCGAGAGCCTGGTTACCGGCGTCGTTCGGGTGGATGTGGTCGCCCGAGTCGTACGCGGGCGACAGCTGGCTGGGCCGCGCGGGGTCGCGCAGCACCCGGTCGAAGTCGAGCAGCCCGTCGAACTCCCGGCTGCCGCGCAGGTACGCGTTCACCGCCTGCCGGGTGGCCTCCTTCTGCGGCGTCCACACACCCGGTGCGCCGTGCCCCTCGTACGGGGTCAGCGTGGCCACCAGGCTGGTGAGCCCGCGCTGCTGGAGCTGCTGGTTGATCTGGCGCAGGGTGGCGATGATCGCCTCCGGCGGGTCGTTCGACATCCAGATGTCGTTGATGCCCAGGTGGGTGACGACCGTGCGCACCCCGGTCTGGGGAAAGACGTCCTCGTTGAGCCGGGCCGCCGCGTTCGGGCCGAGCTGGAAGTAGCCGGGGTAGTTGCCGTCGCCCGGCTCGGTGCCCTCGTGGTTGAGCCGGTTGCCGGCGAGGCTCAGGTTGAGCACGCCCGGGGTGCGCGCGTCCGGGCGGGCCGCGAGCAGCCGGTCGGACAGCAGGTCGGGCCAGCGCCGGTTGGCGTTGACGGTGCTGCCGTTGCCGTCACCGATGGAGTCGCTGAGCACCACCAGCGCGCCGGGGCTGGCCTTGCGCTGCACGTCGATGCCGGAGAGGAAGAACCAGCAGCAGGTGGGGCGGGTGGTGAACCCGGTGCCCTCGGCGGCGCCGGTCAGGTCGCCGGCGCCGATGAAGTTGGCCTGCTGGGACTGCCCGTGGAACGTGGTCGGGCCGGTCTGCGTCGGGAAGTGCAGGGTGACCACCAGGTCGCTGTCGTCCGCGACGGGGAAGGTCAGCGGGTCGCTGAGCAGTTCGGCACCCCGGTTCATGGTGGCCGAGGCGGCGCCGGTGAAGGTCAGTGGACGCAGCGAGGCCGCGTCGATGTCGGACAGGTCCTCGGCGGTGGCGGTGTTCGGTCGGGCGACGGTGGCCCGGCCGACGCGCACGGCCTGCTCGCCGTACAGGTTGCTCAGGCGTACCCGCAGCGCCGGGCCGCCCACCGAGACGTGCACGACCATCCGGACGCTCTGGTCGTTCAGGCCGGTGTTCGTCAGCCCGACCGAGTTGCCCCGGGTCACCGCGGTGGCCCAGCTGCCCGCCCACTCGGAGCGGTCGGGTCGGCCGGCGGCGGTCCCGGACGGACCGGCGCTGGCGACGACGGCGGGTGTGCCCGTGACCAGCACCGCGACCGCGGCGGCGACGACATGCCATCTCTTCGGGGTCGACATGGAACCTCCATCGTGTGGCAGCCCAGGGCCGTCCGCTGACGGCGCCCGCCTGGACGATGGTCCAGAAACCTAGCCGCCGCCGCTGACGGGCGTCAATCAACCTGATCGACGCGATCAAATGTCCGCCGGGCCTGCCAGATCGCCCTTCGGCCGGGTTCCGGCGAGCCCTCGTCGGCCTAGGCTCGCAGGCGGCGGCGATGCGGTCGTTTCGTTCACCGGGGAGCGGCCCGGGGCCGCCGCTATCTCGGATGGGGGCTGCCGGATGACTGACGGACCCGGGCACACGACGACCTACGTGGACACGGTGCTGGGCCTCTTCGCCGGGTTCGGCGACCGGGAGGCGCTGGTCGGCGGGGACCGCCGTCTCACGTACACCGAGGCCGCCGCTCTGGTCCGCGCGATGGCCGCCACCCTGACCCGGCACGGCGTACGCCCCGGAGCGGCGGTGCTGGTGACGGTGGCGAACGCGGTGGAGGGCCCGCTGCTCCAGCTCGCCCTGCACCTGATCGGCTGCCGGACGATGTGGGTCGCCCCGGTCACGTCCCGCCGGGAGGTCGACGAGTTCATCCGCCTGGCCCGCCCCGACGCCCTCGTCTACGACGCCCGCGACCCGGCCAGCCTCGGCCCGGAGCTGGCCGCCGCGCTGCCCGGCACACCGGTGTGCTGCCTGGGCACGGGCGGCGCCGGGCCGGATCTGACCGCCGACGCCGACCCGGTCGGCCTGCCGGAGTCCGTGCCCGCGCCGGAGTCGTTCCTGCAGACCAGCGGCACCACCGGCAGTCCCAAGCTGGTGCACCACCGGGAGAGCTTCTACACCCAGATCCTCGCCCTGGCCGCCGACTTGCGCGCCGCCGGGTTCCCGCTGCTGCGGCACCTGTCGCACTCGCCGATGTGGCTGGCCAGCGGGCAGATCACCACGCTGTTCAACCTGTTCACCGGCGGGGTGCTGGTCCTGCGTGACGACTGGGATCCGGTGGCCTTCGTGGACACCGTGCAGCGGGAGCGGATCAACTCCACCTTCGTCACCCCGCCGATGCTCTACGAGCTGCTGGACCATCCGGCGCTGGTCGGCGCGGACTTCTCCGCCATGTTCATGTTCAACGTGGGCGCCGGGCCCGCCGCGCCCGCCCGGCTGCGCCAGGCCATCGCGCGGTTCGGCCCGGTGCTGCGCATCGTGTACGGCCTCAGCGAGGCCGTGGTGATCACCGCGCTGCCCGGCCTGACCGACGACCCGGAGCACCCGGAGCGGCTGCGCTCCTGCGGGCGGCCCTACGGCGACGTGCGGATCGAGATCCGCGACGACGACGGCGTGGTGGTACCGGCGGGCCGCGACGGGGAGGTGTGGGTGCACACCCGACTGAGCTTCGCCGGCTACCACGGCCAACCGGAGCTGACCGCGCAGACGCTCGTCGACGGTTGGGTACGCACCCGCGACATCGGTCACCTCGATGACGACGGCTACCTCTACCTGGTCGACCGGGCGCACGACATGATCGTCACGCACCGGCGGAACTGGGCGATCTTCTGCCGTCCGATCGAGGATGTGCTGGCCGGACACCCGCAGGTGCGGGCCGCCGCCGTGATCGGCGTGCCGGACGAGACGGTCGGCGAGGTTCCGTACGCCTACGTGGTGCCGGCTCCGGACGCCACGGTGACCGGCGCGGAGCTGATCGACCTGGTCACCGCCGAACTCAACGAGATGTGGGCGCCGGCGGGGGTGGAGTTCGTCGAACGGCTGCCGGTGAACCGGTCGGTCAAGGTGGACAAGCGGGCGCTGCGCGAGCGGTACGCGGCGCGTCGGGCGGCGGCGGTCGGGGCGTGACACCCCGCCGGCAGCTGATCGTCCTGGTCGGCGCGGACCTGATCTCCAACCTGGGCACCCGCATCTCGGTGGTGACCATCCCGTGGCTGGTGCTGGTCACCACCGGCAGCCCGACCAAGATGGGCCTGGTCGCGTTCGCCGAGACCCTGCCCTACCTGCTGTCCAGCGCGTTGGGCACGCCGTGGGCGGACCGGATCGGCCTGCGCCGCACCTCGATCATCTGTGACGCGGGCAGCGCGGTGGCCATGGTGGTGGTCGCGCTGACCCCGTGGTTGGGGTTCGCCCCGCTGGTGGCGCTGGTGGCGGTGGCCGGCGCGCTGCGCGGCATCGGTGACCGGGTCAAGCACGTGATGTTCCGGCCGGTCGCCGAGGCGGCCGGGGTGCCGCTGATCCGGCTGACCTCCGCGTACGACGGGTTGAGCCGGCTGGTGACGCTGTTCGGCGCCGCGGTGGGTGGGGTGCTGATCGCCGCGTTCGGGGTGACCGAGGCGATCCTCATCGACGCGGCCACCTTCGGCGTCTGCGCGCTGCTGATCGGCGTCCTGGTCCGGCCTCCGGCCGCCGCGGCGCGGCCCGTCCAGCCGGAGGGCTACCTGCGGGCGCTGCGCGGCGGGTTCGGCTATCTCGCCCGGGACCGGCCCCTGCTGGGCATGCTGGTGGTCGTCTCGGCGCTCAACATGGTGGCCAACGCCAGCGTGGCGGTCTACATCCCGGTGTGGGTCGCCCGGGAGCTGCACGGCCCGAGCGGGCTGGGCCTGGTGCTGGCGGCGTTCTCGGCGGGCGCGCTGCTGGGCAACGTGGCGTTCACCGCGCTCGGGCCGCGACTGCCGGCCCGGTCGACCTTCCTCGTCGGGGCGCTGGTCGCCGGCACACCCCGGCTGGTCGCGCTGGCGATCAGCGACGAGCTGCCGGTGGTGCTCGTGGTGACCTTCCTGTCCGGGATCGGCATCGCGGCGGTCAATCCGCTGCTCGGTGTCGCGCTCTACGAGCGGGTGCCACCGGAGTTGCAGACCCGCGTGATCGGCATCGCCGGGTCGTTGGCCTTCATCGGTCTGCCGGTCGGCGCTTTGCTCGGCGGCTGGTCGGTGGACGCACTCGGGCTCACCCCGGCGCTGCTGGCCATGGCGTCGGCATGCCTGCTGGTGACCGCGTTCCCGCTGGTGGCCAGGGCGTCCGACCCGACGTCACCGACACGGCCCACACCTGCCGCCACCGCCTGACGTTCCCGCTGCCAGCGGATTGCGACCCCCTCGTGCGGTTGAGGGACGGCGGGCCCGCACCTCCCGCACGCCTGTCCGAGCGCCGGCCCAACGGCCCCCCTGTCGGCGCAAATCGGTTGCGGGCGGCCGTCGAAGCCCACAGGCTCGGGCGGATGAGCGCACAGCCCGTACCCGACGTACCGCACAGCGACGACACGACGGCCCGGCGCACCGACGACACGACGGCCCGGCGCATCGACGCGGGCCTGGTCCGCCGACTGGTCGCCGAGCAGTTTCCCCGGTGGGCCGAGCTGCCGGTGCGCCCGGTCGAGGTCGGCGGCTGGGACAACCGCACCTTCCACCTGGGCGAGGACATGACCGTGCGGCTGCCCAGCGGCGAGGGCTACGCGGCGCAGGTCGCCAAGGAGCAGCGCTGGCTGCCGTGGCTCGGCGCGCGACTGCCACTGGAGATACCCACCCCGCTGGCCCACGGGCGACCCGGCGCCGGCTATCCGTACCCGTGGTCGGTCTACGGATGGATCGACGGCCGGACCGCGCGCCCCGAGCGGATCGACGAGCTGACCGTCTTCGCCACCGACCTCGCTGCCTTCCTGCGCGCCCTGCACGGCGTCGACACCACCGACGGCCCGGCGGCCGGCCCGCACAGCGCCTGGCGAGGTGGCCCGCTGTCCACGTACGACCCGGAGACCCGGGCGGCGATCGAGGCGCACCGCGACCGGCTGCCCGTCGACGTGGTCACCGACATCTGGCAAGCCGCTCTCGACGCCACCTGGGCCGGGCCGCCGGTCTGGTTTCACGGCGACGTGGCGGACGGCAACCTGCTGGTCCGCGACGGCCGGCTCGCCGCCGTCATCGACTTCGGCTGCTGCGGCGTGGGCGACCCCGCCTGTGACACCGTGATCGCCTGGACCCTGCTGCACGGTCCGAGCCGGGCCGCATTCCGGGCCGCGCTCGGTCTCGACGACGCCACCTGGGCCCGAGGACGAGGCTGGGCACTGTGGAAGGCGCTGATCACCCTGGACGACCCGCACCCGGCCAAGGCCGCCGGGGCCCGGCACGTGCTCGACGAACTCCTCGCCGAGCACAGCGTGGCCCGCTGAGCCCGTACCGCACGCCCGGGGAGTTCGTCGAGCGTTCGTCTCGTCGCCGCACGACCGTCGGCGCGAGGGTCTAGCGTCGGCCGTCGTCACCCCATCAGGAGGCCGCCGCGCATGACGTCGTCACCCACCCGCCGCGTCACCGCCGAGGTCACCGCCGTCCACCGGATCGGCGACACCGCGCCGCACAGCGCGTTCACCGACCTCGTCCGGCATGCCGGCCGGTGGTTCTGCGTCTTCCGCGAGGCACGGACCCATCTCTCCGACGACGGCGTGATCCGGGTGCTGACGTCGACCGACGGACGGTCGTGGACGTCCGCGGCGGTCGTCCGGCAGGCCGGCGCCGACCTGCGCGACCCGCGCCTCGTCCCCCGGCCGGACGGGCGGCTGCAACTGCTGGCGGCGGCCGCCACCGGTGCGACCACCAAGACGTTCGAGACGGTGACCTGGCTCTCCGTCGACGGGCACCGCTGGGGTGCGCCGATCCCGGTGGGCGAACCGGGCGTCTGGGTGTGGCGGGCCGCCTGGCGCGACGACGTGATGTACGGCGTCGGCTACGCCACCCGTGACCCGAGGTTCGCGCGGCTCTACCGCAGCACCGACGGCGTCGACCTCCGGCCGTGGGTGCCGACGTTGTTCGAGGGCGGCTACCCCAACGAGTCCGGGCTGGTCTTCGACCCGGACGGCACCGCCCTCTGCCTGCTGCGCCGCGACGGGGACGACGCCACCGCGCACCTCGGCCGGGCGGCACCGCCGTACCGGGACTGGAGCTGGACCGACCTGGGTGTCCAGGTGGGCGGGCCGACGCTGCTGCGGCTGCCCGGCGGGCGGTTGTTGGCCGGCGTACGCCTGCTCGACGGCGAGGTCCGCACGGCGATCTGCGCCGTCGACGTCGCCGGGGTGAGCTGACCGAACTCGTCGCGCTGCTCTCCGGCGGAGACACCAGCTACCCCGGCCTGGTCTGGCACGACGACCTGTTGTGGGTCAGCTACTACTCCTCCCACGAGGGACGGACCTGCGTGTACCTGGCCGAGGTGAGCCTGGCCGAGCGGTCGGCGGTCGGCTAGCGTGCCGGCATGCCATCGACGCTTACCGAATCGACGGACCCGTACTGCCTCCGCCCCGGGGAGGCCGCCGACCTGCTACGCGGGCACCCGTGGAGGCGGTTCGTGGCGCTCGGCGACAGCGTCGTGGAGGGCATGTGCGAGCCGACACCGGGCTACCCCGACGTGCAGTGGGCCGACCGGATCGCCGCCGAACTGACCGCCGTGCGCCCCGAGCTGGCGTACCGGAATCTGGGTCGGCGCGGGCTGCGGGCGCACCAGGTGCGGGCCGCTCAGCTCGCCGCGGCGCTGGCCTTCGCGCCGGACCTGGCGCTGGTGGTCTGCGGCGGCAACGACGCCTTCCACCCGGCGTACGACGCGGACGCGGTGGACGCCGAGCTGACCGCGATGATCGGCGCGCTGCGGGACGCCGGCGCGGATGTGATCACGGTGGGCATGTTCGACGTCTCGCACAGCCCGGCGGTCCCCGAGGCGCTACGCCCGGGCCTGCACGAACGGATGCAACGGCTCTCCGCACACACGGCCGCTCTCGCCGAACGCCTGCACACGATCCACGTGCACCTCACCGACCATCCCCTGACGGCCGACCCGACCCTCTACAGCACCGACGGCCGCCACGGCAGCGCCCGCAGCGACGCCATCGCAACCGCGGAAACCCTCCGCGCCCTGTCCACCCACCAACCC
>NZ_WBKR01000202.1 GCF_008868155.1 Micromonospora sp. ALFpr18c
CCGAAAGGCATCCCGATCACGTCCGACCCGAAGTACTTAGCGATGGTAGCTTCCGAAATCAACGACCGACCCCGTAAGATCCACAATTGGAAGAAGCCCTCCGAGATTTTCGCCGAACTCGTAGAGACAAATGCTTCGACTGTCTGAACCTGCCCACCACTCTGGAATCCGCTGGCGGCCACGCCCGGACGCCGTGATCGGAGTCGAGGATCTGGGGCTCAGGCGCGGGAACGGTCGCGGTTCCTCCAGATCTCCCGGGCAACGATCAAAAAGAAATCCGCGTACGTGCGTTGCACGTGAAGGCCCAGCTCTCGGGCCTCGCCGTGGCGTTCCCGGAGCCGGTTAATGGGCACGTTCATCGCGGCGTGGTGCTCGATGTGCAGGTTGTTGCCGTTGGTGAACCAGGTGGTCAGCGGGCTGCCGGTGATCGAGCGGGTGTTGCGTAGTACGTCGATGCTCTCGGTGTCGCACAGGATGTGCTCGGGCAGTTCGACCAGGAAATGCATCGGCATGGCGACGACGAGGGGGAGTAGCCACAGCCGAAGTACCCATTCGCCACCGCCGAGGGCGCAGGCAACCAGCAGCAGGACGGCGGCCGCGGCAAACAGCCGGTATTCGGTGACGATCGCCTTGCGGCTGCGCGGGGAGATCTGGCCCATGTCGTACTCCCAGCGGCCGGCGACGCACTGGGCCGTGTCTCGGGCGACGGCGGCGAGGCGACGCAGGTCGATGAAGCCGCGCACGAGGGTGCCGGCGGTGAGCGGCTGCCGGGTGTCGAAGCCAAAGAACTCGGTGTCGTCGGGCGTGCCGAGGGCGCGGTGGTGCTGCAGGTGGCGTACCCGGTAGTGGCTGTAGGCGACCATCAGGGGCAGACCGAGCGGCACTCCGACGATCCGGTGCAGCCGGGAGCGGCGAAACGCCGAGTGGTGCAGGCACTGGTGCTGCAGCTCCACGGCATGGGTGTAGGCGAGTCCGAGCAGCACCACGCCGGCCACCGTCACCGCGACCGTCGGCTGCAGGGCGCACCAGGCACCGGCGGCGGTGAGCACGGCGAGGACCAGCAGCTTGACGATGAAGACGGCCTCGTCCCGGGGTCGTACGGTGGCTCGCTGGAACAGCAGCCGTGGCGAGATCGCGGTCTGTGACATGTGGTTTTTCCCCCGGGAATGCGTGTTGCGGGCCGGAAAATGGGCAAGCGGGTAGACAACCCGGTTCTAAAATCGGTCGGGCGGTCCTGGGAAATGGATTTCGGGTAGCCCCGGGAAACGCGTTCCGGGGCCGGCATCGTCAGGCTGCGAGCACCTCGGCGGGCTGCGAGCGCCTCAGTCCATCGACGAGCGCCGCGACGACGAGCAGCGACATCACGGCCATCGCCGCCATCGCCAACCCGACGCCGCGCATACCGGCCAGCGCCTCGGCCAAGGCTCCGGCGACCAAGGCACCGATGGCCTGGCCGACCTGCAGGCCAGTGGTGGACAGGCCGAACGCCTGGCCGCGTACGTCGTCGCGGGTGGCGTGGACGAGTCGCTCCTGCAGGGGCAGCGACGCCGAGTATCCGAAGGCGGAGAGCCCGACGAGCACTGCCGCCAGCGGCACCGGCGGCGACAGCGGGAACACGAGGAACGGCACCGCTAGCAGTAGGCGCATCGGCAGGATGAGCCGGTCGCGGCGGTGTTCGGGGACGAAGCGGCCCACGATGACGTCGCCGGCCAGCATGCCGACGGCTCCGGCGGCGAAGAGGTATCCGGCCCGGTCGGTGGCGTACGGGATGAACAGCGCCTCGCAGCCCACGACCAGCCCGTTGGGCACCCACATCATGAGGAACAGCGGCCTCAGCGACGGCGAGGTGAGCAGTTCGCGGTTGACGGCGCGGCTACGGGCGACGACCTTGCCCGAGGCGCGTGCCGGCAGGTCGGGCAGCCCGAGTCGGGCCGTCCCGCCCGCGACGATGCTGACCAGGGCCGCGATCCGGAACAGCCAGGTCGTCGACGCCGCCGCGAGCAGGACGGCCCCGATGCCGTACCCGATGATCTGCATGCCGCCGACGGTGATGTTCAGGGTGGCCCGGGCCAGGATGAACGACTGCTTGGGCACGATGTCCGACAGCAGCGCGATGACCGCGCCCGAGGTCGCGGACAGCGCCACGTAGCCGCCGGCAAGGATCAGGAAGCGGGCCCACCAGGTCAGGCCCGGGATCATCTGCAGCGACGCCATGGCCAGTGCCACGCACGCCATGAAGACCATCGCCGTCCGCGGGCGCAGCAGGTCGGAGGAGGCCAGCAGGTAGCGGGCCGACAGGAGTTGCACCAGCGGGCCGCCGAAGAGCGAGACCGCCGTCAGGAACGGCGAACCCGTCTCGTCGTACATGACGGTGCCCAGCGCCAGCCCGGAGACGACGACGGCGGTCATGGCGAAGAGCCGGACGACGAACAGGACCCGGAACTCGCGTACGGCGAAGAGCGCTCGGTAGGTCGTCATCCGGCCCGGAATTCCTCGATCCGGGCGCGCCACTGTTCGGCCTCGCGGGCGACGCACTCGGGTGAGGTGCCGCCGTAGCTGCGGCGGGAGACGACCGAGTCCTCGACGCCGAGGACGGTGAAGACCGCGTCGGTGATGCGGGCGTCGACCGAGTGCATGTCCTGCAGCGACAGCCCGGCCAGGTCGCTGCCGTGCTCGTCGGCCAGGCGCACGAGGCGTCCGGTGATGTGGTGGGCCTCCCGGAACGGCAGACCCAACTCCCGGACCAGCCAGTCGGCGAGGTCGGTCGCCGTCGAGTGGGCGCTGCCGGCCGCAGCCAGCATGGCCTCGGGCTTAGGGCGCAGGTCCCGCAGCATGCCGATCATGGCCTTGAGGCAGAGTTCCAGGGTGTCGGCGGCGTCGAAGGTCTGCTCCTTGTCCTCCTGCATGTCCTTGGAGAACGTCAGCGGCAGCGCCTTCATGACCCCGAGCAGGCCGGTCAGCGAGCCGTGCACCCGGCCGGTCTTGCCCCGGACTAACTCGGCGGCGTCCGGGTTCCGCTTCTGCGGCATGATTGACGAGCCGGTCGTCCACCGGTCCGACATCGTGATGAAGCCAAACTGCGGCGACATCCACAGCACGATCTCCTCGGCGAGCCGGGATAGGTGCGTCATGCACAGCGCGGCCGCCGACAGGTATTCGATGGCGAAGTCGCGGTCCGAGACCGCGTCCAGGGAGTTGCGCATCGGCCGGGCGAAGTCGAGCAGGTCCGCGGTCAGGTCACGGTCGATCGGGAAGGACGTGCCGGCCAGGGCGGCCGCCCCCAGCGGGGACTCGTTCATGCGGGTACGGGCGTCACTGAGCCGTCCGTGGTCACGCCCGAACATCTCGACGTACGCCATCAGGTGGTGACCGAACGACACGGGCTGCGCGCTCTGCAGGTGGGTGTAGCCGGGCATGATCGTGCCGGCGTTCTGTGCGGCCTGCTCGACCAGCACCTCGATGAGGGTGCGGACCAGCTCCAGCGCCCGGTCGTGGGCGTCGCGCACCCAGAGCCGGAAGCTCGTGGCCACCTGGTCGTTGCGGCTACGGGCGGTGTGCAGCCGGCCGGCGGCGGCGCCTATCAGCTCGCCGAGGCGGGCCTCGACGTTCATGTGGATGTCCTCGAGCTCCACGGAATAGGTGAAGCGGCCCGAGGCGATCTCCTCGCGGATCGTCGTCAGCCCGGCCTTGATAGCGTCGGCGTCCTCCACAGAGATGATCTTCTGGGCGTTGAGCATCGTGACGTGGGCGACGGAGCCGTCGATGTCCTGCGAGGCCATCCGGCGGTCGAACCCGATGGAGGCGTTGATTTTCGCCATCACGTCGTCGAGGCCCTCGTCGAACCGACCCCGGATCAGTCCGCCGCCCTTGTTTGTTTCGTCCTGCACCGTTATGCCGCCTGTCGTGAATTGGTATTGAAAATCCGGGGGCACGTTACCCGACCTCGATCGTGATCCCGGTGATGACCTTTCGGCATAGGGCAACGGCCCGGTCGGTGTCCGGGGCTACCGCGATCACGTATCCGGCCCGGCTCCGGGAGTCCTTGACGGCCGGGATTGTGTCGCCGGGCCGCAGGGGCAGGTGCACCTTCAGGACGCCCGGCAACCCTTGGCGGCGTTGCAGCCCGTGGACTGCGGTAACCCGGCCGGGAGGCGGCGTGAAGTAGCGGATCGCGGCGGCACCGGGTGCCCCCGGCGAGGGCTCGCCCGGCCCGGACCGGCGCAGCGTCCAGTCCACCAGCATGTCGAGCAGGTCGTGGCCGGTGGCCTGCCGGACGAGCGTGGGGATCGAATCGCCGCCGACGCGCGTGTGCGTCTCGATGACCTGCGGTCCGGTCGGGGTCAGGCGTACCTCGGTGTGGGTGCAGCCGTCGGCGATCCCCATGGTGTCGAGGAACGCGCTCACGTACGCCTCGATCGTCGCCGCGGCCGCCGCCGGGAGCGGCGCCGGAACCACGTGGCCGATCTCGACGAACGGGTTGTCGGGGTCGTCGTCCTGGGTGAGCTTGCCGGTGATCGCGACGATGCGGTGCTCGCCGGCGTGGCTGAACGCCTCGACCGAGTACTCCGGGCCGGCGAAGTACGGCTCGGCGAGGTAGTCGTCGGCACCGGGGGGCGGCATGACGATGTCGCCGGGGCCCCGGAAGCACGCCACGTTCTCGCTGCCCTGCCCATGCCGCGGCTTCACGATCACCGGGTAGCCGTGCTCGTCGCCGAACGCGCGGACGGCGGCGGCGTCGGCCACGACCGTCGCGGGGGCGTCCGAGAAGCCCGCCTCCCGCAGCCGGTGGCGCATGGCGAGCTTGTCGCGCGTACGGCCGACGACCTCCGGCGGTACGGCCTCGATCCCGAGGGCCGCCGCGATCCGGGCCGCGGGCAGCAGCCCCGGCTCGGTCAACGACAACACGGCGGTGAACGGGTCGTCGCGGTGGATCGCCGCCAGTGCCGGGATCAGCGCCGGGTCGTCGTACCCGGTCAGGATGGTACGGCGGGCGATGCGGAGCAGTGCCGGGTCGTGCCCGGCCGGGGTGTCGACCAGCGTGATCTGCGCCCTCGCCTGTCGGAGGCGGTCGCACAGGCCGGGGCCGCCGCCCACGACGACGACCCGGGGCTCATTGGGCACCGAGGTATCCGTCCAGCTCATCCAGCGACGAGCCGCGCAGCACCGAGTAGCCGGTGCGGCGGTTGACCGAGAACGGCTCCGCGCCGGGTACGACGCCCTCCGCGTCCTCGGTGACCCGGACGACCTCGACGCTGTCCGGGCGCGGCACGGCGGTGCGCTCGTCGAAGTGGAAGCGGATCCCGTGCCATGTCCCGGCCGGTTGCGCCGGCGTGCCCTTCCACGGCCGGCCGGCGCGGGCGAACAGGTAGGCCTCCTCCAGCGACAGCCCGTGCTGCAGCTCGACGATCTCCGGCACGTGCCCGCCGGCCGGCCGGGCGGCGGCCTCGATGACGGCCAGCCGCTCGTCGGTCATCTTCAGCTCCACGTGCATCACCCCCTGCGGCATACCCCAGCCTGCGGCGATGCGCTCGGCCGCCCCCAGCAGCGGGTCCCGGTGCCGCTGCGGGATCTCGGTGCCGGACCGGTGACCGATCTCGTAGCAGGCCGGCAGCGCGGACACGAACTTGCGGGTGAGCGCATGCGTCACCACTCGGCCGTCCTGCACGACACATTCGAGGCTGAACTCGGGCCCGTCCACGAACTCCTCGACGAGCGCGCCCGCAGTGAACTCGTAGTTCGTCAGCCGCGACGTCGTGAAGGCCGCCATCCGCGTCAGCGTCTCGTCGACCTCCTCCCGAGAGTCGCACTTGCGGACGAACAGGCTCATGGCCATGTCGACCGGCTTCACGATCACCGGGAAGGTCACCGAAGACCAGTCCAGCCCGGCGCTCTCGGCCGGCGAGGCGAGCCGGGCGACAGTGGCCGGCTGCGGCACGCCCTGCCGGGCGAACATCTCCCGCATGAGTGACTTGTTGCGGGAGGCGCGGATCCCGGCCACGTCGTTGTGCGGAACGCCCAACTCCCGAGCCAGCACGTCGGCCGCGATCACCGCGAACTCGTTGCCGGCGGCGACCGCGCCGAACTGCCGGTCCCCCATCTGCGCCAGCAGCACCTCGGGGGAATCGGACAAGGCAGGCACTCTGATCCACTCGTGCACCGGCGTCGTGTCGGCGACGGTCGAGCTCTCGATCGTCACGATCGTCAGCGGCCAGCCTTCGCGGCCGCACACTGCGGCGACGCGGCCGAGCGACCACGTTGCCACGGGGTGGAGCAACAGGACATGCATGTCAGAACGCCTCGCTGCGCGCGAAGTACCGCTCGAAGCCGACCAACTCCTCGCAGCGCCGTACGATCTCGCGCTTGTAGTACTTGTCGTAGAGCCCGGACTCGTCGGTCACGCAGTAGCTCGGCAGCAGGATGGTCCGCGGGCGGTCGTTGTCGTTGCGGCTGCTGAAGTGCGGGGCCAGCGAGTGGAAGACCAGGACGTCGCCGGCGTCCAGCGCGGGGACCTCGACGGTGGACGGGTCGAGCCGGGCCGGGTCGCAGTCAGCCTCGGTGTCGCCGCCGGGCCCGGGGATCAGTTCGTGGTGGGCACCGCGGTAGAATCCGATCCCGCCGGAGCGCTCGTCGCTCGGATAGAGGTTGATGGCCACCGTGAACAGCGTCTCCGGGTGCTTGTCGAGCCAGCGCCAATACAGGAAATCCTGGTGTGCGGCGTAGCCGTTCGTGCCCGGTTCCTTGCGGATGAGCTTGCACTTCACCAGCTTGGCGGCGCCGCCGAGGACGGCCTGAAGCGCCCCGAGCAGCGCCGGGTGCGTCGCCGCGCGGCTCAGCGCCGGCGAGATGTCGAGGACCGGGTCGAGACGGTCGAAGATGTATCTGCCGTCGGGACCGCGCCGGAACTCCGTACGCAGGTTCAGGTCGTCGTCGAGCCCGTCGAGGGTCCAGAGCCGGGCGCACTCCTGCCGGAAGCCCTCGATCTCGTCCGCGTTATAGAGGCCTGTCAGCACGGTGTAGCCGGCCGTACGGTACTGCTCCCGGCTGGCCGCCAGATCGTTCGTGGTCACTTCCCGGTCTCTCCTTCGTACACGATGACGCAGTGTTCGTCGATGCGCTGGGCGAGTTCGGCCCGGCGGGAGCGCAGCGCGGCCGCAGCCTCGGCGACCCGCTTCGGCGCGGTACCGCCCGGGCTGTCGCGGGCGGCGACCGAGGCCTCCACGGAGAGGTCGGGCCAGTCGCCCGCCAGCCGCGGGTCGACGCCGAGCCGGTCCTCGGGTGAGAGCCCGGTGAGCGTGGTTCCCCGTTGCGTGGCCAGGCGGACCAGCGCCGCGACCAGGTGATGGGCTTCGCGGAAGGGGACGCCGCGCTCGCGGGTCAGCCAGTCGGCGAGGTCGCTGGAGGTGAGGAAGGCGACGTCGACGGCCCGGCGCATCGCCGCGGCGTCCGGTTCCAGCAGCGTGACCAGCGCGAGCGCCGTGTCCAGCGCCGTCGCCAGGGTGTCGGCGCTGTCGAACAGCGGCTCCTTGTCCTCCTGCAGGTCCCGGAAGTAGCTCAGCGGCAGTCCCTTGACCACCGTCTGCAGGGTGTGCTGGTTGCCGAGGACCCGGCCGCTCTTGCCGCGCAGCAACTCGGCCGCGTCGGGGTTGCGCTTGTGCGGCAGCGCCGACGAGCTGGTCACCAGCTCGTCGGGGAGGCGGACCAGCCCGACCGGCTGCGACGACCAGAAGACCAGCTCCGCGCCGAGCCGGGACAGGTCCAGCGCCAGACAGGAGCCGGCGTTCAGGAAGTCGAGGGCGAACCCCCGGTCGCCGACGCTGTCCAGCGAGTTCAACGTCGGGGATCGGAACCCGAGTGCCTCCGCCACCGCCTTCCGGTCGATCGGGAAGCCGGTGCCGGCCAGGGCCGCGGAACCCAGCGGGCACTCGTCCTGCGCGGCGCGGGCGGTGAGCATCCGCTCCGCGTCGCGCAGCAAGGCCGCGGCGTACGCCAGGCACACGTGGCCGAACGTCAGCGGCTGGGCGACCTGCAGGTGCGAGAAGCCCGGCATGACGGTCGCGGCGTGCCGCTCGGCCTGCGTGACAAGCGCGTCCACCACCGCGAGGATCTTCGCGCCGAGCTCGGTCGTCCGGTCGCGCAGCCAGAGCCGCAGCGCGGTGACGGCGAGATCGTTGCGGGCGCGGGCGGTCCCCAGCCAACCCGCGCCGGGGCCGATCCGCGCCTCCAGGTACTCCTCGACCGCCGTGTGGACGTCCTCGGCGCCAGGGTCGAGCGGACTGCCGCCCGCCCGGAGCAGGTCGTCCAGTTCGGTGAGGGTCGCCAGCAGCGTGGTGCCGATCTCGGACTCGACGATGCCCTGCCGGAGCAGCATCGTGACGTGGGCCCGGGAGACGAGTACGTCGTATCGGGCGAGCCGGCCGTCGTAGTGGGCACTGGCACCGATCGCCGCCATGCTGCGTACGGCGGCAGCCCTGGCCTCAGTGGTCATGCGGACACCTTCATACCCGGAAGCTCTGTCAGCTCGGACAGCAGGCGGGCGAGGGTCCCGGGACCGGCCTCGGCCGCCGCCACGATCCCGAACCAGTCTGGGTGCAGCAACGAGAGCAGCAGCGCCCGGGCGACATGGAGCCGGGCGACCGCCTCGGGGTAGATCATCGACTGCGGTCCGTCGATCACCTCCGGCACGACCTCGTCACCCCGGTACGCGGGAAGGTTGTGCAGGAAGATCGCCTCCGGCCGGGCCAGCGCCATGAGATCCGGCGTCACCCGGTACGGCGCCAGGACCGCCCGGCGTTCCTCGGCCTCGTGCGCCTTGTTCATCGGGATCCACGCGTCGGCGACCACTACGTGGGCCCCGGCCATGGCGGTCCGCGCGTCGGTCGTGGCGGTGAAGCCGGCCAGGCGTGCGGTCTGCTCCACCGGCAGCGCGAACTCGGCCGGCGTGGCACAGGTGAAGCGCATCCCGACCTTCGCGGCGGACTGCGCGAGCGAGAGGGCGATGTTCGTCCCGTCGCCGACGAACACGACGGAGATCCCCTCCAGCCGTCCGAAGTGCCGCTTCACGGTCAGCAGATCGCACAGGGCCTGGGTCGGGTGGTGCTTGTCGCACATACCGTTGATGAACGGCACCGGTGACAATTCACAGATCCGTTCCTGGGTGTCGAAGTCGTAGATCCGGCTCAGCAGGACGTCATTGAAACGGCCCGCGACGTTCACGAAATCGGGCAGGTGCTCGGTCTTCTTCGCGTGCTGTCCGACACGCGCCTCGGCCCCGTTGTAATGAATTGCCTGACCGCCGAGATCACCCATCGCGCGTTCGAATGCGGTCCGGGTCCGCAGCGACGTCTCGTCGAAAATCATTCCGAGGCATTTTCCGCGCAGCAGCGGCGGCAGATATCCGATGTCGCGGGCCTGATTCTCCAAGGCGTCGGCGACCTCGACGATCGTCAGGATCTCGTACGCCGTCAGATCGTCGATCGTCAATAGTTGGCGCTTGGTCACGGCCATCATCGGGCGCCGCCGCGTACCTCGCCGAGCCGGCGCAGCCGCAGGGAACTGATGTTGATGAAACCCGTGGCGTCGTGCTGGCGGTAGTCACCGCCAGCCTCGAAGCTGACCAGGTCCTGATTGTAGAGCGAGTTCGGGCTGCGGCGCCCCTCGACGATGACGTTGCCCTTGTAGAGCTTGAGCCGCACCACCCCGTCGACCCTCTCCTGGCTCTTATCGACGAGCGCCTGCAGCATCTCGCGCTCGGGGGCGAACCAGTAGCCGTTGTAGACCAGCTCCGCGTAGCGCGGCATCAGCTCGTCCTTGAGGTGCGACTCGCCCCGGTCCAGCGTGATCGACTCCACGGCGCGGTGGGCGACCTGCCAGATCGTGCCGCCGGGGTTCTCGAACAGGCCACGGCACTTGATGCCGACGTACCGGGTGTCGACGATGTCGATGCGGCCGATGCCGTTCGCCGCGCCGAGCTCGTTGAGCCGGGTGAGCAGCGTCACCGGGTCCAGCTTCTCTCCGTCGATCGCGACCGGGTCACCCTGGGCGAACTCCACCTCGATCGTGGTCGGCTCGTCGGGGGCGTCCTCCGGCGAAGTAACCCGCACCCACGCGTCGTCGTCGGGGGTGAGCCAGGGATCCTCTAGGGTCTTGCCCTCGCAGGAGATGTGCAGCATGTTCGCGTCGGCGGAGTACGGTGCCTCGCCGCGCTTGTCCTTCGCGACCTCGATACCGTGCCGGTCGGCGAACGCGATCAGGTCGGCTCTCCCGGCCATGCCCCACTCCCGCCACGGCGCGACCACCTGAATGTCCGGCGCGAGGGCGTAGTAGCCGAGCTCGAAGCGCAGCTGGTCGTTGCCCTTGCCGGTCGCACCGTGGGCCACTGCGTCGGCGCCGACCTCCCGGGCAATCTCGATCTGCCGCTTCGCCACGAGCGGCCGGGCGATCGGGGTGCCCATCAGGTAGTAGCCCTCGTAGGCGGCGTTCGCCCGGTACATCGGGAAGGCGAAGTCGCGGACCAGTTCGTCGCGGAGGTCCTCGATGTAGATGTTCTCCGGCTTGACCCCGAGGGCCAGGGCTCGCTGCCGAGCGATCTCGACCTCTTCACCCTGGCCGAGGTCCGCGGTGAAGGTGACGATCTCGGCGTCGTACTCCATCTGCAGCCACTTGAGGATGACCGAGGTGTCGAGCCCTCCGGAGAACGCCAGCACGATCTTGCGCGGCTTGTTCTTGCCCATGCGTGAGCCAATCTTCTCTGATAACTGTGTCGACTCTGACAAATTTGTCGACGAAGCGACCGGCGGCCGCCAGATCCCGACCGGACAGAAAGGATTCGATCGGCATATCACGGTCCGTTGCGGGATTGATGCTGCCACAACGATCCGGGCCTCGACATCCCATTATCGGTGACCTAAATCATAGCGATGAGAACTGCAGGTAGCGGGCCGCTCGAGGCGGCAAAATGGCTGCCGAATAGGCCGGAGGTGGCGCACTCGGGCCTCGCTGTGGTCGACTCCAGCCCAATGCCACGTAGCTTAAGTTGATCATGTTGTGTGGGGTCGAAGACGGTAGATGTGAACGGTGGCTGGGTCTGGGTGGCGGATGCTGGCCGGCTCGTCGCGATTCTTGACGCGGTAGCTGTTGTGGCGGGCTCGTTTGACGGCGCGGGGGCAGGTGCGTTCCCGGCGTTCGGGGATCAGCAGGGCGGCGAGGCCGGCGAGGTGGGCCGGTAGTTGG
>NZ_WBKR01000203.1 GCF_008868155.1 Micromonospora sp. ALFpr18c
GACCACGTACGGGCTGCCGGTGGGCACCGCCACCGGGGCCGTCAGGGGCGCGGGTGCCGGGCGCGAGGCCGGTGGGGCCGGGGCGGGGCGAGCGGCCGGCGGCGAGGTGCGCGGCCGGGAGAGCTCGATTCGGCTCTCTACGGCAAGGGCGCGCTGATGCTGCACGCACTTCGCCGCACGGTGGGTGACACTGCCTTCTTCGGTACGCTTCGGCAGTGGCTGCGCGACCACCGCTACGGCAACGCGTCGTTCACCCAGTTCGAGGCGCTTGCTCAGCGCAACACCACCGTCGACCTCACCGGCTTCTTCGCCGAGTGGGTCCACGGCACCGCCGTGCCCTCCCCAGCGAACCGCTACCCCGGCCCGCTGGCGGACCACAAGTAACGGACATAGTCGATTGCGTGAGGTGACTCCTTATGGCGGAACTGCCGGATTTCGTCTCCATCCGTGAGGTTGGACCGCGGGACGGGTTGCAGAACGAGGAGCCGATTCCCGCCGACGCCAAGGTGCGACTGCTCGACGCGCTCTCCGCCACCGGCGTACGCCGGATCGAGGCGGTGTCGTTCGTGCATCCGAAGGCCATTCCGCAGATGGCCGACGCCGATGAGGTGTGGCGGCGGGCCGCGAAGGCCGACGGGGTGCGCTACTCGGCGCTGGTGCCGAACACCCGGGGCGCGCAGCGGGCCCTGGCCGCGGGGTTCACCGAGATCGAGGTGGTGGTGTCGGCCAGCGACACGCACAACCGTCGCAACGTCAACCGCTCGACCGACGAGTCGTTGGACGACATCGCCGAGCTGATCGACCTCCTGCACGGTGCCTCCGCGCGGGTCGAGGTGATCGTGGCGACCAGCTTCGGCTGCCCGTACGAGGGGGACGTCGACCCGGCGCGGGTGGCCGGCATCGTCGACCGGGTGGTCCGGGACGGCGCGGACCGGGTGGCGTTCGGCGACACCACCGGCATGGGCACGCCGCGCCGGGTCCGTGAGCTGCTGACGGCGGTACGCGACCGCAACGCGCACGTGCCGGTGCTGCTGCACTTCCACAACACCCGGGGTACGGCGCTGGCGAACCTGTTGACCGCTCTGGAGCTGGGGGTGACCGAGTTCGACGCCAGTGTGGGTGGTCTGGGCGGCTGCCCGTACGCCCCCGGGGCGAGCGGCAACCTGGCCACCGAGGAGGCCGTGCACATGCTGCACGACATGGGCATCGACACCGGCATCGACCTGGCGGCCCTGATCGAGGCGGCGGAGTTGGCCGAGGATCTGCTCGGCAAGAAGCTGCCGTCGGGCGTGCTGCGGGCCGGTCCGCGTACCCGGCTGACGCCGATGCCGAGCTGAGGACGCGACGAAGGGGCCGGCGCGTGCGCCGGCCCCTTCCACGTATCTGTCGGTCAGCTCACCGGAGCGAGCGCGGCCGGCCAGCTGTCGCGGAAGATGTCCGCGCTGCGGTCCGTGCTGCGCTCGGTGGCGCTGAACGTGCCGGCGAAGAGGTTGCTGACCCGGTTCGCCTCGGTGGTGCTCGGGTACGGGTTGGTGCAGCTGGTGCCGGCGCTGCCGCCGGACATCAGGATCGCGCAGTTGCCGTTGTAGTTGTCCGGCAGGCCGAGGATGTGCCCGATCTCGTGGGTCATGATCCGCAGCGGGCTGTACTGCGCGGCCTGTTGGGTGTCGATGTAGACCCGGCCGTTGCCGAGGCTGGTCCGCACGGCGTACGAGCCGCCGCCGGTGATCTGGTAGATCCGCAGGTTGGAGCCGCAGTTGGCGGAAAGCGTCAGGTTGACGGTGGCGTTGTTCCAGATCGAGGCGGCCTGGTTGGCGGTGCCGGCGTAGGCGCCTGCCTGGCTGGTGTTGTAGCAGATGGTCATGGCGGCGGACGCGGGCGACGGGTTGGCGACCGTGACGCCGAGGGTGGCGAGTGCGGTCGCGAGCATCGCGACCGCGAGCCGATTGAGTCGTGAGGTCATCGCTGACTCCAATCTTGGGAGGGGGTGCCAGGAGCCTAACGGCAAGCATCAATACATTTCAATGCATGAGTTTCGAGGGGTGGTTGACCGCGTCGGGTCGCCGACCGGCGCGCGAATGCGCTAACCTAACGATCGTTTAGGTTGGTGTGGCGAGGGGGTCGGCGTGACGCTCGACGGTGAGGCGCTGGAGCAACTGCGCAAGCGGGCCCGGTCCGGCGGCGCGGACAAGTACCACGCCGCCAACGCGGCCAAGGGCAAGCTGTTCGCCCGTGAGCGGGTCGCGCTCCTGGTCGACGAGGGCTCGTTCGTCGAGGACGGCCTCTACGCGAACGCGCTCGCCGACGGGCTGCCCGCCGACGGCGTGGTCACCGGCACCGCCACCATCGACGGGCGGCAGGTCTGCCTGATGGCCAACGACTCCACCGTCAAGGCCGGCAGCTGGGGCGCCCGTACCGTCGAAAAGATCATCCGGATCATCGAGCGGGCGTACGGCGCCGGCGTGCCGATGGTCTACCTGGTCGACTCGGCCGGCGCCCGGATCACCGACCAGGTCGACCTCTTCCCCGGCCGGCGTGGCGCCGGCAAGATCTTCTGGAACCAGGTTCGCGCCTCCGGCTCCATCCCGCAGGTGTGCGCGCTGTTCGGCCCGAGCGCCGCCGGTGGGGCGTACATTCCGGCGTTCTGCGACGTGGTCGCCATGGTCGACGGCAACGCCAGCATGTACCTCGGCTCCGACCGGATGGTCGAGATGGTCACCGGGGAGAAGACCACCCTGGAGGCGATGGGTGGCGCCAAGGTGCACACCGCCGAGTCTGGCGTCGGGCACTTCCTCTGCAAGACCGAGGCCGACGCGCTCGACGTGGTGAAGACCTACCTGTCGTACCTGCCGGCGAACTGGACGCAGGCCGCGCCGGCCGCGCCGGCCGTCGCCGCGCCGGCGAAGGCCGACCTGGCGGCACTCGTGCCGGCCAGCGAGCGGCAGGCGTTCGACATGCGGCGGTACGTCAAGGGCCTGCTCGACGAGGGCTCGTTCTTCGAGATCCAGGCGCTGTGGGCCAAGGAGTTGACCATCGGGTTCGGTCGCCTCGACGGCCAGGTCGTGGGCGTGCTCGGCAACAACTCGATGTTCAAGGGCGGCGTGCTCTTCGTCGACTCCGCCGACAAGGCGACCCGGTTCGTGCAGCTCTGCGACGCGTTCAACGTGCCCCTGCTGTTCCTCAGCGACGTGCCCGGCTTCATGGTCGGCAGCGCCGTGGAGAAGCAGGGCATCATCCGGCACGGCGCCAAGATGATCACGGCGATCTCCGAGGCGACCGTGCCGAAGATCTGCGTGGTGGTCCGCAAGGCGTACGGCGCGGGTCTCTACGCGATGGCCGGCCCCGGGTTCGAGCCGGACGCGACCATCGCGCTGCCCAGCGCGAAGATCGCGGTTATGGGGGCCGAGGCCGCCGTGAACGCGGTCTACGCCAACAAGATCGCGGCGATCGAGGACGAGGCCGAGCGGGCCGCCTTCGTGGCCGCCAAGCGGGCCGAGTACGAGCAGGACATCGACGTCGTCCGGCTGGCCAGCGAGCTGGTGGTCGACGCCATCGTCGAGCCGCACGACCTGCGCGGCGAGTTGGTCCGCCGGTTCGCGGCGGCGCGTACCAAGGATCGGCACTTCTCCCGGCGCCGGCACGGCGTCACCCCGGTCTGACCCGACGACCGACCCCCGCACAGCCACCCGTCCCGGCGTCACGAGCGTCCGACGGCACCGTCCCCACAGGAGGATGAGATGGACTTCCGGCTCACCGACGACCAAGCGGCGCTGCGGGAGAGCGTGCGGGACTTCGCGCGCGAGGTGGTCGCACCGGTCATCGCCGAGCACTACGAGCAGCACACCTTCCCGTACGAGGTGATCCGGCAGATGGGCAAGATGGGCCTGTTCGGCCTGCCCTTCGGCGAGGAGCACGGCGGCATGGGTGGCGACTACTTCGCGCTGTGCCTGGCCCTGGAGGAACTCGCCCGGGTCGACTCCAGCGTGGCGATCACGCTGGAGGCGGCGGTCTCGCTGGGCGCGATGCCGATCTACCGGTTCGGCACCGAGGAGCAGA
This sequence comes from Micromonospora sp. ALFpr18c, assembly GCF_008868155.1. Classification (GTDB taxonomy): domain Bacteria; phylum Actinomycetota; class Actinomycetes; order Mycobacteriales; family Micromonosporaceae; genus Micromonospora. Next base: position 4,057 of record NZ_WBKR01000203.1, read on the forward strand.
AGGCGACCTGGCTGCCGAAGCTGCTCAGCGGCGAGGCGTTGGCCGGTTTCGGGCTCACCGAGCCGGGCACCGGGTCGGACGCCGCCGGCACCCAGACCCGAGCGGTGCTGGACGGCGACGAGTGGGTGATCAACGGGTCGAAGGCGTTCATCACCAACTCGGGGACCGACATCACGGCCATGGTCACCGTCACCGCGGTGACCGGCACGAACCCGGACGGCTCGAAGGAACTGTCGACGATCATCGTGCCCGCCGGAACGCCCGGCTTCACCGTGGCGCCCGGCTACTCCAAGGTGGGCTGGACCGCCTCGGACACCCACGAGCTGACCTTCGACGACTGCCGGGTGCCGGCGGCCAACCTGCTCGGTGCACGGGGTCGAGGGTTCGCCCAGTTCCTGCGGATCCTCGACGAGGGTCGGATCGCCATCGCCGCGCTGGCCGTCGGCCTCGCCCAGGGCTGCGTCGACGAGTCGATCAAGTACGCGAAGGAGCGGCACGCCTTCGGCCGGCCGATCGGTGACAACCAGGCGATCCAGTTCAAGATCGCCGACATGGAGTTGAAGGCGCACACCGCCCGGCTGGCCTACTACGACGCCGCCGCCCGGATGCTGGCCGGCGAGCCGTTCAAGCGGCAGGCCGCCATCGCCAAGCTGCACGCCAGCACGATCGCGGTGGACAACGCGCGGGAGGCCACCCAGATCCACGGCGGCTACGGATTCATGAACGAGTACCCGGTCGCCCGGTTCTGGCGGGACTCCAAGATCCTGGAGATCGGTGAGGGCACCAGCGAGGTGCAGCGCATGATCATCGCGCGCGATCTGGGCCTCTGACCGGAACGACCGGACCCGCCGTACGGCATCGTCCGGCATCGTCCGGCATCGCTGGACCGGGCGTGCCGGGCGGGGCTGTCCGTTCGGCTGTCGGGTTTCGGCGAGCGGGCGTCGGCAGCCCGACGTTCGACTGCCGATGGTCGTAGCCGATCCGTACTCTTCGTGCCCATGACTCCGGATCATGACGGGTCACGGGGGCCGGCCGGTCGTACCGGGCTGCCGGAACTGCTCCGCGCCCACCGTCGGGCCGCCGGCCTGACCCAGGCCGAACTCGCGGCCCGGTCTGGCGTGGGCGTACGGACGGTGCGTGACCTGGAGCGTGGCCGGTCCGTCCGGCCGCAGCGCACCACGGTCGGCCTGCTCGCCGAGGCGTTGGAGCTGAGCGGCGCGACCCGGGCGGCGTTCATGGCCGCTGCTCGTGGCCCGGTCCGGGGCGAGACCGCCCCGCCGGACGTTCCTTCGACATCGTTGACGACCGCTCCGGCGGCGACCCGGCCCGCCAACACGGATCCGCCGGTCGCCCTCCCGCCGCCGGTCACGCTCATCGGGCGGGACCGGGACGTCGCCGAGCTGGCCGGCATGCTGACCACGGAGCCGGGGCCGCAGCTGGTCAGCCTGGTCGGGCTGGCCGGGGTCGGCAAGACGGCGCTGGCGCTGTCCGTGGCGCACGCGGCCGCCGGGGCGTACCCGGGTGGTGTGGCCGGGGTGCTCATCGGTGAGGGCTCGGACGGCCCGGACGTGCTCGCCGCCTCGATGGCGGTCCTCGGTGCGGCCCGGCTGCCGGAACTCGCCGCCCGGCTCTCCGGGCGGCCGACGCTGCTGGTGATGGACGCGGTCGAGCGCGCCCCCGGCCCGGTGGCCGAGACGCTGCACCGGTTGACCGGCGTGCTGCCGTCCCTGCGCGTGCTGGTCACCGGACGGCATCCCGTCGGGCTACCCGGCGAGCGGGTCTGGCCGGTCGCGCCGCTCGACGTACCGCCGCCAGACGCCGACAGGGCCGGATCGGCGACGCTCGGAACGTGGCCGGCGGTCGCCCTGTTCACCGCCCGACTCGCCCAGGTCCGTCGGGAGCCGCCCACCCCCGACGAGTTGCCGGCGCTGGCCGCGCTGGTCCGCCGGTTGGGCGGATTGCCGCTGGCCATCGAGCTGATGGCGGCCCGGGGTCGGCTCCTCAACCTCACCGAACTGCTCGACCGGTACGGCGACCGCGTGCTCGACCTGACCACCCCCGCCGACCCGCCGACCCATCCCGGCTGGGACGGACCGGAGGCGGCGACCGGTCGTCCGAGCGGTGCCGACACCATCCGTGCGGCGGTGGCGGGCACCCTCCGGGACGCGGTGGCGACCAGCTACCGCCTGCTCGCCCCGGACGAGCGGGCGGCGCTGCGTCGGCTCGCCATGTTCGGCAACCGATGGTCGGTGGAGCAGGCCGAGGAGATGCTCGCCGACGAGGCTGACCGGGACGGCACCGTGGCGATCGACCCCCTTCCGGTGCTGGACCGGCTCGTCGAGTTGGGCCTGCTGAGCGTGCGGGGCACCGGTTCGTTCCGGTTCCGGCTGCTCGACGCGGTCCGCGACTTCGCCGTCGAGCAGGCGGCCGGGGGTGGTGAGCTGGGCTGTCTGCGGCGCCGGCACGCCGAGGTGGTCGCCCGCCTGGCGGCGCGTACCGCGGCGGACCTGGCCGGCCCCCGGCTGCCCGATGCGGTGCACCGGTTGGACGAGGTGAGCAGCGACATCAGCTCGGCGCTGTCCCACGCGGCGACCGACGACCCGCTGACCGCGCTCCGCCTGGCGGCCTGCCTGCCGCGGTGGTGGCGGTTCCGCGGGCGCGATGTCACCGGGCGGCAGTGGTTGCGGCGGCTGCTGGCCGACCCGAGGACCGCCGACGCCGATCCGGTCCTGCGGGCCTGGGCGACCCTCGGGGTGGCTCGGCTCGCCACCGAGCACGGTGCGGGTGCCGACGAGTTGCCCACGGCGCGGGCCGCGTTGGACATGTTCCGGCAGGCGGGCGACGTGACCGGGGAGTTGGAGGCGCGGAACGTGCTCGGCGCGCTGCTGATCACCGTGGGTAGCCATGACGAGGCCCGCGAGCAGGCCGAGGCGGCACTCCGGCTGGCTGCTCGCAACGGGCGGACGCGGGACCTGGCGGTGGCCCAGAACAGTCTCGCCTGGCACGAGATCCGGGTGGGTGACCTGGCGGCGGCGCGCCGCCGGCTGGCCGCCGTGGACCGGCTCGCCGCCGAGGGTGGAGAGCAGCGGTTACGGGTGCTGGCCTGGGCGAACCGGGCCGAGGTCGCCCGCCTGGAGGGCCGGTACGCCGACGCCGTGGACCAGGGGCGGCGTGCGGTGGCGGCGTTGTCCGAGCTGGGCGATCCGGGGCATCGCCGTCGGGTGCTCGGCACGGTGGGCCTGGCGCTCGCCCAGGATGGTCGCGGTGCGGAGGCGACCGAGGTGCTCGCCGAGCTGCGCGCGGGGGCTGCCGAGGCGGCGGCCGTCCTGATGCCCTCGCCCGGCCCGCCGCGGCCGCGTTCGGACGACGCCGTGCTCGCCTGGGGTGGCCCCGAGGTGGGGATCTGCGCGCTGATTGAGGGGAATCTGGCGCTGCACCGGGGTGACCGGGAGTTGGCCGCCGAGTGGTTCGCGGCCGCCGCCGACGCCGGTCACGACCGGCGGGACGTGGTGGAGGCGCTGGTGGGGCTGGCGGCGAGCACCGGAGACCCGGCGATCCTCGACCGGCTCGACCGGGTCTGTCAGGACAGTGGCATCCAACTGCTGCCGCAGGAGTCCGGGTTGCTCTACGCGTTGACCGCCAGCCGGGGAGGGCCGGCGACGCGGTAGTGGCGGCGGAGTGGCGCGGACGAAGAGCCCCCTTGGTGCTACCCCTCGCTGTTCGCCCGCGCCGTCACCCCCCGGTGGATCCCCGGTGGACGAAGCCTGCCACCGCAGCCCGAGCGGAAGGCGCTTTTCGTGGTTTTTATCCGGATGCCAAGGTCAGTTCTGCCGGTCTTTCTGCCGGTGGTGTCACACGGCTTCTCGGTGCCGCCGACGGCCGCCGAACCGGTCAGGGTCGGGGCGCGGCGGCCTCCTCCGGGGCGGCGTCGGTGCTGCCGGCGGTGGCGCAGGGGTGTACGGCGTCACGGACCCGACGCAGGCCGTCGAGGAGCGCGGCCAGGGCCTCCGGGTCGAGTTGACCGGTGAACCACTGCTCGATCATCTGCAGGTGCCCCGGTAGCGTCTCGTCCAGTCGCTGCATGCCGGCCGGGGTGACCACGGCGTACGAGCTGCGTCGGTCGTTCGGGCACGCCCGGCGGGTGAGCAGACCGTCGCGTTCCATCCGGTCGACCACCCGGGTCACCCCGCTGGTGGAGAGCGACGTCTGCGCGGCGAGGTCGGTCATCCTCAGCTGGTTGCCCGGCGAGCGGGCCAGTCGGGTGATGACCTCGAACTCGACCGCGGAGAAGCCGTGCTCCTCCAGTTGTGCGTCGAACCGGGCCGACAGCCCGGCGTGCACCTCGAAGAGCAGGCCGACAGCGGTGATCCGGGGATCGTCGAAGACGTTGGTCACTCGTTCATCCTACCAGTACTTGACACGGGGAATATTGTTATCGTTATAGTTGGCGTACTAAACGATCTCTTCTGGAGGACAGCAGCATGACCAGCAGCACCGATGCGGTTACCCGCGACTGGGACGGCCTCACCATCCCGGCGGCCGGCACCTACGTGCTGGACGTGGCGCACAAGCGGGTCGGCTTCGTCGCCCGACACATGATGGTGAGCAAGGTCCGTGGTGAGTTCAACGAGGCGACCGCCACCATCACCATCGCCGAGGACCCGCTGCAGTCCTCGGTCGTCGCGACCATCCAGGCCGCCAGCATCGACACCACCCAGGGCGACCGGGACGCGCACCTGCGCAGCCCCGAGTTCCTGGACGCCGAGAAGTACCCGACGATCGAGTTCCGCAGCACCGGCGTCACGTCCCGCCGCGGCAGCGAGTTCGTGCTCACCGGTGAGCTGACCATCAAGGACGTCACCCGTCCGGTCGAGCTCGAGGTGGAGTTCGAGGGCGTCGGTCGCAGCCCCTTCGGCCAGGACATCTTCGGCTTCTCCGCGAGCACCGAGATCGACCGCGAGGAGTTCGGCCTGACCTGGAACGTCGCCCTGGAAAGCGGTGGCGTGCTGGTCGGCAAGAAGGTCAAGATCGAGATCGAGGGCGAGGGCATCCGCCAGGCCTGATCCCTCGGATCGCCGGTACGCTCCGGGCCCGCGCCGCACGTCGGCGCGGGCCCGCCGTCATCTCCACGGCCTCCCGTCCGGGTGTGAATTGTCACGAGTTGCTCGCACCGCGAGCGGATCCGTCACCATGTCGACGGGGTACAGGTGGCGGCACGAGCGTGCTCGCCACGGCTGGCGTCGGAACGCCGCAACCGGCCTCTGGCCCGGCCAGGTGAGCGCTCTTACCGTGGATGGTTCACAATGCGCTTTTCGGGACGGCAGGATCCCGACCGCGCCGCCCGTCGGGAGGACACATGGGCAGGGACGTCTCGCAGGGCGCCTTCACCCGGGAGGACCGCGTCCGCTACCGGCACAAGGTCCGGCGATGCCTGGACGTCTTCGCCCTGATGCTGGACGACTTCGGCTTCGACGCCGACCGGCCGATGACCGGCCTGGAGATCGAACTCAACCTCGTCGACTCGGCCGCCGAGCCGGCGATGCGCAACGAGGAGATCCTCGCCGACATCGCCGACCCGCTCTTCCAGACCGAGCTGGGGCAGTTCAACCTGGAACTCAACGCCGAACCTCGACTGATCGAGGGCACCGGCTTCGCCAACTACGAGCACGACCTGCGCAGCAGCCTGGCCCGGGCCGATGAACGCGCGGCCAGGTCCGACGCGAAGATCGTCCTGGTCGGCATCCTGCCCACCCTCACCGAGGGGCACCTGGTGGAGGACAACCTCTCCACCAACGAGCGCTACCGGGTGCTCAACGACCAGATCGTCGGCGCCCGCGGCGAGGACATCGAGCTGGACATCCGCGGCGTCGAGCAGTTGCAGACGCACACCGACTCGATCGCCCCCGAGGCCGCCTGCACCAGCCTCCAGTTCCACCTCCAGGTCGCGCCGGACAGCTTCGCCGACTACTGGAACGCGTCCCAGGCCATCGCCGGGGTCCAGGTGGCGGTCGGGGCGAACTCTCCCTTCCTGTACGGCCGCCAGCTGTGGGCCGAGACCCGGATCGCCCTGTTCCAACAGGCCACCGACACCCGCCCGGACGAGCTCAAGGCCCAGGGGGTACGCCCCCGGGTGTGGTTCGGCGAGCGGTGGATCACCTCGATCTTCGACCTGTTCGAGGAGAACGTCCGCTACTTCCCGCCGCTGCTGCCCATCTGCGAGGACGAGGACCCGGTGGAGGTGCTGCACGCCGGCGGTGTGCCGCAGCTCGGTGAGCTGCGGTTGCACAACGGCACCGTCTACCGCTGGAACCGCCCGGTCTACGACATCATGAACGGCCGTCCGCACCTGCGGGTGGAGAACCGTGTGCTGCCGGCCGGCCCGACGGTGGTGGACATGCTGGCGAACGCGGCCTTCTACTTCGGCCTGGCCCGTGGTCTGGCCGAGGCGGACCGGCCGATCTGGAGCCAGCTCACCTTCAGCTCCGCCGAGGAGAACTTCCACGCCGCCGCCCGGCGCGGTCTGGACGCCGTCCTGCACTGGCCCCAGCTCGGCGACGTGCCGGTCACCAAGCTGGTGCTGGATGAGCTGCTGCCCACCGCCGCCGCGGGACTGGACGGGTTCGGGGTCGCGGCGGGGCAGCGGGACCGGCTGCTCGGCATCATCGAGCAGCGCTGCCGTACCGGCCGCAACGGTGCGGTCTGGCAGACGGAGGCGGTCTGGGCGGCGGAACGGCACCAGGGCATGGACCGGCCCGCGGCCCTGCACCACATGGTTCAGAACTACGCCGAACTCCAGCGCACCAACGAGCCGGTCCACACCTGGCCGGTCCACTGACGTCCCCCGCCTCACCTCCCGCTCCGCGCGGAGGGGCGGGAGCGGCAGCGGCGCAGGTCAGTCGCTGGCGGGGCGGGGGTTTTTGCGGGTAGCCCGGGCGCGGCGAAGGGTTGGTACCGGATCCTGCGGTGGCGTCCCGGTGTGGGCGGGAAGGTCCGGCTCCGACCGTGGTGCGGGCACCCGGGGTACGCGAGTCGCGTCACCAGGCCCGGATCCCTCTGGCGCGTCGGGTCCGTCGCGCCGCGCCGACGTGCCGATCTCGATGCCGGGTGCGGGCGACCCGGGTTCGGCCGCACCGGCCGGGACGTCCACCGTG
>NZ_WBKR01000204.1 GCF_008868155.1 Micromonospora sp. ALFpr18c
CGCGCCGCGCTCACCGCCGACGGACGGACCCTCGCGCAGGGCGCGCTCGGCTGGCTGTTGGCCCGCACTCCCCGCGCCGACCTTGCAGTTTCTGTCGCCGTTCTGCCCGGCCACGTCCGTTCTGTCGGGACAGAAACTGCACGATCGACGAGGGTCAGGCCGGGCGCAGGTCCGCGAGCAGGTGCTCCACCTCGGCGTACGCCTCAGGGCTCAGCGGGCCTCGCTCCAGGGTTTTCAGGTTCTCCTCGGCTTGGGCGACCGTGCGCAGGCCGGGAATCGGGACGGTACGCGGGCTGCGGGCCAACAGCCAGCCGAGCGCGCCCTGCGCGAGGGTCCGTCCGTCGGCGGTGAGCGCGGCGCGCACCTGCTCGACACGGGCCGCCCAGCGTGGCGTCGGCCGGCCGTCGGTGAACCACTGGAGCCACTCGGGAGGCCGCCCCCGTACGTCGTCCGCGTCGAGCGTCCGGGTCGAGCCGGTGAGCAGCCCCATCGCCAGCGGCCCCCGGTTGAGGCTGGCCAGGTCGTGACGGTCGCAGACCGCCAGCACCGCCGCGTTGTCGCTGAGCACCGACTCGTCGTGCTGGATGGCGGCGCAGTGCGCGCCGGCCGCCGCGAACGCCTCCGCCGACGCGGGGTTGTCGGTGCTCCAGCCGTACGCCCGGATCTTGCCCTGGTCGACCAGGTCCTCCAGGGTGCCGACCAGGTCGAGCGCGGCGGGCACCGGCAGCGCGTTGATGTGCAGTTGGTAGAGGTCGACGTGGTCGGTGCCGAGGCGGCGCAGGGAGTCCTCCAGGCTGCGAACCGCGAACGCCGGGCTGGCCTCGGTGCCGAGTGCCCGGCGGGTCGCCTCGTCGCTGACGTTGCCGAACTTGGTGGCGATCACCGCGCGGTCCCGGCGGCTGGCGAGCGCCCGGCCGAGGATCCGTTCGCTGTGCCCGGCGCCGTAGTTGCTGGCGGTGTCGAACAGGGTCACCCCGAGGTCGAGCGCCCGGTGGATGGTGCGGATCGACTCGTCGTCGACCTCGCCCCAGCCGAACGGCTGCCGGCGTGACCGGGTTGGCCGGTGAGCGCGTTCAGCGCGGTCACGAGTCGCTTCTCCTCGTACCGGAAGTGCGACTCCAGCAGCGCGGCCAACCCGTCCAACTCGGCGCGTACCTGGGCCGCCGGCATCGGCGTGTCGGTGCCCAGCAGATCCTCGACGCGGTGCAGGATTCCCGCCACCACCTCGTGGTCGGTGATCAGGTTCGCGATGACCGGGCGTAGCTCGGGGACCTGGTCGGCCAACAGCCGGAACGCTCCCTCGTCCTCGCCGGTGTGGTGGCGGCCCAGGGCGGCGCAGAAGGTCAGGCAGTGTGCGCGCAGGTCCCGTGACCGGTCGGGATCGTCGGGGTGGTCGAGGCCGTCCCGGAGGCGGGCAAGCTCCGTACTGAGCCAGAGATGAATCTCGATCATCTGGTTGCCGACGGCGGCGAGCCGGTCGGCCGGTGAACTCTTCGGGTGCACGTTCGTCCCATGCTGTCCCCGCGCCTCCATGCCCACGGCGGCCTTCGTGCCGGGTGCACCGCGACGCTGGCCGGGAGTCTATCCCGGCGGGCTCACGGCGTGGTGGGCTCGTCGGTCTCCCGGACGTCGTGCCAGCGCGCACGCCACGCGGCCTCGTGGGCCTCGTGACTGGTTCGCTCCTGGAAGACGACGGCGCGCAGCGCGTGCCGGGACTTCGACATCACCAGCACCTCCACGGCGACCAGCGCCACGCAGATCACGGTCGCCAGGGTGAGCGCGCCCAGCGCGGGCAGGTGCTGGCCGATCGGCAGGGCGACCGTCAGCGCCACGATGACGCCGACGCGGGTCCAGGTGACGGTGTGCAGGGTACGGAGCTGGAACAGGATGTTGACGGCGTAGTAGCAGATCAACCCGCCGAAGAGCATCGGTACGGCCGGTCCCTCGATCCGTTCGGTGATCCCGCCGGCGGGGTCGGTGATGTGGTGCAGGATCTCCTCGTTGCCGATGGAGAACAGGATCACCCCGGCGATCATGGGCAGGTAGAGGTACGCGTACGCGTCGCGGGCCATCGCCACCCGGGGGCTGCCCTCGGCCGCGTGCAGGGCGATCCGGGCGGCCGGACCGATGAAGTCGAAGTGCGCCCACCAGAGGGCGGCGGTGACCACGATGCTGAGCGTGGCTGCCGCCACCGCCGGCCAGGTGACCGGCTTGCCGAGCAGGTTGCCGCCGACGCCCGTGGAGATCACCGACTCACCCAGCGCGATGATCAGGATGAGGTCGTAGCGCTCGGTCCAGTGCTCGGCGCTGGTCACCCCCCAGCCCCAGGTGCCCACGATGAAGCCGGTGGCGTACTGGACGACCACGACGGTGATCCACAGGCAGTCGCGGACCAGCGCCGCCCGGCCGGGGTCGTCGATCAGGGGCGGGACGAGCGCGGCGGCCAGCAGCAGGACGATGCTGGCCGCCAGCTCGGGGGCGAACCGCCGTAGTTGCCGGCGTTCCTGCGGGCTGTCCCGCACGACATGCTGATAGAGGACCCAGTGGATGCCGCGGACCACCACGTAGCTGGTGGCCACCAGCATCGGGCCGGCGGTGCTGCCCTTCGGGTCGCTGAACGCCTGCGGCAGCGCCAGCGCAAACGCGAACAGGGCGGCCATCGCCACCACCATGAGCACCGGGACGTAACCCTCGCCGAGCCGGACCCGGGTGGCGACCAGGCTGTGCACGACCCAGCACCACCAGAGCACGGCGAGCACCAGGCCGGCGTGCAGCAGTTGCCGGCCGGAGATGTTCGCGGCGGTGGCCCGGGTGATGATGAAGAACGAGAAGACGAAGACCAGGTCGAAGAAGACCTCGAACTTGTCCACCCGGGCGCCGGGGGCGATCGGGACGGCCGGCCCCAGCTGCCCACCCCGCCGGTAGCCGCCCACGGTCCCACTCTGGCAGCGTCCGGCCTGCTCGGAGGCAGGAACCGGTCAGTCCGTCCGGCGGTGGCGCAGGCCGTCCATCAGCAGGTCGAGCAGGCGGTCGGCCTGGTCGCGTTCGCCGGCGGCGAGGCTGATCCCGCTGAGGCCGGCCAGCACGTCGGCGACGTCGACGTCGGCCCGCACGGTGCCGGCCGCGCCGCCCGCGGTGAGCGGCCGGCCGAGCGCCTCCAGCAGGCGGTCGCGGCTCTGGGCGTACGGGTTGGCACCGGAGGCGATCACCAGGCGGAGGGCGTCGGCCATGCCCCGCTTGGTGGCCAGGTAGTCGACGAACCGGGACATCCAACAGCGTTACCTCCGGGCCGGGGCGGGAAAACGCCTGGACCGCGGCCTCCAGCAGCCGCTCGCGGTTGCGCAGCGCGTCCGCCCGCATGCCGCCCTCCCCGGACAAGGATGGATCATGACGACGAGCAACCCGATCACCACTTCGTTCGGCCCGCACTCCACCGCCATGGACGTGATCAAGGGCATCGACCTCGTCGGGCGGCGGGTGATCGTCACCGGCGGATCGTCCGGCATCGGCGTGGAGACCGCCCGTGCCCTGGCCAGCGCCGGCGGGGAGGTCACCCTGGCCGTCCGCAACACCGACGCCGGCCGGAAGGCCGCCGACGACATCACCGCCACCACCGGCAGCGACCACATCCTCGTCGCCCCGCTCGACCTCGCCGATCAGGGCTCGGTCGCCGACTTCGTGGCCAACTGGGACGGCCCGCTGCACATCCTGGTCAACAACGCCGGCATCATGGCCGCACCCCTGAGCCGGACACCGCAGGGCTGGGAGATGCAGTTCGCCACCAACCACCTCGGGCACTTCGCGCTCGCCACCGGGCTGCGCCCGGCGCTCGCCGCCGCGGACGGGGCCCGGATCGTCTCGGTCAGCTCCGCCGCCCACCTGCGCTCACCGGTGGTCTTCGACGACATCCAGTACGAGCGCCGGGAGTACGAGCCGTGGCAGGCGTACGGGCAGTCGAAGACGGCCAACGTGCTGTTCGCCGTGGAGGCGACCCGCCGCTGGGCGGACGACGGCATCCTCACCAACTCGCTGATGCCCGGCGCGATCCGGACCAACCTCCAGCGCTACGTCAGCGAGGAGGAGCTGAACCGGCTGCGCTCGGGCAACGCGGCAGCCTGGAAGAGCGTCGAGCAGGGTGCCGCCACGTCGGTGCTGGCCGCCGCGTCGCCGCTGCTCGACGGTGTCGGCGGGCGCTACTTCGAGGACTTGCAGGAGGCCGCCCCCGCCACGCCCGGCGGGCGGACGGGCGTCGCCGAGTACGCCCTGGACCCGGAGGCCGCCGAGCGGCTCTGGGAGGTGTCGACGGCCCTGCTGAAGAGCTGAGCGCCGGACAACGGACAGGGCGCCCCGGTCGTCGACCGGGGCGCCCTTTCGGCGTTGACGCAGGATCAGGCCAGACCCAGCTCCGACTCGAAGTTGCCGGCCTCCAGCCGCTCCTTGACCGAGGTCAGGAAGCGGGCCGCGTCGGCGCCGTCGATCAGGCGGTGGTCGTAGGACATGGCCAGGTAGACCATCGACCGGACCGCGATGACCTCGCCCAGGTCCGGGTCGTTGACCACGACCGGACGCTTCACCACGGCACCCGTGCCGAGCATCGCCGACTGCGGCGACGGCACGATCGGGGTGTCGAAGAGGGCGCCCCGGCTGCCGGTGTTGGTCAGCGTGAAGGTCGCCCCGGCCATCTCGTCCGGAGTGATCTTGTTGGCCCGGGTGCGCTCGGCCAGGTCGGCGATCCGCTTGGCGATGCCGCCCATGTTGAGGTCACCGGCGTTGTGGATGACCGGCACGAGCAGCCCGCGCTCGGTGTCCACGGCGATGCCGAGGTGCTCGGCGGCCGGGTACGTGATCGTGCCGCCCTCCAGGTCCATGCTGGCCTGGATGATCGGGTGCGTCTGGAGCGCCTCGATGGCGGCGAGAGCGAAGAACGGCAGGAAGGACAGCTTCACGCCGTGCTTGGCCTGGAACGAGTCCTTGGCCTGGGTCCGCAGCTTGGCGACCCTGGTGACGTCGACCTCGACGACCGTGGTCAGCTGCGCCGTCTCGTGCAGCGACTGCTGCATCCGCTTGGCGATGGTCGCGCGGATCCTCGGCAGCTTCTCCGTGGTGCCCCGCTTGGCGCTGGGCTGCGGCTTGGCGGCCGGCTTCGCCGCGGCGGCCGACGGCGCGGCGGCCGGCTGAGCCGCCGGAGCCGGCGCGGCCTTGGCGGCCTTGGCCTTCTCGGCCGCGTCGAGGACGTCCTGCTTGCGGATCCGGCCACCCACGCCGGTGCCGTTGAGCGTGGACAGGTCGACGCCGTGCTCGCTGGCCAGCTTGCGCACCAGCGGCGTGACGTACCCGGCGGCCTCCTCGCCGCCACCCTGCGCGGGCGCGGACGGGCGCGGCGGCGTCGACGTCGGCGCGGACGGCTGCGCGGCCTGCTCGGTCTTCGCCGGCTGCGCCGAGCTCTCGGTCTCCGCGGCCGGCTCGTTGTACGACATGCCCGGCGTCGGCTCCTCGACCTTCGCCTCCGGCTTCGGCTCGGCCTTCGGCGCCGGCGCGGCCTCCGCCGTCGGCTCGGGCTTCGCCTGGGCGGGCGCACCACCGGCGACGCCGATGATGGCCAGGTCGGCGCCGACCGCCGCGGTCTCGTCCTCGGCGACCTTGATCTCCAGTACGGTGCCCGCGACCGGAGACGGGATCTCGGTGTCCACCTTGTCGGTGGAGACCTCCAGCAGCGGCTCGTCGACCTCGATGGTCTCGCCGACCTGCTTGAGCCAGCGCGTCACCGTACCCTCGGTGACGCTCTCACCCAGGGCCGGCATCTTCACCGCGGTGCCCTCGCCCGACGACGCGGGGGCGGGCGCCGGCGCCTCGGCCGGTGCCTCGTCCTGCGCGACCTCGTCGGCGGTGCCCTCGGCGGCGGCCGTCGGCTCGGTGACCGGCTCGACCGACTCGGCCGGGGCCTGCTGCTGCTCCTGCGGGGCGGCCTCGCCGCCACCGGTCGACTCGCCCTCACCGGCGATGACGGCCAGCTCGCTGCCGACCTCGGCGGTCTCGTCCTCGCCGACCACGATCCGGCTCAGCACGCCCGCCGCGGGCGACGGGATCTCGGTGTCGACCTTGTCGGTCGAGACCTCGAGCAGGGGCTCGTCGACCTCGACCGTGTCGCCCTCCTGCTTGAGCCAGCGCGTGACGGTGCCCTCGGTGACGCTCTCGCCGAGCCGGGGCATGGTGACCGATACCGGCATGTTCTCCAGACTCCTTCATTCCCCTTGGGGGATCTTCGCCCGTCGCCGGACGCCGCGGTTTGGGTGATCAGGCGTGCGCGTGCAGCGGCTTGCCGGCGAGGGCCAGGTGCGCCTCGCCCAGGGCCTCGTTCTGGGTCGGGTGGGCGTGCACGAGCTGGGCGACCTCGGCGGGGTACGCCTCCCAGTTGTAGATGAGCTGCGCCTCACCGATCAGCTCACCCACCCGGGCGCCGACCATGTGGACGCCGACGACCGGGCCGTCCTCGACCCGGACCAGCTTGACGAAGCCGGTGGTCTTGAGGATCTGGCTCTTGCCGTTGCCGCCGAGCGGGTAGTTGTACGCCTGGACCTTGTCGGCCCCGTACTGCTCCTTGGCCTTCGCCTCGGTGAGACCCACCGACGCCAGCTCCGGGTCGCAGTAGGTGACCCGCGGGATGCCGACCTCGTCGATCACGGCCGGGGTCTGCCCGGCGATCTCCTCGGCGACGAAGATGCCCTGCTGGAAGCCGCGGTGCGCGAGCTGGAGGCCGGGCACGATGTCGCCGACCGCGTAGACGTTCGGCACGCTGGTACGCAGCCGCTCGTCGGTCAGCACGTAACCGCGGTCCATCGTGACGCCCTGCTCCTCGTACCCGAGGTTGGCGGTGTTCGGGCCGCGACCGACGGCGACGAGCAGCAGCTCGGCCTCGACGGTCTCGCCGCCGGAAATGGTGAGCTTGACGCCGTTCTCGGTCTTCTCGACCTTCTCGAACGGCTTGCCGACCTTGAAGTTGATCTTCCGCTTGCGGAACGCCCGCTCCAGCGCCTTCGACGACTCCTCGTCCTCGGCGGCGACCAGCCGGGGCAGCGCCTCGACGATCGTCACGTCCGCGCCGAAGGACTTCCACACGCTGGCGAACTCGACGCCGATCACGCCGCCACCCAGGACGATCACCGACGACGGCACGCGGTCCAGGGTCAGCGCGTGGTCGCTCGTGATGATCCGCTCGCCGTCGACCTCCAGGCCGGGCAGGCTCTTGGCGTACGAGCCGGAGGCCAGGATCAGGTTGCGCCCGGTGTAGCGCTTGCCGTCGACCTCGACGACGTTCGTGCCGACCAGCTTGCCGGCGCCGGCCACGAAGGTGATGTTCTTCGAGCCGCCCACCAGGCCCTGCAGGCCCTTGTACAGGCGGGAGATCACGCCGTCCTTGTACGAGTTGACCCCGGCCATGTCGACGCCCACCAGCTCGGCCTTCACACCGAACTGCTCCGACTCGCGGGTCTGGTCGGCGACCTCGGCCGCGTGCAGCAGCGCCTTCGTCGGGATGCAGCCGTTGTGCAGGCAGGTGCCGCCGAGCTTGCCCTTCTCGATCAGCGCGACCGAGAGGTCCAGCTGGGCGGCGCGCAGCGCCGCCGCGTAGCCGCCACTGCCACCTCCGAGGATGACGATGTCGAAGGTCGCTTCGTTCGGCTCGCTCACGTCCAACTCCCAGGTCGCGTCACTGCATTCGGGGGTCACTACGGGTTAACACGGACACACCCCACCTCGGTCATCTTGTCACCACCGGGCACGGGGTGCGTAGTGAGGTGCCCAACGACACGTCATCGACACGTACCCTTGGCTCCGTTGTCGATGACGTCAGGTGGGGGAGAGGTCCGGTGGGGTTGTTCCGGCGCCGCAAACAGGCGCGTGTGCCGAGTCACGACCGCGCGGCCGACCGAGGCGATCTGACCCACCTGGAGAACTTCATCCGGAGTCGGCGGGGCGTCGAGGCGTTCATCGAGCCCCGCACGACCGTGACGGAGACCACCGTCATCCTGATCGCCGACGACGGGGAGTGGACCCGCCGGCGGATCGACGGCCCCGACGGCGCCCGGCGCTTCGCGTACCGGATGGGCATCCCTGTGTACGACGTCCGGCTGATGGGCTACCCGCAGCGGATGCGCGACTACAACGAGCGACGCAAGCGCCGCCCCGAACGGTGATCGGGGCGCCCGTCACGACGGGTGCCCCGATCAGCGACATCAGCCGTTGGTGGCGACGTCCTCGACCAGCTGCACCAGGGTGCGGACCGGCACGCCGGTGCCGCCCTTGGTCCAGTAGCCGGTCGGCTCACCGGAGTGGTAGCCCGGCCCGGCGATGTCGATGTGCGCCCAGGCCACGTCGTCGGCCACGAACTCGCGCAGGAACACGCCGCCCTGCAGCATGTGACCGGCCCGGTCCATCCCGGCGTTGACCTGCGAGATGTCCGCCACGTCGGAGTCCATGCCCTTGCGCACGTCGTCCGGCAGCGGCATCGGCCAGGCCGGCTCGCCGACCGTGTCGCCGACCACCCGGACCCGCTCGCACAGCTCCGGGGTGCCCATCACGCCGGCCATCCGCTTGCCCAGCGCGATCACCTGGCCGCCGGTCAGGGTGGACGTCTCGAACAGGTAGTCGGTGCCGTCCTCGCAGGCGCGGGCGATCGCGTCGGCCAGGACCATCCGGCCCTCGGCGTCGGTGTTGAGGACCTCCACCTTCTTGCCGCTGTACATGCTGATCACGTCACCCGGCCGGTAGCTGGTGCCCGACGGCATGTTCTCCGCCATCGGCAGGTACCCACTCACCGCCACCGACGGCTTCAGCGCCGCGATCGCCAGCATGGCGGCACCCACCGCGGCGGCGCCCGCCATGTCGGACTTCATCTCCCACATGCCCTGCGCCGGCTTGATCGAGATGCCGCCGGTGTCGAAGGTGATGCCCTTGCCGACCAGCGCGACCCGCTTGCCGTTGCCGCCGCCCTGCGGGGTGTAGGTGAGCTTCACCAGCCGCGGCGGCGCCTCCGAGCCCTGCCCGACCGCGATGATGCCGCCGTACCCGCCGGCGGCCAGCGCCGCCTCGTCCAGCACCTCGACCTCGAGCCCCGCGTCGCGGGCGGCGCCGGCCACGGCGTCGGCGAACGACGGCGGGCGCAGCTCGTTCGGCGCGGTGTTCACCCAGTCCCGGCTGAGCCGGACCGCGCCGGCCACCGCCTGCGCCCGGGTGATCTCCGCCTGGGCACCCGCGTCGCCGGCGTCCGGCACCGCGATCAGCACCTCGGCCACCGGCTCGCGCCGGGTCGGCTGCGGCCGGGTCTTGTAGCCGGCGAACCGGTACCCGCCGAGCAGCGCACCCTCGGCGACGGCGCGCAGCGCGGCCGGCGCGTCCGCGTCGTCCGGCAGCGGCATGGCCAGCGCCACCTTCGGCGCTCCCGCCAGGGCGCGGACGGCCGAGCCGGCGGCACGGCGCAGCGTCTCCGGTGCCGGGGCGGCGCCGGACGGCTCCGCGCCGAGCCCGACCGCGACGACCAGCGGGGCGGTGACCGTGCCCAACGTGGCCAGCTTGATCACCTCGCCCGGGCCACCGGTCGCGCCGAGCAGCGCCAGTGTCTCGGTCAGCTTGCCGTCGAACGCGGCGGCGATGCTCTCCGCGCCGCTGGCGAGCAGGAGGGTGCCGGTGAGGCCGCTGGTGGCACCCTGCTCTCCGGTCTGGCTGTGCACGCCGATCACGATCGCGTCGACGGCGAGCTCCGCGGGGTCGGTGTCGACCAGGCTCAGGGTGGTGGTGCGGGGCGATGTCACTGAAGCTACTCCGGGCGGGCCGGGCCGGTCGCGGCGTCGCGTACCGGCGATGAAGGTCTCCGGCGGAACCTACCCGCCAGACGTCAGGGCTGTCCCGCCGATCGTGCCGGCAGGGGTCCCGCCGATGCTAACCAGCCACGTTGCCCCCGGTAAGTTGCCACCCATGACCGACGTGACCTCCGACGCCGCCGCGACCCGGCTGCGCCGTTCCCCGCTGCACGAGCGGCACACCGCCGCCGGCGCCAAGTTCGCCCCCTTCGGGGGCTGGGAGATGCCGCTGGAGTACGCCGGAGGCGGGGTGCTCAAGGAGCACACCGCGGTGCGTACCGCGGTGGGGGTCTTCGACGTGTCGCACCTGGGCAAGGCGCGGGTGAGCGGCCCCGCAGCGGCCGACTTCGTCAACGCCTGCCTGAGCAACGACCTGGGCCGCATCGGCCCCGGACGGGCGCAGTACACGCTCTGCTGCGACGACGCCACCGGCGGCGTGGTGGACGACATCATCGCCTACCTGTACGCCGACGACCACGTGTTCCTCATCCCGAACGCCGCGAACACCGCCGAGGTGGTGCGCCGGCTGCGCGCCGCCGCGCCGGAGTCGGTCACCGTCACCGACGAGCACGAGGCGTACGCGGTGCTGGCCGTGCAGGGCCCCCGCTCGGCCGACCTGCTGGGCGCCCTCGGCCTGCCCACCGAGCACGGCTACATGAGCTTCTCCGCGGCCAGCCTCGACGGGGTGGAACTGACCGTCTGCCGCACCGGCTACACCGGCGAGCTGGGCTACGAACTTGTCGTGCCGGCGGAGCACGCGGTGGCCGTCTGGGACGCGCTCAACGCCTTCGGCGAGGTGTTCGAGCTGCGTGCCTGCGGGTTGGCGGCCCGGGACACGCTGCGCACCGAGATGGGCTACCCGCTGCACGGGCAGGACCTCTCGCTGGACATCACGCCGGTGCAGGCCCGCTCCGGCTGGGCGGTGGGCTGGGACAAGCCGGCCTTCTGGGGCCGCGACGCGCTGCTCGCCGAGAAGGCCGCCGGCCCTCGCCGTACGCTGCGCGGCCTGGTGGCCGTCGACCGCGCCATCCCGCGACCGGGAATGACCCTGCACGTGGGCGACGAGCAGGTCGGCGAGGTCACCAGTGGCACCTTCTCGCCGACCCGCAAGCAGGGCATCGCGCTGGCCCTGCTGAACACCGACGCCAACCTGACCGACGGCGACGAGGTCGAGATCGACATCCGAGGCCGCCGCGCCCCCCTGACCCTGCAGAAACCCCCCTTCGTCAACCCCTCAGTGAAGTAACTGCACCCGGGGGCCGCACCCCTGTGGTGATCATGAGGTTGACGGGTCATTCGGAGATCGAACTCACCGTCAACCCCATGATCAACTCTGTCGGCCGGTGG
>NZ_WBKR01000205.1 GCF_008868155.1 Micromonospora sp. ALFpr18c
GTCAGAAGGGTATAAGCGACCGGTGACCAGCACGCCCACGAAGGCGGCGTCCCGGTCCAGTCCCTGGTCGACGTAGGCGAAGATCAGCGACTCGCTGAAGCCCATCACCAGCGACCCGAGCCCGTACCCGAGCAGGGCCCGGCGCAGGGCCGGCTCACCGGCCAGGTGGCGCAGTCCGGCACCCAGCTCGGCCGGCCAGCGCAGCCGCACCATCGGTGGTGCGGGCTGCGGGGTGGGCAGCGCGCTCACCACCGCCGCCGCGGTCAGGAAGCCGACCATGCCGATACCGGCCAGCGCCCAGCCGCCGATCGCCGCGTAGAGCGCCGCCCCGGCCAGCGGGCCGATCAGCCGCAGCCCCTGGCGGACGGTCTGCAGGACGCCGTTCGCCTCAGCCAGCAGCTCCACCGGCACCAGCTGCCGGATCAGCCCACTGAGCGCCGCGCTGAGCGTGATGTACGACAGGCCGTACAGGGCGGCCACCAGGTACACGAGCCAGACGTCGCCGGCGTCCCGGACGGTGAACAGCGGGATGAGCAGCACCGCGGTGACCAGGTTCGCGGCCACGAAGAAGGGGCGACGCGGGTAGCGGTCGACGAACCAGCCGACCAGGGGCGCCAGCGTCATCGGTGCGATGACGGCGAAGATCGTGGCACCGGCGAGCCCGTCGGAGCCGGTGAGGTCCTTGACCCAGATGGCGAGCGCGAGCAGCAGGATCGACTCGGCGGTCATGCTGGCCAGGAGGCCGCCGAAGAGCAGACGGAAGTCGGGTCGGCGCAGGACGGTGCGCATGGGATCCCTCCGGCGGGATGGTGTGCCCGGGGTGGGCGGGGTCGACGGGGCCGACAACGGGTCCGTCGTGCTCCGGCGTACCCGTGGTCCATTTTTCGCAAGACACGCCCCCGCCGGAACCTCCGACGCCGGTCGCGCCGTCCATACTGACCGTGGGGGGCGAATTTCATACAGTTACCGTCGCGTCTGCGTCGGTCGACGGGAAAGAGGACACCGTGCCTCCTGCCGCACCCAGCCCGATCCTGCGTCGTCGCCGGTTGGGCGTCGAGCTGCGCCGCCTTCGCGAGGCCGCGAGCCTGACCGGGGACCAGGTCATCGAGCGTATCGGTTGGGCGTCCGCGTCCAAACTGTCCCGACTGGAGAACGGTCGCAGCCGTCCGGACCCGCAGGACGTCGCGGTCCTCCTCGACCTCTACGGCGCCGACGCGGCGCAGCGCGAGGAGTTGCTCGGGTTCGCCGGTGAGGCTGGCGACATGCGGACCTGGCTGAAGAACTTCCCGGTGATGACGCTGCAACAGCGCAGCTGGGCGGAACTGGAGGCGGGCTGCGCGGAGATCTCCGAGTACAACCCGGTGCTGGTCCCCGGGCTGTTGCAGACTCCCGGGTACGCCCAGGTCCGGATCGTCTCGGCCCGCCAGGTGGGTGCCGGCGCGGGCGAACCGGAGCCCGGCGACGAGCCCGAGACCGAGGTACAGGCGCGGTTGGCCCGCCAGTCGTTGCTGACCCGGGAGACCGACGCGCCGCGCTACACCGCCGTCCTGGAGGAGGCGGCCCTCGGTCGCCGCGCCGGGCCGCCCGAGGTGCTGCACGAGCAGTTGGTCCAACTTTGCGAGCTGGCTCTGCTACCGAACGTGACGCTGCACGTGCTCCTGCGCGACACGCAGATCGGAGATTGGTACCTTCCGCCGACCGCGTTCTCCCTCTATCGGTTCGCCGATCCCCTCGATCCGGAGACGTTGGCTATCGAAGGGGGCTTCACGGACGTCATGTCGTCCGACGCTATTGCACTAAATCGCTATAAAGTGGTGTTCGAGTGGCTATGCACGGCGGCACTGAACGCCTCGGACACCCTCTCCTGGCTGATCGAGGCGACGGGACGGCTGACCGAGGCGGTGCCCCCATCCACAGTGGCGTTCGGGCCGGCAACGGCGCCGACCCAACGCCGCCGGGCTGCGGGGCGACTGACGGACCGGTGATCCACGGGGGACCATCCGTCGGGGCGTGCGGCACCACTCGTCCCATCGGATCGCTGCACATCAGGAGCAGAACCATGAACGACATCCGCAACACGCCGTCCGTCTCCGCGCAGTCGCTGGTAGACGCCCCGTGGCGTACGAGCACACGCAGCCAGACCTCCAACTGCGTCGAGGTCGCCCCCCTGGGCACCGGTCCCTCGGCGGTCGCGCTGCGCGACAGCAAGGACCGGGGTGGCCCGGTGCTGCTGTTCAACCGCGCGGGCTGGCTCGGCTTCATCACCGGTGCCAAGGGGGGCCAGTTCGATCTGAACTGATCCGGTGACCGGGACGGGGCCGTCGGCGTATCGCCGGCGGCCCCGTCGTCGTGTGCGCCGCCAACCCCGCTGACCAGCCCATCGGTTGATCGGACGAGGCTGGAAACCGATAGGCGCGTTTCAGTTGCTGGGACGAGTACGCGGCGTAGCATGACCTCGAGTACGTGGAACTTCCACACTGGCTCATCCGTCGCGGTTCATCCGGAGACCCTCATGCGGTTCCTGATCGTTCGCACCGACATCCGCGCCGTCGCCGACGGGGACATCGCCGCCGCCTGGGCGGACGGCCACCGACTTCGCGACGAGCCGACCCAGCCTGAGCCGCGCCGGCAGATCGTGCACGCCGAGGACCGGGACGCCGCGCTGTTGCTGGCCCGGGCGCTCGCCACGGTCGGCGCCGTACGCGCCGGCAAGCAACGGGTCAAGGTCCTGCCGCTCACCGAGCCCCGACCCGCGTTCCGACACAAACCGGGCCGCACCGGCCCCTGACCCACCAGACGTCCGTCGTGGTCGGATCGGCTCCCCCGCCGTGTTCCTTGCCTCCGACCATGACGGCCCGTGTTCCCGGCCCGTGACCGCCGCGGCAACGTCGGCCACGGGCCGGGACCGTGCTCAGCGGTCGCCGTCCACCCAACCGTCCAGCCAGCGGTGGATGAGGAACAACGCGATCGACGACGGCGGCGGCAGGATCAGCCGGGCACCGTCGCCCACGTCCACGGTCCGCCCGGCCAGCGCCGCCCCGATCTCCTGCCGGGAGAACCACCGGGCGTACGCGATCTCCGACGGATCGACCCGCACCGGATCCGACGGGTCGGCCGTGGCCAGGAAACCCAACATCAGCGAGCCGGGGAACGGCCACGCCTGGCTGCCCACGTACCCGATCCGCTCGACTCCGATGCCCACCTCCTCACGGACCTCGCGCAGTACGGCGGCCTCGGCCGACTCCCCCGGCTCGACGTAGCCGGCCAGGCACGAGTAGCGCCGACCACCCGGGGTGCCGGGCCAGCCGGCGTTGTTGCCGAGCAGGCAGCGCCCGTCCGGCCCGTCGACCCCGTCGTGCACCAGGACGATCATCGCCGGGTCGGTGCGCGGCCAGATCCGGCCGCCGTTTCGGTCCACCCGGGACCAACCGGCCTCGTCCATCGCCGTCGGCGCACCGGTGCTCGCCGAGTAGCCGTGCCGGGTGTGCCAGTTGACCAGCGCCAACGCGGTAGTGAAGATGCCGGCCTCCCGGTCGGCGAGCAGATGCCCGACCTCGCGCAGGTTGACCGCCCGGGTGCCCGACAACGCCGGCAGCGGCGCGTCGACCGCGAAGACCGGCACCCCGTCCGGCTCGACACCGAGGAACATCGCCATCGACTCGGACCCGGCCGGCAGGTCCGCCGCGCCGAACAGCACCAGCGCCGGAGGCGACACGTCGGTACGGGCCAGCGTCCGCCCGTCGTCGGTCGAGTCGAGCAGCAGCACCCGGGCGCGCAACCACGCCTCGGTCAGCCACTGCGAGTCACCCCGCCGGTGCGCGGCCCGGTCCAGTGTCGACCGGGCCAACGGTGGCGCCGTCTCGCCGCTCACCGCAGGGACTCGGTACGGATCGTGGTCAGCGCGGCCAGGCCCGGGGTGACCAGTTCGGCGTCGCCGAGCACGACGACCGCGGCCCGGGCCGGCGCCAGGTAGCGGGCCGCCACCTCCGCGACGTCGTCGATGCTCGCCTTGGCCAACCTCGCCGCGTACTCGGCGAGGAAGTCCAGACGTAGCCCGTTGCCGGCGTACGCGCTGGTCAACGCGGCCAGCCCGGCCTGGGTGGACATGCCGAGCTGAAGGGTGCCGAGGGCGTACTGGCGGGCCTGCTCCAACTCCTCCGGCTTCGGCGGCAGCGACGCCAACCGGCCCAGCTCGTACGTCGTCTCGAGCAACGCCGGACCGGTGACCTCGGTGGCCACCTCGGCGGCGGCGACCAGCACCGACCCGGCCACCGAGTGCTCGATCACCGAGTGCGGCCCGTACGTGTAGCCCTTGTCCTCGCGGATGTTCTCCACCCAGCGGGAGGAGAAGTAGCCGCCGAAGATCAGGTTGGCCAGTTGCAGCGGAGCGTGGTCGGGGTCGGTGCGGGACACGGCCGGCAGCGCGATACGCAGCGAGGACTGCACCGACCCGGGCCGGTCGACCAGCAGCAGCGGCCCCGGCTCCAGCGGGGGTGTCCGCGGCAGTTCGGCGGTGCGACCGGCGCCGGACCACCCGCCGAGCGCCCGCTCGGCCGCGTCCAGCGCCTTCTCCGGCTGCACGTCGCCGACCAGCACCAACTGCGCACCGGCCGGATGCACCCGCTCGGCGTGCAGGGTGCGCAGCGTCGCCGGCCGGACCGCGCGGATCTGGTCGGGCTCCGGGGTCTGCGTCGCGTACGGGTGCCGGCCGTAGATCCGCTTCAGCAGCGCCTCGCGGGCCAGGTGTGCCGGCTGGCTCTGCGCCACCTCGATCCGGTCGACCAGCCGGTCCCGTTCGGTGGTCACCTCGTCGGTCGGGTAGCTGGCGCCGGTCAACACCTCGGCCAGCAGCTCCAGCATCCGGTCCAGGCCGGTGACCAGGCCGGCGCCGGAGAGCATCAGCCGGTCCGGGTCGACACCGGCGGCCAGCCCACCGCCCACCTTCTGCAGCTCGGCGGCGATCTGCACGCTGGTCATCGACTCGGTGCCGGAGAGCATGGTCTGCGAGAGCATCGCCCCGCGGGCCAGGTGCGCCCGGCCGAACGGGATCCAGAGGCGCAGCTCGACCAGGGGTACGGAGGGCCGGCGTACCGCGATCACGGTCAGACCGTTGCGGAGCGTGCGTTCGGCCTGCCGGGGCACCTTGAGCTTGCGGGTGGGGCCGAGCGGGGGCAGCGTGCGTACGCTCATCGGGCACCTCCGGCGATGACCTCGATGGTGGCGCGGCGCTCCGGTCGAAGGGTGGCGGCGGCGGTCTGGACCTGCTCCTCGGTGACCTCGCCGATCAGCCTCGGCAGGTCGTTGAGCAGCCCCGGCTCACCGCGTTGCTGTTCCAGGACGGCCATCCGCAGCGCCCGGCCGAGCACCGCGTCGGTGTCGCGCAGCAGGTGGGTCGCCATCCGGGCCTGGGTGCGGGCCAGTTCGCCGTCGGTCAGGCCGTCGGTGGCCAGCCGATCGAGTTCCTCGTCGACGGTGCGCAGCACCTTGTCCACGTCGCCGCCCGGCGGCAGGTGCGCCTGCAGCAGCAGCGCGGTGGGATCCCGCACGTCGAACGGGTCACCCATGAAACCGAGGTAGCCGCCGAGGCTGGTCACCGAGCGGTCGCGCTGGACGAGCCGCTCGACGAGCCGCGACGCGTCGCCGTCGGTGAGCACCTCGGCCAGCACCACGTACGGCAGGTAGCCGGCGAAGTCGGTGACCGGGTCGGGCACCCGCCAGGCCCCGGCCACCGCCGGCAGCGGCGCCAGCCGGTCGGTGTACGTGGTGCGCCGCTCGGCGGCCAGGTCGGGCTCGGTGAAGTCGGGTCGCTTCGGCGCGGGGCGGGCCGGCACGTCGCCGAAGTGCCGGTGGACCAGCTCGGTCGCCTCGGCCACGTCGATGTCGCCGCTGACGGCGAGGACCGCGTTGCCGCTGGCGTAGTAGCGGCGGAAGAAGTCGGCGGCGTCGGCGACGGTCGCCGACTCCAGGTCGTCGAACGAGCCGTAGCCGTCGTGCGCGTTGGGGAAGGTGTCGAACATGACCGGCGGCAGGGTGAGCCAGGGGAAACCGCCGTACGGCCGGTTGAGCACGTTGACCCGGATCTCCTCCTTGACCACGTCGACCTGGTTGCGCAGGGTCTCCTCGGTCAGTCGGGGGCCGCGCATCCGGTCCGCCTCCAGGAACAGCGCGCGTTCCAGCGCGTTGCTCGGCAGCGTCTCGAAGTAGTCGGTGTAGTCCAGGTGGGTGGAGCCGTTGAAGGTGCCGCCGGCGCCCTGCACGTGCCGGAAGTGGGCCAGCTTCTCCAGATTTTCCGAGCCCTGGAACATCAGGTGCTCGAAGAGGTGGGCGAAGCCGGTGCGTCCCTCCGGTTCGGAGCGGATGCCGACGTCGTAGACCACCGCCACCCCGATCACCGGGGCGCTGCGATCGGGGGTGAGCACCACCCGCAGGCCGTTGTCGAGGGTGAACCGCTCGACCGGGTACTTGGTCGCTGGAATTCTGGATCTCCGCGCCGCCACGGGACTGACCCTAGCGCGTCGACACCCGCCCCACCGGCGTCCTCCGCGGAGCCGGCACCACCGGTTTGGTGACCAGCGGCAGCACCTCCGCGCCGACCCGCTCGGCCTCCTCTCGGTGCGGCCAGCCGGAGAGGACGAACTCGTCGACGCCGAGGTCGGCGTACTCGTCGATGCGGGCCGCGACCTCGGCGTAGCTGCCGACGAGCGCGGTGCCGGCGCCCTCGCGGACCAGGCCGACCCCGGCCCAGAGGTTGGGTGCGACGGTGAGCCCGTCGGTGCGGCCGGCGTTCAGCGCGGCCATCCGGGCCTGCCCGACGGAGTCCATCCGGCGGAACCTGGCCTGGGCGGCGGCGATCCGTTCCGGGCTCATCCCGGCCAGCAGGCGGTCGGCCTCCGCCCACGCCTCGGCGCTGGTGGGCCGGGCGATGACGTGCAGGCGGAGGCCCGTGCGCAGGGTGCGGCCGTGCTCGGCGGCGAGCGCCCGGACACGGGTGACGCGGGCCGCGATGGCCGTGGGTGGCTCACCCCACATGAGGTACGTGTCGGCCTGCTGGGCCGCGACCGCCTCGGCGGCGGGGGACGCGCCGCCGAAGTAGACCGGCGGCGGCTCGGACAGGGGGGTGGCCAGGCCACCGCCCTCCACCCGGTAGTGCACGCCGGAGTGGTCGAACGGCCGGCCGGCCCAGGCGCGGCGGAGCACCTCGATGAACTCGCCGGTGCGTGCGTAGCGGTCGTCGTGGCCGAGAAAGTCGCCGTACGCGCGCTGCTCGGCCGGGTCGCCGCCGGTGACGATGTTGAGCGACAGCCGACCGCCGGAGACGGCCTGGAACGCCTCGGCCTGCTGGGCGATCAGGGTGGGCAGCGCGAAGCCGGCGCGGACGGCGACCAGCATGCCGAGCCGCTCGGTGTGCTGGGCGACGGCCGCGCAGACGATCCACGGGTCGGGGCAGCCGGCACCGACCGGGGTCAGGACGGCGCTGAAGCCGCCCGCCTCGGCGGCGCGGCCGACCTCGGCCAGGTACGCCACGGTGGCGGCCCGGTCGTGGCGGACGGCGCCCGCGGTGACGGTGGCCGCGCCGACCTGGTCGCCGTCGCCGGAGGTGGGCAGGAACCAGTGGAAGGTCCGTGATCCAGTCACCGGATTACCCTAGCAAGCTAGTAGGAAATACCGACATATCTGAGACCCCGCGTCCCGGCATGTGGATGCCTCTTGACGCTGACCACGCCCTGGCCCACTCTTCCTACCAACTAAGTAGGAATACTGCGGATTGGATGGACGATGAGACGGCTTCCCTTGCGCCGCTTGGTCACCCTGGCCACTCTCGCCGCCCTCGGCGCGGCGATCCTGGGCAGCACCGCCGCGTGCGGCGACGACAGCGAGGGCGCGGGCGGCAGCTCCGGCCCGGTGACGCTGCGCCTCGGCTACTTCCCCAACATCACCCACGCGCCGGCGGTCGTCGGCGTCGAGAAGGGCATCTTCGCCGAGAAGCTCGGCGCCGACGTCAAGCTGGACCCGAAGACCTTCAACGCCGGCCCGGCCGCCATCGAGGCCGTCTTCTCCGGTGCGCTGGACGCCACCTACATCGGTCCGAACCCGACCGTGAACGCGTTCTCCAAGTCGAGGGGCGAGGCGGTCCGGGTCGTCTCCGGCGCGGCGTCCGGTGGCGTGGCGCTGGTGGTCAAGCCCGGCATCAACGGCCCGCAGGACCTGAAGGGCAAGAAGGTCGCCACCCCGCAGCTGGGCAACACCCAGGACGTGGCGATCCGCTACTGGCTCAAGCAGCAGGGGCTCACCACCACCAAGGAGGGCGGCGGCGACGTCAAGATCGTGCCGCAGGAGAACGCCCAGACGGTGGAGACGTTCAACAGCGGCGCGATCGACGGCGCGTGGGTGCCCGAGCCGTTCGTGTCCCGCCTCGTCAACGCCGGCGGCAAGGTGCTCGTCGACGAGCGTGACCTGTGGCCGGACAAGAAGTTCGTCATCACCAACCTGCTGGTCAGCACCAAGTTCCTCAAGGCGCACCCGGACGTGGTGCAGAAGCTGGTCGACGGCCAGGTGGCCGCGAACGAGTTCGTCAACAGCAAGCCCGAGGAGGCCCAGCAGGCGATCTCCGACGCGATCGGCAAGATCACCGGTAAGCCGTTGGACCCGAAGCTGATCAAGCAGGCGTGGCCGACGTTGGAGTTCACCAACGACCCGATCCCCGCCTCGCTCAAGGCCGGCCTCGACCACGCCGTCGAGGTGGGGCTGACCGAGCCGGTCGACCTCAAGGGCCTGTACGACCTCACGTACCTCAACACCGCGCTCAAGGCCGCCGGCAAGCCCGAGGTCACCCAGCCATGACGTCGACCACGACGACGCCGCAGAGCGCGACCACCGCGGTCGCGCTCTCCGGCGTGACCAAGGTGTACGGACGCGGGGCGAACGCCGTACTGGCCCTGGACGGCGTGTCCCTGGACGTCGCGCCGGGCGAGTTCGTCTGCCTGGTCGGCGCCTCCGGCTGCGGCAAGAGCACCCTGCTCAACCTGGTCGCCGGGTTGGATCGGCCCAGCGGCGGAGAGATCGGCCTGGCCGGCGGCGTCAACCCCGGGCTGATGTTCCAGGAGCCGGCGCTGTTTCCCTGGCTGACCGTCGAGGCGAACGTCGAGGTGCCGCTCAAGCTGCGCGGACTGCCCCGGGCCGAGCGGCGGGAACGGGTCGCCGAATTGCTGCGCACCGTGCACCTGGGCGAGTTCGGCCGCAAACGCCCGCACGAGCTGTCCGGCGGGATGCGGCAGCGGGTCGCGCTCGCCCGCACCCTGGCGCTGGACACCCCGGTGCTGCTGATGGACGAGCCGTTCGGCGCGCTGGACGCGATGACCCGCGACATCCTGCACGACGAGCTGGAACGGATCTGGTCCGAGCGCAAACTCTCGGTGCTCTTCGTGACGCACAACGTCCGCGAGGCCGCCCGGCTGGCCGACCGGATCATCCTGCTCTCCAGCCGACCCGGCCGGATCATCTACTCCACCGAGGTGGACATCCCACGCCCGCGACGGATCGACTCCCCCGAGGTCGCCGCCATCGCCGCCGAGGTCACCGAACGGCTCCGTACGGAGGTGGGCCGCCATGGCCAGTGACACCCTCACCAGCTCGGCGCGTACCGACGCGCAGATCTCCGGCCTCGACGCGCTGGAGATCGCCGGCCGGGACAAGGAGGTCTCCCGGGGCGCCCGGATCTGGGCCGGCACGTGGCCCAAACTCGCCGCGCTGGCCATCGCCATCCTGGCCTGGCAGCTGGTGGTCTGGTCGGGTTGGAAGCCGCCGTACTCGCTGCCGGGCCCGCTGGTCGTCGGCCGCGAGCTGCTGGCCCAGGCCCAGGGCCCGCAGCTCTGGGAGGGCCTGCTCACCACGCTGCGCCGCGCCGCCGTCGGCTATGTCTTCTCGGTCGCGGTCGGCCTGCTGCTGGGCCTCGCGGTGGCCCGGTCCACGGTGCTCCGGGCCGCCATCGGCTCGATGATCACCGCGCTGCAGACCATGCCGTCGATCGCCTGGTTCCCGCTGGCCATCCTGCTGTTCGAGCTGAGCGAGAAGGCGATCTTCTTCGTGGTGGTGCTCGGCGCGGCACCGTCCATCGCCAACGGGGTGATCTCCGGTGTGGACTACGTGCCACCACTGCTGAAGCGCGCCGGGCGCAACCTGGGCGCCCGAGGGCTCAACCTCTACCGGTACGTCATCGCACCGGCCGCCCTTCCGGCCATCGTCGCCGGCCTCAAGCAGGGCTGGGCGTTCTCCTGGCGCAGCCTGATGGCCGGTGAGCTGATCGTGGTCGGCATCTCGCAGACCTCGCTCGGCGCGCAGCTCACCTACTCCCGCGAGCTGTCCGACGCGCCCTGGCTGCTCTCCACCATGATCGTTATCCTGGTCGTCGGCCTGGTCGTCGACGCCGCGTTCGGCGCGGCGGACAAGGCGATCCGGCGCCGCTGGGGCGTACTGGACCAGGCTGGTCAGTGACGTGTACGTCTCCGCGCGCAGCGACTACGCGCTCCGGGCCATGCTCGCCGTCGCCGCCGCCAGTGACGGTGCCGGCGAGTTGGTGAAGGCGGCCAGCCTGGCCGAGGTGCAGGACATCCCGCTGAGCTTCCTCCAGGGCATTCTGCTCGACCTGCGCCGGGCCGGCCTGCTGCACAGCCACCGCGGCGCCGAGGGCGGGTACGCGTTGACCCGGCCAGCCGCGGAGATCACGGTCGGGGACGTGCTGCGCGCGGTCGGCGGCTCGCTCACCACCGTGCGCGGCCTGCCGGCCGAGCGGGCCGGCTACCACGGGGTCGCCGCCGGGCTCACCGACGTCTGGCTGGCGGTGCACGGGGCCATCGCCACCGTCGTCGACAGCACGAGCCTGGCCGACCTGCTGGCCCGCGACCCGACCGGCCACGCCCGCAGCGCCTCCTGAGCGCGGTCCCGGTCCGCCCCTGCTCCGCGATCTCCCCTGGATGATCGTGCTCGATCATGGATGTAGTGCCCTCGTCCATGCTGGAAGGGGCCTGTTTCCTGGATCGAGCGCGATCATGACGCGGGTGAGTGCGACCAGGCGCGATCAGGCACCGGGGCGGTGTGGTCGGGTCGGTGCCCCGCCGACCCGACCACACCTCGTACCGATCCTGACCGGGCCTGCCCCTCGCCGGCTCCGGTCGGCCGGTCGCT
>NZ_WBKR01000206.1 GCF_008868155.1 Micromonospora sp. ALFpr18c
CTGCCCACCCTGACCCCGACCCACCCTGGCCCTCGGTGATCATGGGGTTAGCGTGACGAGCGACGGAGTGTCGCGCCCGCTAACCTCATGATCACCGAGGGTCGGCGGGGGATGGGACGGGAAAGGCTCACCTCGCGGAGCGAGGTGAGCCTTTGGTTTGTAGCCCCGACCGGATTCGAACCGGCGCTACCGCCTTGAGAGGGCGGCGTCCTGGGCCGCTAGACGACGGGGCCAGAACTTCCTGTTCACCGCCCTCACGAGCGGTGCCGCTGTAGTCTAGCGGCACCATCGTCGGGTGCTTTGCACGGGGTGCGGGCCGCACAGGGGGCCGGATCCCGGACACGAAACAGCCCGCCTCACCAGGTGAGACGGGCCGTGCACGATGTAGCCCCGACCGGATTCGAACCGGCGCTACCGCCTTGAGAGGGCGGCGTCCTGGGCCGCTAGACGACGGGGCCAGAACCACTTCTGCTCCCCCATCCTTGCGGGCGGAGGAGCTGCACTCTACCAGAGACCACTCTCCGCCCCCGGAGGGGCGGAGTCGAACTCCGTCAGAATCCAGCGTCCGGAATTCTCGCGAATTCCAGCTGCGCTGGGGTACCAGGACTCGAACCTAGACTAACTGAACCAGAATCAGTCGGGCTGCCAATTACCCCATACCCCATTGGCCCCTTGCGGCGCCGGGAGTGAACTTTACCCTCCCGGTGCCGACAGGCCAAATCCGATCCCCCCGAACCGCCCTTGAGCTGCGGAAACAGGGGCATCCGACGGATCAGGCGACGGGGACCACCGGGTTGCTGAGCTCCCCGATGCCCTCGATCCGCACGGTGACCGTATCCCCCTCAACAAGTGGGCTAACCCCCGCCGGCGTGCCGGTGAGCACCACGTCGCCGGGCAGCAGCGTCATCACGTGCGAGATGTACGACACCAGACCCGGCACGTCGAAGACCATGTCCTTCGTCCGGCCGAGCTGGCGTACCTCCATCTCCTCCGGGTTGCGACCCACCTCACAGCGGATCTCCAGATCGGAGACGTCCAGCCCGGTGGTGATCCACGGGCCGATCGGGCAGAACGAGTCGAAGCCCTTGGCCCGGGTCCACTGCCCGTCGGACCGTTGGAGATCCCGAGCGGTGACGTCGTTGGCGCAGGTGTAGCCGAAGATGGCGCGTTCGGCGGCGGCCCGGTCGGCGCGGCGCGCGCCGGGCGCGCCGATCACGACCGCCAACTCCGCCTCGTGCTCGACCTGCTTGGAGAAGATCGGCAGCCGGATGGCGTCCCGGGGGCCGATCACCGAGGTGGACGGCTTGAGGAAGAGCAACGGCTCCTTGGGCACCTCGTTGCCGAGCTCGGCGGCGTGGTCGGCGTAGTTGCGACCGACGCAGACCACCTTGCTGGGCAGGATCGGCGAGAGCAGCCGGACGTCGGAGAGGGCCCAGCGGGCCCCGCTGAAGGAGAGATTGCCGAACGGGTGGCCCTCGATCTCGGCGATGGTCAGGCCCTGCGGCCCGGCCTCCGGCTCGCCTTCGACGGCACCGAACGACATTCCCTTGGCATGAGCGAAACGAGCGATACGCACCCGGCCAATCTAGCCCCGCCGACCCGCTCAGCGGCCAGGACGGGCCGCCGGGTGTGCGCAACCCGTCAGGGCGCGCACCCTACCCGAGGCGGTGGCGACCGGGGCCGACTTCCGCACTTCGTACCCGCACGGAGGTGACGCGCCCCTAGCGTCGGCTCCGGAGGTTCGTTCGTATGCCTGCATCGACACGACACCACAGAGCCCTCGCAGTGTTCGTGCACTGCCTCGGCATCCTCGCCGCACTGCCGGCGCTGCCATCGGCGGCACCGGAGGAGGCGGCAGCCGCACCACGACCACCGGCGGCCACGCCACGACCGGCGGCGGCCACGCCACGACCACCGGCAGCGGCCACGCCACCGGTCCCCGGCGCTGCGTCACCGGTGGCGGTGGCCGCACGGGCGAGCGCGGAACCCACCCCACCCTCGGCGCCGCCGGCGGTGGCACCGCCCTCGCCCACGCCGGCGGCGAGGCTCCCGCAGCCGGTCACGGTGGCGGTCGCCCCGGAGAGCAGTCCGGCGCCGAGATACCGGATCCACGTCCGCAACGTGGGTAACTCACCCATCGACACGACCGTCCGCCAGGAGCTGCCGCCCGGCGCCTCGGCCACCGCGATCACGGCCGGCGGTCGGCCCACCGGGGGCGGCTCCGCCAACGAGGTGACCTGGCGGTTGCGGCTGCCCGCGCACAGCAGCACGACGTTGGGCACCGCGCTCGCCGCGACCGCGCCCGGCCAACCACTCACCGCGCCGGCCTGCGCGTTCACCAGCGACGGCAGCCGCCCGTACGACTGCGCCACCGCCACCTGGCACGGCGCCGCGGCCCCGGCCGAGGTCTCCGAGGCGCCGGCGTGGCGGCGGTATCCGGTGCTGCTCGCCGGGCTGGCCGTCCTGCTGCTGATCGCCGCCGGCGCGGTCGGGTTGTGGCGGTGGCGCCGCGGGCGGCGCAGGCTGACCGCCGCAGCCCTGGCCGGTGGTGCGGGATCTGACGGCGGACGCGGGACGATCTACCCGCGCCCGGCCACCCCGACCCCGCCGAGGCGTCGGCGTACCCCGCCGGTCTGGTTGCTGGTCGGTGCGGCCGTGGCGGTGCTGGCCGGTGTGGTCGGCACGGCGGGCTGGACGGCGACCCGGCGGGTCGCGGCGATCGACACCCAGAAGCAGCCGACCAGCGGCGCGTGGCGGGGCACGGGTGTCTCCGGGCCGATGGGGGTGCCGCTGCGGGAGTCGGCGTTCGAGTTCACCGTGTACCGGATGTCCTGCGGCGCGCCCGGCACGGCCCGGTCGGCCGACGGCGGCGGTGCGGCTCCCGCGTCCGGTCAGCGTTGTCAGGCCACCGTGGGGGTGCGCAACATCACCGGTGCCCAGCAGCCCTGGCACGGCCAGCTGCAACGGGCCTACCTGCCGGGCGGGCGCTGGGTGAGCACCGACGAGTCGGCCACCCGGTCGGCGAACCTGGGTCGGGACGTCTTCGCCGATCCGGTGGCCGCCGGCAGCAGGGTGGTGCTGCCGCTGGTCTTCACCGTCGACGGGCGCGACCCGCCCCGGCAGCTGGAGCTGCGCAGCGGGGTGTTCTCCGCCGGCGTGCGGGTGGACATGCCCTGACCGGCGGGTGGGCAGCGGTCGTACCCTGGGGTCCGTGACCGCCGCCCTCTCCCCCGCCGTGCTCGACGTGGCGGCCTGGCAGGCCCGCCGCCGGGCCCACGAGCAGCGGGTCGACGTGTGGCTGACCCCACACCTGGCCCGCCGTCGGCGGGGTGAGCGGCATCCGGTGGCCGACTTCCTGTTCACCTACTATTCGCACCGCCCGGCCCAGCTGCGCCGGTGGCATCCGGGCGCGGGGGTCGAGCTGCACGATGCCGATCCGGCCGAGTTCGGCCGGGACTACCGCGCCACCGCCGCCGGGGTCACCGTCGACACCGATGGGGTACGCGCGCGGCGCGGTGAGTCGATCGCCTGGATCCGCGGCCTGCTGTCGGCCACCGCCGGGCGGACGCCGCACTTCGGCTGCTTCGGGATGCACGAGTGGGCGATGGTCTACCGGCAGACCCGCGAGGAGCTGCGACACAACGCGTGGCCGCTGCGACTGACCCCGGAGCGGACCGCCGCGATCGTCGAGGAGCGGGGCGTGCGGTGCAGCCACTTCGACGCGTACCGGTTCTTCACTCCGCCGGCCCGGCCGTTGAACCTGCTCACCCCGACCCGGGAGACGCAGCACGCGCACGAGCAGCCGGGCTGTCTGCACGCCAACATGGATCTCTACAAGTGGGCGTACAAGATGTCCCCGCTGGTGCCGTCCGAGCTGGTCGCGGACTGCTTCGAGCTGGCCCGGGACATCCGCACGCTGGACATGCGGGCCAGCCCGTACGACCTGTCCGGCCTCGGCTACCCGCCGGTCCGGGTGGAGACCGTCGACGGCAGGCACGAGTACGTCCAGGCCCAGCGGTCCTTCGCGGAACGCGCCAAACCCCTGCGAGCGCGCCTGATCGCGGAGTGCGAACGACTCCTGCCGGCGTAGAGCCGTCGCGATCGGGCTCCGGTCCGGGCTGCGACGGGTGGCCGGCGCCTAGGCGGTGCGGGACCGCAACCCGTCGAGGAGCAGCGCGACCACGGCCTCCAGATCGTCGTCGAGGCCGGGTTCGCTCCACTCGCTGCGGTGCGACGGATGGTGGAAGCGAGCGGTGGCCTGCAACAGCGCCCGCCCGGCCACCGCCGCGTCGGGCACGGCGAAGTCACCGGCCGCCACCCCGTCCGCGACGATCATGCTGAGCTGACCGGCGAGCACCTCCAGGTGGTTCGCGACCGCACCCTCGGAGAGCGTGGCGAGCTGGTGGAAGTTGTCGAACAGCTCCGGGTCCTCCCGGGCCATCCTCCGTTTGGTGCCGCTCAGCTCGGCCAGCCACCGACGCAGCCGCTGCGGGGCGGCGTCGGGGCTGGTGGCCACCTCGATCAGCGGTGTGGAGACCCGGGCCAGCCAGCGTTCGGCCACCGCCTCGCGGAGCGCGGCCTTGCTGGCGAAGTGCCGGTAGACGCTGCCGTGGCTGACGCCCAACGCGCGGGCGACGTCCAGGACGGTGGCCTTGGCCGGCCCGTACCGGCGCAGCACCTCCTCGGCGGTGTCGAGGATGCGGTCGGCGGTCAGCGCGGTGGCGTCGCTCATGAGCCCAGCCTCCCTGACCGCCGGGACGGCCGTGGCACGACCCCCGGCCGGTGGTCGTGCCCCGGCCGGGTGGTCATGCGCGCTCGCTGTCCAGGTGCGCCATGTGCGCCTCGTCGTATCGGGTGCCGGCAGCCGCACCGACGGGGACGGCGGCCTCGATGGCGGCCAGGTCCGCCTCGGTCAGGGTGACCGTCGAGGCGCCCAGCGCCTCGGTGAGCCGCTCCCGGGTGCGGGCGCCGATCAGCGGCACGATGGTCGCGCCGCGGGAGAGCACCCAGGCGATGGCGATCTGTGCCACGGTGACGCCGCGCGCCTCGGCGATGGCGCGCAGCGCGTCCACCAGGGCGAGGTTGCGGTCCAGGTTCGCGCCGGCGAACCGGGGCAGGTGGCTGCGGAAGTCGGTGCCCGCGGTCTGCCGACCGGGCGTCCAGTGGCCGCTGATCAGGCCGCGGGAGAGCACCCCGTACGCGGTGATCCCGACGCCCAGCTCACGGGCCGTCGGCAGGATCTCGGCCTCCGGGTCGCGGGAGATCAGCGAGTATTCGATCTGGAGGTCGCTGATCGGGTGCACCGCGTGTGCCCGGCGCAGCGTCTCCGCGTTCACCTCGGACAGGCCGATGTGCCGGACGTGACCGGCCTTGACCAGCTCGGCCAGGGTGCCCACCACCTCCTCCACCGGGACGTCCGGGGTGATGCGGGCGGGGCGGTAGATGTCGACGTGGTCGGTGCCGAGCCGACGCAGGGTGTACGCCAGGAAGTTCTTGATCGCGACGGGTCGGACGTCGTTGCCGTTCCACCCGCCGTCGACGTCGCGCAGCGCGCCGAACTTGACGCTGATCAGGGCCCGGTCCCGGTCCCGGCCGCGGAGCGCGTCGCGCAGCAGCAGCTCGTTGTGGCCCATGCCGTAGAAGTCGCCGGTGTCCAGCAGGGTGATGCCGGCGTCCAGGGCGGCGTGGATGGTGGCGATGCTCTCGGCCTCGTCGGCGGCACCGTAGAGGTCGGACATGCCCATCAGGCCGAGCCCGAGCGCGGAGACGGCGGGACCGGTCGTGCCGTGGGTGCGGATGTCCATGGGTCTTCCTCTCACCTGGGGTGACCCACTCACCGTACATCCTTCGGCTGACAGATTCCAGATTCTGTCATCGGTGAGATGGCGATCTCCCCGCCCGAGCACGGATTGAGCTACTCGCCGTCGACGCGACGGTCGCGCTTGCGCTGGGACTGGCGCTTCTTCTCGGCCAGCCGGCGCTCCTTCGCGCCCCGCGACGGGCGGGTGGCCCGACGAGGCGGCGGTGGCGGCGCGGCGGCCTCCCGCAACAGCGCGGCCATCCGCTCCCGGGCCGCCTCCCGGTTGGCCAGCTGCGCCCGGTGCTCGCTGGCAGCGATCGTCAACACACCGTCCACCAGACGGTTCGCCAGTCGGGCCAGCGCCCGTGACCGGACCGACTCCGGCACGGCCGGAGAGTTGGCGAGGTCGTAGCTCAGCTCGACCCGGGAGTCGGCGGTGTTCACACCCTGCCCACCCGGCCCGGACGAGCGGGAGAAACGCTCCCGCAGCTCGCCGGCGGGGACGACCCACCGGTCGGTCACCCGCAGTCCGTCGTCCACGCCCCGAGGCTAACGCCCCACGACCCGCAGGAGGTCAGCGGTGCGCAGACTCACTCTGCGTCGTCGACGGGCTGGGTGCCGGGCCGGCGGTCTCGTCGTCGGCGCCCACCGCGGCGTACGCCACAGCACCGAAGAGCAGCAGCCCGATCACCGCCGCCTTCACGGCGACGCCACGGATCAGCAACCAGGCGCCACGGCGTGCCGTGGGCACCGTCTTCTTCACCGTCTGGTAATCGGCCCACCCGCGTCGCGCCCGGGCGTACGCCGACCCCACCGCACATCCGATGACCAGGCCCACCAGCAGGAGGACCGCAAGAAGGGGACTCTCCACCTCCGCCAGTATTCACACCGAGCGTAATATTTCCATGGCCCGATACCGCCGGGCCGGATATCCGACAGTCGCGCCCGCCCCATCGGGCGTCCGGGCAGCTCAGCCGCCCTTGCCGATGATCGTGTCGGCGGTCTGCTGCACCTGCTCGATGGGAATGGCGAAACCGATGCCGATCGAGCCGTTGCCGTCGATCGTGGCGATCGCGGTGTTCACCCCGACCACCTCACCGCGCGCGTTCACCAGCGGGCCGCCCGAGTTGCCGGGGTTGATGGACGCGTCGGTCTGCACGGCGCTGTGCCGGTTGTTGCCCAGCCGCACCTCGCGGTCCAACGCGCTGACGATGCCGGCGGTGACCGTCCCGGACAGGCCGAGCGGCGAACCCACCGCCAGCACCGGCTCACCGACGCGGGTGGCGCCCGGCTTGGCCAGCGGCAGCGGGCTGAGCCCGGCCGACGGTGGCACCTTCAGCACCGCCAGGTCGCTGCGCGGTTCCCGGCCGACGACCTGGGCGGCGAACCGGCGGCCGTCGGGCAGCTCCACCGTCACCGGCCCGCCACCGCCCTTGGCCAGGATGTGGTCGTTGGTGATGAGGTGTTGCTGGTCGTCCACGGCGAACCCGGAACCCGTGGCGGAGGCGCCGTTCCCACCACCGGCGAGCACCGACACCACGCCGGGCACGGTCCGCTCGGCGGCGGTGACCAGTTCCGCCGGCACCGGTGCCGCGGATGCGGCGGCCGGGCCAGCGCCGCCGTCCCGGCCGGCCACCACGCCACCGGCCACGGCACCCGACACGGCGGACAGCGCCACCACCGCCAGCGCGGCGAGGAGTCGGCGCGGTCGCCGCCCGCCCGGATCCCGACCGGCCCCGGGCGCGTCCCACCACCCGCGCCCGTCCGGGTCGAGTTCCGGCGAGATGAACCAGGGACCGCGCGGTTCGCCCAGTCCGGTCTGCACTGCCATGCGTACTCCTCACGGTCGACGTCGGTTGAGCGCGGCGGTCAGGGCAGTCGGGAGAACCACCGCATCGAGCCGGCGGCGGCACCCATCGCGAACACCAGTCCGAGGCCGATGAACCGTGCCGACACGTCCTGCCGTTCGGTGCGGTAGCCGACCGAGCTGCCGATGTCGTCGTAGACGGCGCGCAGTTCGTCGGTGGTGCTGGCCTCGTGGAACATCCCGCCGGTCTCGTCGGCGACCGCCCTGAGGGTCTGCCCGTCAACCGGCACCTGGATCGGCCGCCCGCCCCGGTCCACGAACCCGGACGGGGTGCCGAAGGAGATCGCGTGCACCGGCACCTTCGCCGCGACCGCGTCCGCGGCCGCCTCCATCGGGTCCATCCCGGACGTGTTGGCCCCGTCGGAGAGCAGGATGATCCGGGCCGGCGGCGGCTCCTTCGCCGCCTGGCTGTCCAACCCCTTCACTGCGCCCAGCGAGGTGTTGATGGCCTCGCCGATCGCGGTGCCCTGCACCCCGGTGACCCCTTCGGCGAGCCGGTCGATCCCCTCGTCCAGGGCGTCCCGGTCGGTCCCCGGGGGCACCAGGACCGCGGCGCTGCCGGCGAACGCGACAAGGCCCACGTTGAACTCGTCGGGCAGCCCCTCGACGAAGCGGCGGGCCGCCTGCTTGGCCGCGGCCAGCCGGTCCGGATCCACGTCGGTGGCGAGCATGGAGGTGGACACGTCGACGGCCACCATCACGGTGGCACGTTCCCGGGGCACCCGGACCTCGGCGGTGGGCCGGGCGAAGCCGACCACGAGAAGGGCCAGCATGGCCAGGAACAGGCCGGCCGGGACGTGCCGGCGCCAGGCCGGTCGCTGCGGCGCCACCCGGTCCAGCAGCCGCAGGTTGGTGAAGCGGACCGCGTAGCGGCCGCGTCGCCGCTGCACGACCAGGTACGCGACGACCAGGGCGAGAACCCCGAGGAGCAGCCAGAGACGCAGCGGCGACTGCCAGATCACGCGGCACCTCCCCGGGCCGCCCCGGCGGGCGCGGCGGCCATCCGGCGCTGGGCGTGCACGTGCCGGACGATGTCCGCGCTCCAGTCCCGGTCGGTGCGCAACGCCAGGTGGCCGGCCCCGCTGCGACGCAGCGCCTGGTGCACCTGGTCGCGTTGGGCGACGGCCGCCTCCGCGTACCGTTCCCGCAGCCCACGGTCCGATGTGCACACCTCGCGGTGCCGGCCGGTCTCCGGGTCGACCAGCGTGATGATGCCGACGTCCGGCAGCTCCAACTCGCGCGGGTCGGTCACCTCGATCGCCAGCACCTGGTGCCGCACGGCGAGCCGGCGCAGGGTCCGCTCCCACGGAGGCGGCTGGCCCGGGTCGTCGGGCAGACCGTCGAGGAAATCGGAGACCACCACGACCAGCCCCCGCCGGTTGGCGGTCCGGTGCAGCGCGTCGAGCCCGTCCACCAGTTCCGGCTGCGCCGACCGCCCGCGCCCCGACCGGTCGGCGGGCGCGGTGGCACGCGGGGCCGCCAGCAACGCGCGCAGCAGGCCCAGCAGATGGGTACGTCCGCTGCGCGCCGGAAATCGGCGTACCCCGTCGGCGCTCAACACCTGCGCGCCGAGGCGGTTGCCGACACCGGCCGTCAGGAAACCGATCGCCGCGACCGCGGCCACGGCCAGTTCGCGCTTGTCCAGCTCGGCGGTGCCGAACTCCATGCTGGCGCTGGCGTCGACCAGCAGCCAGGTGGTCAGTTCCCGGTCGGCGTCGACCTGCCGGACGTGCGGCACCGCGGTCCGGGCGGTCACCGCCCAGTCCATCCGGCGAACCTCG
This sequence comes from Micromonospora sp. ALFpr18c, assembly GCF_008868155.1. Lineage (GTDB taxonomy): Bacteria > Actinomycetota > Actinomycetes > Mycobacteriales > Micromonosporaceae > Micromonospora. The sequence continues at coordinate 9,449 of NZ_WBKR01000206.1, forward strand.
TCCTCGCCGGGCCGGTACTCCCGGCTGCCGGCCGGTTCGCTGCCCGGGCCGGGCAGCAGGCCGCGGTACTGGCCGTGCAGGAGGCCGTTCAGCCGGCGGGTGACGGTCAACTCCAGGCGACGCAGCCGCTGATCCGGTGCCAGCTCGACCAGTCCGGGGTCGGCCGGCACGCCGACACTCGCGCGTCTCATGCCGTCGCCAGGTCGGGGGTCTGCTGCGGGTGTCCGTTCGCCAGCCGGGGCGGTGGCACCGCCTCGACGAGTCGCCGGACCACGCTCTCGGCCGACACTCCGTCGGCCACCGCGTCGAAGGAGAGCACCAGCCGGTGGGCGAGCACGTCGACGGCCAGTTCGCGGATGTCCTCGGGCAGCACGTACTCCCGCCCGCGCAACAGCGCCTGGGCCCGGGCGGCCGCGACCAGGCCGAGGGTGGCCCGCGGGCTGGCACCGTACGCGAGCATCGGCGCGATCTCCGCCAGTCCGAACCGGCCCGGGTCACGCGTGGCGAGGATGAGCCGGACCACGTACTCGGCCAGGGCGTGGTGGACGAAGATCCGTTCCGCTCGGGCCTGCAGGTCGAGCAGCCGTTGCGCGTCGAGCACTCGGCGCGGGGTCGGCCGGTCGGTGCTCATCCGGTAGAGGATCGCCAGCTCGTCGGCGTCACTGGGGTAGTCGACCACCACCTTCATGAGGAACCGGTCGCGTTGCGCCTCGGGGAGTTGGTAGACCCCCTCGGATTCGATCGGGTTCTGGGTGGCCAGCACCAGGAACGGCGCCGGGACCGGCCAGCTGCGCCCGCCGATCGAGACCTGCCGCTCGGCCATGGCCTCCAGCAACGCCGACTGGACCTTGGCCGGGGCACGGTTGATCTCGTCGGCCAGTACCAGGTTGGCCATGATCGGGCCCAGCTCGATGTCGAAGGTCTCCTTCGAGGCCCGGTAGATCCGGGTGCCGACGATGTCCGAGGGCACCAGGTCCGGCGTGAACTGGATCCGGGCGAAGGTGCCGCCGACCACGGTGGCCAGGGTCTGCGCGGCGAGCGTCTTGGCCACGCCGGGCACCCCCTCCAGGAGGCAGTGCCCATTGGCGACCAGTGCGGTGAGCAGGCGTTCGACGAGCCGATCCTGCCCGACGATCACGCGTTTGACCTCGAAGAGGGTCTGTTCCAGCTCGACGCCGGTCGGTTCCTGATCGACCGGGCTGGGCATGCTGGCCAGGGTGTCCGAGATGTCCGTCACGGTGCTTGCTTCCCGTGGCGGGGGGCCGGCAAACGTCGGATTGTGAGCGCCGGACGGGTCCGTTGCGGGCCGGACGGGGATGCACCGCCCGGACGGGGGATGACCGGCACGAGCCGGTCAGCAGGGACACGACGGACACGAGTCGGTCAAGGACCGGCGGGCCAACCAGGCACGAGTCGGTCGACGACCCGACGGGCCGACCAGGCGCTAGCCCTGCATTCCGCACGTGGGTGATCGTGGGCGGGTTTCGGCGCGGCGGGTTGGTGGTGAGGGTGGCTGATGGCAGCGTGCCGGGCTGTGAGACAGCGTGCGCGGTTCGGGTTGCCGTCGGTGGAGAAGGCGTTGGGGTCGTTGCCGTTGGTCGCGGCGTTCGGTTCTCGGCTGCGGATTCGTGACGTTATCGACGGGTTGTGTCCGGTTGATGA
>NZ_WBKR01000207.1 GCF_008868155.1 Micromonospora sp. ALFpr18c
GCATCCGCACGCCCCATGCCGCACGCCCCGCGCCGCGCCGGGCCGGGCCGGGCCGGGCCGGGCCGGGCCGCGCCGCGCCGCGCCGCGCCGCGCCGGGATGTCACCGCCGTCACGGACGTGGCCGCAACCCGCCCGTGCTGGCCATGACACTCCCGGCAGACCAGCGTGCCTCAAGCGCGCCGGTCGCGCCGATCTGCAGTTTCGATCGTCGACATGTGCGGTATGCCCCTTAAGCCGGGACAGAAAGTGCAAGATCGCGGAGCAGGCGGCGTCCAGCCCTGTCGATCATGGAGTTGTGGTGCCTGGTTTGGAGCCTTGTGAGTGTTTTGTTGCCCACCACAACTCCATGATCGGCGAGACGGTGCTATGACGAACAGCCCTGCATCCTGGGCGGTGCCCCCGCCTGTTCGACTGACTCCCCCGCCTCTACCGCCGCGAGATCCACTCAGTTTCAGGGAAACTGCTGCGCAGGCGCGCTTTGGGCAGCAGTTTCCCTGAAGTTGTGTGGATCTCGCGGCGGACGGGCCACGCGGAGCCCAGCCGCGCAGGCCACGCGGAGCCCAGCCCGGCGAGCAGACGCGGAGCCCAGCCGGCGAGCAGACGCGGAGCCCAGCCCGGCGAGCCGGCGCGGAGCCCAGCCCGGCGGGCAGGCGCGATCTTGACCAGGTGCCTGTGGGCATGGTCGGGTCTGGGGATGGGTGATCAGTGGCGGGTGCAGTTCGACGCGGAGGTGAGCTTCGCCAACGGTGGCGGGCTGCGCACCGAGGGGTTCCGGTTGGACATCCCGGGCCGGGAGATCACCGACCAGGATCTGGCCGCGCTCCTCGTACGGCACCTCGGGCTTCTGCTGGTCGCCGACGTCCGGATCAGCGCGAAGACGATCATCGAGGAGCCGCACAAGGGCGGCCGGGGTGTCGCCGCCGAGCCCCGCGCGGGCCGTCGGCTCGTCGAGCTGAGCCAGGTGATCAGCGACGGGATGACCACGCTGCCCGACTGGCCGGCCCCCCGGATCACCGACTGGCTGACCCGGGAGGCGTCCCGGGAGCGGTACGCCCCGGGCGTGGAGTTCCACGTGGCCCGGATCGACATGATCGCCAACACCGGTACGTATCTCGACGCGCCGGCACACCGCTGGGCGGACGGGCCCGATCTGACCGGTGTCCCGCTGGACCGCCTCGCCGACCTGCCCGGCGTGGTGGTCCGGGTGCCGGCCGGCGTACGGGCGGTGGATCGGCTGATGCTGGCCCCGTACGAGGTTGCGGGGCGTGCGGTGCTGCTGCACACCGGGTGGGATGCGCACTTCGGCACCGAGCGGTACGGCGCACCGGAAGCGCCGTACCTGACCGGGGACGCCGCTCAGGCACTGGCCGACGCGGGTGCCGCCCTGGTCGGGATCGACTCGATCAACATCGACGACATGAGCCCGGCCGCCGGTGGTGAGCGCCCCGCGCATAGCACGCTGCTCGCCGCCGGCATCCCGATCGTGGAGCACCTGACCGGCCTCGCCGCGTTACCTCCGGAGGGATTCCGGTTCACCGCGGCTCCACCCCGGATCGCCGGCATGGGCACCTTCCCGGTCCGCGCGTTCGCCACCCTCGACGCCTGAAGCCACAGCCGCGGCCACGGGCCGCCGCCACGACCACGGGCCGCCGACCACCGACCACCGGCCGGCCCGAGGCCCGAGGCCCGAGACCCGAAGCCCGAGACCCGAAGCCCGAGACCCGAAGCCCGAAGCCGAAGCCCGAGGCCAAGAGCACCCACAACGCCTCAGAACCCGAGCACACCGGGGCCGAGCAGGGTCAGGCCGGCGACCCCGGCCAGCCAGTCGGCACGGGTCACCTCGGACTCCCCGGGGCCGACGTGCACGAAGACGGTGTGCTCGTCGGCGGGCTCGGTGGCCCAGATGTCCGCGGCGTTGAGCACCACCTGAACGTACGCGTGCTTGAACTGTCCGGCCAGGTCCCGGCTGGGCACCGCCGGCCAGCCATGGTGCCACCACTCCAACCGCGCCGGGTCGGACCTGACGGTCTCCGCCAGTCGCCCCTCCAGCAGGCCGAGGCCGTGCACCATCACCTCGACGTCGACCAGCGGGTCGGCGGGGTCCTGCGGACCGGTCTCGCCCTCCGGGGCCTCATGCGCCCACATCCGATCCTGCCCGTCCGCACCCAGCCAGTGGCCGTACGCGTCGAGGTAGCGGGGCAGACCCGACTGCCGCCCGGTACGCGCACAGAGCTGCACCTCGGTGTCGCGCAGGTAGGCCACGCTCAGCAGGTGCCCGACGGCGTGCAGTGCGCGGTCGACGTCCGTCGTCCGCAGAATCGGGTACGCCCGCGAGTTGCTCATCAGTAGCGCACGGCGATGCGGCGCTCGACGGCGTCGACCAGGATCTCGCCGCCGTACGGGATGATCAGTTGCGGGTCGGTGTGGCCGAGGTCGACGTCGAACACGGTTACCGCGTCCGGGTTGTACGGGGCGAGCGCCCGGGTGATGGCCTCCCGCTGGGCCTCACCCCACGCCAGCCGTTCAGGTACGGACAGCGGCGTGGCGAAGTCCCACGCCTTGGGTCGGCCGACGACGACCGCGGGGAAGGCGGCGAGCAGTCCCCGCTCCCCCATGTTGCGGACGATCCGGAACACCTCCTTCGCGTCGGGCATCTCCTGCGAGGTCTCGAAGACCAGCACGGACCCGGTCAGCTCGTCGATACCCGGGACCCGGTCGGTGGCCATCAGCCAGTGCAGGATCTCCAGGCAGCCACCCCAGGTGCGCCCCCGCACCGTCCGCGCCGGCCCCTGCCAGCGCCATCCCTCGCCGGGCAGCATCTCCGGCTCGTACGCCAGCGCCTCCGGCTCGGTCCACGAGTTCGGCCGGTCACCCCACTCGGGCGCGGGTTTCAGGTCGTACCAGTCGGTGGTGAATAGCGCGGCGCGCAGCGAGTCGAACGTCAACGGGTGCGGCGCGCCGGGTCGGCCGAGGTGCACCAGCACGGATCCGCCGTGGTACGCCACGATTCCGAGCCGGTACAGGTGGTTGAGCACGTTGGTGTTGTCGGAGTAGCCGAAGTAGGGCTTCGGGTTGGCACGCAGCACGTCGTCGTCGAGGTGCGGGGTGACGGTGATCAGGTCGTCCCCGCCGACCGTGGCGAGCACGGCGGTGATGCTCGGGTCGGCGAAGGCGGCGGTGAGGTCGCGGGCCCGGTCGCGCGGGTCGGCCCCCATGACCCGGGTGGTCGGATACTCCACCGGCTCCAGGCCGAACTCCTCGCGCAGCCGGCGCAGCCCAAGGTCGTACACGTGGGGGAAGATCGCCGGCAGGCCGGCGGACGGTGAGACGACCGCGACCCGGTCTCCCGGTCGCGGTTTCGGGGGGTAACTCGGCGACACCATGATCAGACGCTAACCGTCCGGCCAAGCGGTTTCCGCCCTGCTAATCAGGAAACGGACCATAGGCTAACAACGTGGACAAAGCATCCCAGGGTAGGGCGCGCGACTGGGCGCCCCGCAGCATCGGGCTGCTCCTCGGCACCCTCGCGCTGGCCGCCGCGTTCATCGCGGCCTATGTCGGAGCACTGCACCAGCCCACACCCCGGGACCTGCCGGTCGGCGTCGCCCGCGGCGACCAACGCGCCGAGGCGACGCTCGCCGCCGTGCGCGGGCAGACCAACAAGATCAAAGCCATCGAGTACGACGATCAGGGCGCCGCCGAGCACGGGCTGCTCAGCCGCGCGGTGTACGCGGTGCTCAGCAGCCGGGACGACGGCCTGCTCCTCACCGTCGCCAGCGCGTCCGGCCCCTCCGCCACCAGCGCGATCCGGGAGGTGCTGGCCACCGCGGCGTCCCGGGGCGGCCCCGGACTGCAGGTCGTCGACGAGGTGCCGGTCCCCTCGACCGACCCGCGCGGGGTGGTGCCCTTCTACCTGAACGTCGGGTACGTGCTCGGCGGCTACCTCGCCTCGACCGTGCTCGGCATCTCCGCCGGCACCACGCCACGGACGGCACGGCGGGCCGGGCTGCGGATCGCCGCGCTCGCGGTCTACAGCGTGCTGCTCGGCGTCGCCGGCGCGCTCGTGGTCGGACCGGGCCTGGACATCTGGCACCACGACGTGCCGACCATCGCCGCCATCGGCGCGCTGGCCGTCTTCGCCGCCGCGATGTTCGCCAGCGCCATCCAGGGGTGGCTCGGCGTCGCCGGCACCGCGCTGGTCATCCTGCTCCTCGTGGTGCTCGGCAACCCGGGCTCCGGTGGCATCTACGCGCCGGAGTTCCTGCCCACGCCGCTGCGCGACATGCACCGGTGGAACATCCCCGGGCTCGCCAACGACCTGACCAAGGCCGCGGTGTACTTCGACTGGCGTTCGGCCGGCTGGCCGGCGCTGGCGCTCGCGCTCTGGGCGGTGCTCGGCGGGCTCGGGCTGCTCACCGCCAGCCTGGTCCGGGGTCGCCGGGCCGACGCCGCACGCCCCGGCCCGACCCCGGACGGTGGTTGAGATCACGTCGGAATCACCCCTCTTGGGGCAGGAGATCTCCCGGGGCCCCTGCTGCCATCCGGGTCCGCGCGGATACCATCCAGGGAGTCGGACAGCGCTGTCCTTCGTACCAACGTAAGGAGCGCATCGTGACCGACCAGCACGACCACGACGGCCCGGACGCCGCGCTGCGCGCCGACATCCGCAGGCTCGGCACCCTGCTCGGGCAGACCCTGGCCCGCCAGGAGGGCCGCCCGCTGCTCGACCTCGTCGAGGAGATCCGCGCCCAGGTCCGCACCGATCCCCCGGCGGCCGCCCAGCGGCTCGGCGGGCTCGACGTGACCACCGGCACCAAGCTCGCGCGGGCCTTCTCCACCTACTTCCACCTGGCCAACATCACCGAGCAGGTGCACCGCGCCCGGGATCTGCGCCGCCGCCGCGCGGTGCAGGGCGGCTGGCTGGACCAGGCGGCCAAGATGATCGCCGAGCGCGGGGTGCCGGCCGAGGAGATCGCCAACGCGGCCCGACGGCTGGCCGTCCGGCCGGTCTTCACCGCGCACCCCACCGAGGCGGCCCGCCGTTCGATCCTCTCCAAGCTGCGGGCCATCGCCGACGAGTTGGACACCGAGACCGCCAACGCGATCCTCTACGGCGCCAGCGACGAGGGCCCGGCCAACCGTCGGCTGGCCGAACTGCTCGACCTGATGTGGCAGACCGACGAACTGCGGCTGGACCGACCGGACCCGACCGACGAGGCCCGCAACGCCATCTACTACCTGCGCGACCTGTACGCCGAGGCCGCACCGCAGGTGCTCGACGACCTGGCCGACACGCTGCGCACGCTCGGCGTGGAGACCTCGCCGACGGCCCGTCCGCTGAGTTTCGGCACCTGGATCGGCGGCGACCGCGACGGCAACCCGTTCGTCACCCCGGCGGTCACCCGCGAGGTGCTGACCATCCAGCACGAGCACGGCATCGCGGCCACCGAGAAGGCGATGGACCACCTCATCAACGAGGTGTCCGTCTCCCGTCGGCTGCGCGGGGTGTCCCTCGACCTGTCCGCCAGCCTCGCCGCCGACCTCGACGCGCTGCCCGAGGTGGCGTCCCGGTTCCGCCGGGTCAACGCCGAGGAGCCGTACCGGCTCAAGGCGCGCTGCGTGAAGGCGAAGCTCGCCAACACCCGCCAGCGGCTGCGCCAGGGCACCGCGCACGTGCCCGGCCGGGACTACCGGGGGTCCGCCGAGCTGATCGCCGACCTGGACCTGCTGCGCGCCTCGCTGGCCCGCAACTCCGGGCAGCTCACCGCCGTCGGCCGGCTGGCCTCCACCATCCGTACGGTCTCCGCGTTCGGCCTGCACCTCGCCACGATGGACGTCCGGGAACACGCCGAGGCGCACCACGCGGTGCTCGCCCAGCTGTACGAGGCCGTCGGCGAGGTCTCCGACTACCCGGCGCTGACCCGGCTGGAACGCACCAAGCTGCTCGCCGACGAGCTGACCGGTCGCCGCCCCCTGTCCACCCTGGACACTCCGCTGACCGAGGCGACGCGCAAGACGTTCGACGTGTTCAGCACGATCCGTGAGGCACAGGACCGGTTCGGCGACGAGGTCGTCGAGTCGTACATCATCTCGATGACCCTGGGCGTGGACGACGTGCTGGCCGCCGTGGTGCTGGCCCGGGAGGCCGGCCTGGTGGACGTGCACAGCGGACGGGCCCGGGTGGGCTTCGTGCCGCTGCTGGAGACCCCGGCCGAGCTGAACGCCGGCGGTGAACTCCTCGACGAACTGCTGTCGCTGCCCGCGTACCGGGCGATCGTGGCGGCCCGCGGCGACGTGCAGGAGGTCATGCTCGGCTACTCGGACTCCAACAAGGAGGCCGGGATCACCACCAGCCAGTGGTCGATCCACCGGGCACAGCGCGCACTGCGGGACGTGGCCGCCCGGCACGGCGTGCGCCTGCGGCTGTTCCACGGCCGCGGCGGCACCGTGGGTCGCGGCGGCGGGCCGACGCACGAGGCGATCCTCGCCCAGCCGTACGGCACGCTCGACGGCGCGATCAAGGTGACCGAGCAGGGCGAGGTGATCTCCGACAAGTACACGCTGCCCTCGCTGGCCCGGGAAAATCTGGAACTCACCCTCGCCGCGGTGCTTCAGGCGACGCTGCTGCACACCGCACCCCGGCAGCCGGCCGAGATGCTGGAACGCTGGGACGCGACGATGGACGTGGTCTCCGAGTCGGCGTTCCGGTCGTACCGGTCGCTGGTCGAGGACCCGGACCTGCCGGCGTACTTCTGGGCGTCCACGCCCACCGAGCTGCTCGGCGCGCTGAACATCGGCTCCCGGCCGGCGAAGCGCCCGAACACCGGCGCGGGGCTGTCCGGCCTGCGGGCCATCCCGTGGGTGTTCGGCTGGACGCAGACCCGGCAGATCGTGCCCGGCTGGTTCGGTGTCGGCTCCGGGTTGGCCGCCGCCCGCGAGGCCGGGCTGGCCGACGTGCTCGCCGAGATGCACCGCAACTGGCACTTCTTCCGCACGTTCCTGTCGAACGTCGAGATGATGCTGACCAAGACCGACCTGAGCATCGCCCGCCGCTACGTCGAGACGCTGGTGCCGAAGAAGCTGCACCCGATCTTCGAGCAGATCGAGCGGGAGTACGAGCTGACCAAGCGGGAGGTGCTGGCGGTGACCGCCTCACCCGCCCTGCTGGAGAACTCGCCGGTGCTCCAGCGCACCCTGGCCGTCCGCGACACCTACCTGGAGCCGCTGCACCACCTTCAGGTGGCGCTGCTGCAGCAGTACCGGGACTCGGGTGCCGCCGGACGGGCGGTGGCCACCGCACCGGGTGGCCGTCGCGCGCCGAGCGACGGCACCGCCCTGGAGCGGGCGCTGCTCACCACGGTCAACGGCATCGCCGCCGGAATGCGCAACACCGGCTGATCAACAGGTACGAGAACGGGCCCCGGTCGCGGTGACCGGGGCCCGTTGTCGTAGGTCTGCGATCGACGGTCAGAAGTCGCCGCCGCCGAAATCCCCACCACCGAAGTCGCCGCCGCCGCCGAAGTCCCCACCGGCGTAGTCGCCGCCGCCGAAGTCCCCACCCTGGTCGCCGCCGCCGAAGTCGCCGCCCTGGTCGCCGACGTCGCCGCCCTGGTCACCGGCGTCGCCGCCCTGGTCACCGGCGTAGTCGGCGCCGTCACCGAAGCCCTCCTGGTAGCCCTCGTCGTAGCCGTACCCCGGGTCGGCGAAGGCCGGCGAGAACAGCGCGTCGGCGATCAACATGCCGCCGAGCACGCCCGCGCCGGCGCCCAACGCCGTCTTCCACCACGGCGTCGAGTACCAGCCGGCCGGCACCGGCCGACCCTGGTAACGCCCACCGGGGTAGTAGTAGGGCGTCTCCCGGCCCGGCAGGGGGCCGGCCCGGAAGGTCTGCCCCTGCACGTCGACCTCACGGTCCTTGGTGAGCTGCCCGACGCCCCGCGCGGCGGCCAGCGCCGGCACCTCGGGACCGGGGTCGATGCCCAGTGCGGTACGCGCCGCCCGGATGTACGCCAGACCCTCCAGCGCGGTTTCCCGAGCGAGCGCGTACTGGTGCGGCGTGGTCGCCTGCTCCAGCTGCGAGCCGGCCGCGTTGTACCGCTCGCCGGCGTCGGCCAGCGCCTGCCGGACCGCCGGCTCGTCGCCGTGCAGGTTGATCAACTGACCGCCGAGGCGCTCGTACCAGCGTTGCGCCTCCGCGCGGGCGTCCCCCAGCTCGGTGCGCCGACGGGCGGTGGCCTGAGCGCGGATGAGCGCCCCGGCACCCAGCGCGCCGACCAGCACGACCGCGAGGCACAGCACAAGTTCCATGGCAACGAACGTACCCCCGGGTGTCACGTCGTACCCGTCTGGCAAGCTCCGGTGATGGACGTCTCGACGCTGCTCCTGGTGATCGTGTGCCTCGGCGTCGGTGGGGCGCTGGGTTGGCTCGCGGCCCGGTCCCGTTCGGCGGCCGACATCGCCCGTCTCGACGCGACCCTGGCCGCGACCCGGGACGGCGAGGGGCGGCTGGAGCAGTCCATGCGGGCGTTGAGCTACGAGGCGACCGCCCAGTCCCAGGAGGCGGTGGCCCGCGCGGTCGCGCCGCTGCACGACACCCTGCGCCGCTACGAGCAGCGGGTGGCCGAGCTGGAGCACGACCGGGTCGACGCGTACGCCGAGCTGCGCGAGCAGGTGCGTTCGATGAGCGCGGTCTCGGGTGAGCTGCGCACCGAGACCAAGCAGTTGGTGGCGGCGCTGCGCGCACCACAGGTGCGGGGCCGGTGGGGCGAGCACCAGCTGCGCCGGATCGTCGAGGCGGCCGGCATGCTGGAGCACTGCGACTTCTCCGAGCAGGTGACCGCCGCCACCGATCAGCAGGTCGTCCGTCCGGATCTGGTGGTCCGGCTGCACGGCGGTCGGTCGGTGGTGGTGGACGCCAAGGCGCCGTTCGACGCGTACCTCACCGCGATGGAGGCTCGCGACGAGCGCGGCCGGGACACCCATCTCGACGCGCACGCCCGACACCTGCGCGGGCACGTCGACGCCCTGGCCGCCAAGTCGTACTGGTCGGCGTTCGACAACTCACCGGAGTTCGTGGTGCTGTTCGTCCCCGCCGACCCGTTCCTCGACGTCGCCCTGCAGCGTGATCCGTCGCTGCTGGAGCACGCCTTCAGCCGCAACGTGGTGCTGGCCACACCGGCCACCCTGGTCGCCCTGCTGCGGACGGTGGCCTACTCCTGGCGGCAGGAGGCGCTGGCCCGCAACGCGCTCGCCGTGCACACCCTCGCCCGCGAGTTGTACGGGCGGCTGTCCACGCTCGGCGACCACGTGGGCAAGCTCGGGTCGTCGCTGGCCGGGGCGGTGACCGCGTACAACCGGGCGGTCGGTTCGCTGGAGGCCCGGGTGCTGGTCAGCGCCCGCAAGCTCGCCGAGTTGGGCGTCTCGGACGATGAGTTGGCCACGCCGGCGCAGGTCGAGTTGACGCCGCGGCAGCCGCAGGCACCCGAGTTGGTCGACCCGGCCGACGACGGGGTGTCGGCACCGACCCATCCCTGAGATCAGGACGGTCGGGCCGTCTCCACCTGGAACGGGGTGCCCTGCTGGCAGGTGGTCATCAGCCCCGGCTCGGCCCGACCGGTTACGGTGACCTCCGCGCCGGCGCGCAGCACGTCCCGTGGACCACCCAGCAGCAGGTAGCCGTCGAGCAGCAGACAGTTCGGCTCGACTCCGGCGGTGACCGTGCCGGAGATCGAGGTGGCGGCGCCGGCCGACGGTGAGCTGGACCCGGCGGGCGGCGTCGAGGGCGGGACGGTCGGATCGGCGCTGGGCTGGCTGGGCACCGGCGACGTTCCGCTCGGGTCGGGGGTGGCGGGGCCACCCGTGTCGCCACAGGCGCTCAGCGCCAGGCACAGCACCAGGGCGGGTACGGCGAGCCGAAGGGTCCTCATACCCGGATCCGACGTACCGCGCCGCCGGGCCGTTCCCGACGACACTCAGCCACGCGCCGCGGCGGCGGCCTTCATGTCCCGCTTGAGTTCCTGCGGCAGGGAGAAGGTGAGCCGCTCGTTGGCGGTGGTGATCTCCTCGACGTCACCGAAGCCCCGCGCGGCGAGGTGGGCCAGCACCTCCTGGACCAGGCCCTCGGGGACGCTCGCGCCGGAGGTCAGGCCGACCGTGGTGGCCCCCTCCAGCCAGGCGTCGTCGATCTCGTGGGCGAAGTCGATCAGGTGACCGGCGCGGGCGCCGGCGTCCAGGGCGACCTCGACCAGGCGGACCGAGTTGGAGGAGTTCGTCGAGCCGACGACGAGCACCACGTCGCAGTCGGCGGCGATCTCCTTGACCACGTGCTGACGGTTGGAGGTGGCGTAGCAGATGTCGTCGCTGGGTGGGGACTGTAGCAGCGGCAGCCGCTGCTTGAGCCGGGCCACCGTCTCCAGCGTCTCGTCCACGGACAGGGTGGTCTGGGAGAGCCAGACGACCTTCTCCGGGTCGCGTACGGTGATCGTGTCAGCGCCGTCCGGGCCGTCCACCAGCTGGATGTGCGCGGGGGCCTCACCGGCGGTGCCGATGACCTCCTCGTGCCCCTCGTGGCCGATCAGCAGGATGTCGTAGTCCTCGGCGGCGAACCGCTTGGCCTCCTGGTGCACCTTCGTGACCAGGGGGCAGGTCGCGTCGATGGCCTTGAGCGAGCGCGCCTTCGCCTGCTCGTAGACCTCCGGTGCCACGCCGTGCGCGGAGAAGATGACGGTGGCGCCCTCCGGCACCTCTTCGTTCTCCTCCACGAAGATCGCGCCCTGGGCCTCCAGGGTCTGCACGACGTGCTTGTTGTGCACGATCTGCTTGCGGACGTAGATCGGGGCGCCGTAAAGCTTCAGCGCCTCCTCGACGGTCTGCACCGCGCGGTCGACACCCGCGCAGTAGCCGCGAGGCTTGGCCAGGAGCACGCGCTTGCCAGTCCGGAGATCAGTCACCCGCCCATCGTACGTGCCAGCGCTCCCGCCGCCACC
>NZ_WBKR01000208.1 GCF_008868155.1 Micromonospora sp. ALFpr18c
CGCCCCGGCCGGCAGGCCAGGCTGCTGCTGCTTCTTCGCCACCGCGGCAGTATCCACGGCGTCAGTCGTCATGGTCATCAGGTGCGTCTCCTTGATCAGGAGTTACACCGTTCTTTTTACAGTCCCGACAACGCAATGACCCTGGGTTGTGGGCTCGGTTGAACGTCTGCTGCAGGTCGGTGAGCTGGCCGTTCTTGGGTGTTTTGAACGCGACGGCGATGGTGTCGGCTTCGCCTTCGTAGCCGAGGTCGGCCAGGGTCCGCAGGTTCTCGCGGATCTCGGCGAGGGTAGCCAGCAGGGCGGGGTGAGTACGTAGGTAGCTGGTGTCGTGTTCCCGGCCGGGGCGTACCGGGGAGGTCCACAGCGGCCAGCCGTCCGGGGCGGTCAGGACCTGGATGTTGCCGCCGTGGTTCTTGTGCTTCTTTGACCACCACAGGTCCACGCCGGGGGTGGGTCCCGGGGTGGCGATCCGGTCGGTCTCGATGAGGGTTCCGTCGAGTAGGACGTAGTCGTAGCCGGCGGCCTTCGCGGCCAGCAGTGCGCCGTGCAGGCCGGGAGCCTGGGCGGCCAGGACCGCGATGGCCTCGTGCAGGTTGTCGTAGCCGGTGGTCAGGCTGATCGTGTTGTCACGGGCCAGCTGGCTCATCCGGGTGCCGTCGAGCAGCCAACGCAGGACCAGCACGGCCTGCCGGAAACAGGTCAACGCCCGCCGCCCCTGGCGAGTGCCGCGCCGGAGTCGTTCGGCATGCAGCAGGCCGGAGAAGTACAGCACGGTCTCGTCGCGTACGGGCAGCGTGGCGGTATAGGTGATACTCATGGTCGGCGCGGAACTCCGGGGTGAGTGGTCTGTGAGAGGAACACTTCGTACCGGCGTTCCGCGCCTTCACTGGTCTATCCTCGCTCACCAGGGCGATTCCCGTGCGCCTCGGGCATCTTGGACACCACTTTCGGTGATCAGAGCCTTACCCGAAAAGGCTCACTGTCGGTCGCAAACCGGGTTTCGTGTGCTCGGCCCGGCGGCAGGGCCCAAGCAAAGTCGGCAGGTGATGCCGAGTAGTGCCCGGGGCGGGTGCTGTCGCGGGCGTGATGCCGGTTGCGCCTGGTGCACGAGCAGGTTGGTGATGGCGTAGACGGTCTCAGTTGTGAAGCGTTCGGCTGGTCGAGGCGGCGTCTGCGGCGACGGATCTGGATGGGTTGGGCGGCGTGCGGGAGGTCGACGTCGTCTTCCTCGACCGGACGAACCTAACCTGCGACACGACGACAAGCCACCGCGTGGCTGATCGCGACCTGGCCGAAATCCCCGTGGGAGGCGGCGCCGATCCGGGAGGAGCGGCAGCCCCACATGATCTTCGATGATGTGCGCGGTGTGTGCTCTCCAGCGGATGCCAACCCGGGTGAACCGGTGCCAACGCGGGTCACCGCGACCGACCGCCGGTCGCAAACCAGGGTTCGTGTGCTCGAGCTGTGGTCCTGGGCTGGGAGAACACGGGTCCGGGTGACGTGGGTGAACGTGGGCCACTCCCTGCCACCCCAGGTGAACCCCCAGGTCGCTAGACTAGGCCCTCGCGCCCCCGTAGCTCAGGGGATAGAGCATCGGTTTCCTAAACCGTGTGTCGCAGGTTCGAATCCTGCCGGGGGCACCTCGTATGACCACCCGTGGATCACCAGTGGTAGGTCAGGTTCACGGTCAGCGTGGTCACCACCGTGACGAAGAAGACGGCCCAGCCCACGAGGTGGCGGGAGCCCACTCGCAGGTGCGCGATGAGCGCGCCGATGAAGTACAGCACCAGGCCGGCGGCGGCGAGTGTCCCCAGCAGTGGCACGGCGAATCCGGCCAGCAGCCCGAGAGATCCCGCGGCCAGCGCCATGCCCAGGAACGGTAGCCACGACCGGGGCACGCGTTTCATGTCCGCCTGCGCCTTCGGATAGGCGTGGCCGATCAGGTAGGTGACGGCGGCGATGCCGGTGAAGACCGAGGCGAGGATGGTGACCGTGACGTAGGCGACGAAACTGGGCTCTCCCTGTGGTTGTCTGCCTCAGGGACGAGCCGGAGCGTCGGGATGTTACCGACATCCGTGTGACCTGGAGCACAGCCGGAGAGTGGCTACGTCAAGATCCGCGCACGTGCCCCGCAGGTGCGCGGATCTTGACGGCGTAACGCGCCAGCTCGTACGTCAGAAGTACTTGTACATCTCTTCCGAGGCCGGCTCGGTGTCCTTGGCGGGCGGGGCGGTGACCGTGACCGGCTCACCGAAGCCGCTCATCCGCATGTCGGTGACGAGATCACCGAGGCTCTTCGTGGCGATCGTGTAGGAGAGCGCGGTGAGTCGACCGTCGGCGTCGACCGTGGCCTCGAACGGGATCGACTTCGGGTCCTTGGCGAGCTTCGCGGACGACTCGATGCCCTCGCGCATTCCGGTGCTGCCGGTGGCGGCGGCGGCCGCCTTCTCCAGGTCGGCGGTGCCGGTGTAGCGGCCGCCGCCCGTCTCCTGAGCGGACACGATGCCGCCGACGAGGCCGGTCTGTGAGGTCAGGTCGAAGGACTGGCGCAGGGAGCTGCCCGGCTTGAGCTTGGTGAGGTCGAGCGTCGTCCACGGCTTCCCGCCGTCGAGCGATTCCATCTTGAGGTAGGCGGTGTCGCCGATCAGCCGAGCCTCCATCGGTTCGGGTGCCTTGCCGGTGACCTGGAGGGTCTTGGCGGCGGGGTCCATCTTGCCGCTCATGGTGATCGCGTTGGGGCCCGCCTTGACCGAGGCGTCCATGGTGACCGTTCCGGCGAGGCTGCGGTTCATGGCCTGCTGGATCGTGGCGACCGGGTCGAGCTTGGACGGTGTGGGGGTGGGCGCGTTCGCGGCGGTGTCGCCGGAGGTGGTGCCGCAGCCAGCTATGAGGACGGCGAGGGCGATCGAGAGGACAGGGATCAGTCGACGCATAGACGCGACCCTAACGGCGACGGGCGACACGCGGGGGGTCAGACCCCCGGCAGCTGCTCGGCTCGGGTGAGCACCTGGTCGATGAGGCCGTACTCCCGGGCCTGCTCGGCGGTGAACCAGCGGTCCCGGTCCCAGTCGCGCTGGATCTCGTCCAGCGTCCGTCCACTGTGCTGGGCGATCAGCTCCTGCATGGTCCGCTTCACATGCAGCATGTTCTCGGCCTGGATGGTGATGTCCGAGGCGGTGCCGCCCATCCCGCCGGACGGCTGGTGCATCATGATCCGCGAGTGCGGCAGTGCGTACCGCTTACCGGCCGCGCCCGCGCAGAGCAGGAACTGCCCCATCGAGCCGGCGAATCCGAGCGCCAGCGTGGCCACGTCATTGCGGACGTAGCGCATCGTGTCGTAGACGGCCATCCCGGCGCTCACCGACCCGCCCGGCGAGTTGATGTAGAGGTAGATGTCGCGTTCGGCGTCCTCGGCGGCGAGCAGCAGAATCTGCGCGCAGATCTGGTTGGCCGACTCCTCGGTCACCTCCGTGCCGAGGAAGACGATCCGCTCCCGCAACAGCCGCTCGAACACCTGGTCACCGAAGGTCGGCTGCGCGCCGTCCACCATCCGTACGCCGTACCCGATCATGTGTCGTCGCCTTCCGCCGTGCCGGCGGGCGGCGGGACCGCCCGGTGGACCGGCCCCTCCAGCGTGCGTGCGACGGCCGTCGCCGGCCCAGCGAATCTGCCGCCGGCAGATTCGCCGACGGCAGAACCGGCGCGGCCTACGCGGCGGTCAACCGCCGCGCGCCCGCCCGGGACCGCACGCAGCCCAGCAGGGCGGCGGTACGCGGACCGCGGCGCGAGCCGCCAGCGGAGGCCGTCGCGCCGACGCGCAGGGTCGGCCCGGCAGCCCCCGGCCCCCGGTCCAGGATCGGTCGGCCCGTGCGCAGGGTGTGCTGACCGGCGACGCGGCGGGCCACCTCCACCCGTTCGAGGCGGGTCAGCGTGGCCCGTGGCGCGCTCGGGATGCGGGGCTCGACCCGGCGCAGGTCGTCGCGGGCCTCTTCGAGGAGATCGGAGAGGCGGATGCCGAGGGCGCGGCAGATCGCCGCGAGCACCTCCGAGGAGGCTTCCTTGCGCCCCCGCTCCACCTCGGAGAGGTAGGGGACCGAGACGCCGGCGGCCGAGGCCACCTCACGCAGCGTGCGGCCCTGGCTCTGGCGCAGCCGACGCAACACTCCGCCGATCACTCGTCGCAGCAACGACATGCGGGCCTCACTCTCGCGGTCGTCTGGCGGACACCCCCATCATGCCCGTTCATCGGCACCCTGGCCGACCCGTACCGCCGCCCGAAGCTGGCCGATCGTTGTCCTGTGCGCAACCCCGGCGTGCGGTGCACGGCGTACCCGCTATGTTGTGGGCGTGCAGGCGACGGTGGCGGGGCAGGTTCGACGGTGATCCATTTTCCCGCGCAGCGCCGTGGCCCGCTCAGCGCGCTGAGCCTGCGGCTGGCCGCCGCCCTGGGCCTGGTGTTCGCCGTGGTCGCCGCGGTCTATCTGGGCCGGGACGGCTACCGCGACGTCAACGAGGACGGCCTGACCCTGCTCGACTGCTTCTACTACGCGGTCGTGTCGCTCTCCACGACCGGTTACGGCGACATCACGCCGGCCTCCCAGTCGGCCCGGATGGTCAACGTCCTCTTCGTCACGCCGGCCCGGGTGCTCTTCCTGATCATCCTGGTCGGCACCACTCTGGAAGTTCTGACCGAGCAGTACCGGACCGGCCGTCGCCTGTCGCGGTGGAGGAGAACCGTGAAGGACCACGTCATCGTCTGTGGCTACGGCACCAAGGGTCGCAGCGCGGTCTCCGCGCTGATGGAGAACGGTCTGGACCGCTCCCGCATCGTGGTGGTCGAGCGCAGCGCCGCCGCCCTGCGGCAGGCCACCTCCGCCGGGCTGGTGGCGATCGAGGGTTCGGCGACCCGGTCGTCGGTGTTGAACGAGGCGCATGTCAAGAACGCGAAGGCAGTGATCATCGCGACCGACAGTGACGATGCCTCGGTGCTGGTGGCGCTGACCGTCCGGCAGCTCACGGCCGGGCAGGTCAGGATCATCGCGGCGGCCCGGGAGGCGGAGAACGCTCCGCTGCTCAAGCAGAGCGGCGCGCACCACGTGATCGTCTCCTCGGCCACCGCCGGTCGACTGCTCGGCCTGTCGACGTCGGCGCCGCCGCTCATCGACGTGGTGGAGGACCTGCTGACCCCCGGGCAGGGGATGGCGTTGGCGATGCGCTCGGCGGAGCGGGACGAGGTGGGTCGCTCGCCGCGCGAACTGGACTCGCTGGTGATCGCCCTGGTGCGTCGGGGCAAGGTGGTCACCCTGGCCGACCGGGCGGGTGCGGTGATCGAGACCGGCGACATGCTGGTGCACGTACGCGACGACCGCCCGCAGTCCACCGCGACCGCCTGAGATCACGCCGGACGCGGCGGCGTCAGCAGGCGTCGATGTCGGTGTCCGTGCCGCAGATCGTCTCGGTGCAGGTGACCTGCGTGGTGGCGGCCCGCCGGAGCAGCTCGTAGAGCGTCTCCCGCTCGGCTGGCCCCAACGCCCCCAGCACCTCGTCCTCGGCGCTCGCGAGGGCACATTCGGCCTCTTTGAGGCTTTTCGCCCCATCGTCGGTGAGTTCGACGACGTGCCGTCGGCGGTCCTGCGGCGACCGGCGGCGCTCGATCAGCTGCTTCGCTTCTAGGTCGTTGAGCAGCCCGACGATGTTGGTGCTGTCCATCTCCAGGGTGGTGGCGAGCGCCTGCTGGCTGGTGCCACCGCCGGCGCGCAGCACCGTGAGCGCGACCAGGTGTCGAGGTCGCAGGCCCAGCGGCGCCAGTACCGACTCCGCCCGTAGTCGCATCCGCCGGGCCAGGTGGTCCAGCAGTGCCCCGGAGCGGTGCTCCGAGGGCTCCAGGGGCGGGGCGGACATGTGACCCAGTCTACCGAGCCCACGGAACATCTGCCTGCTATAAATAGTTGGTGCTTCACAGACGATTCCTGGAGGAGGAATAATGAACTTGCTGCATATCGACTCGAGCATCCGCGGCGACTGGTCGGTCAGCCGGCGGCTCACCGCCCGCGCCGTCGCCACCTGGCGTGCGGCCCACCCGGACGGCACGGTCACCTACCGTGACCTGGGTGCCGAACCGCTGCCGCACCTGGACGCGGACGGCGGACTGGCCCGGATGACACCCCCGGACCAGCACACGCCGGCGCAGCGCGAGTCCTGGGAGCTCAGCGAGCGTCTGGTCGACGAGGTGAAGCAGGCCGACGTGGTGCTGCTCGGGCTGCCGCTCTACAACTTCGGCGCGCCCAGCAGCGTCAAGTCCTGGGTCGACCACCTGATCGTCCCCGGGCTGGCGTACGACCCGACGACGCAGGAGGGCCTGCTCGGCGGCCGCGAGTTCGTCGTACTGGCCACCCGGGGTGGCGGCTACGGCGAGGGCACCCCGCGCTACGGCTGGGACCACGCCGAGCCGTGGCTGCCGCACGGCCTGTCGATGACCGGCATGCAGCCGCGCTTCATCAGCGCCGAGCTGACCCTGGCACCCTCGGTGCCGGCGATGGCCGAGCTGATCCCGCTGCACGAGGCGAGCCTCGCGGCGGCCGAGAAGGAGATCGACAACCTCTGGACGCCGGCCTCCGCCCAGCGCTGAACAGCCGGTACGACGAGAGCGGCCGTCCCCGTGTCCGGGGACGGCCGCTCTCGTCAGTGCGTACGGATCAGATGATCGTCCAGGTGTCGCCGCTGCCCAGCAGGCCGGCGAGCTGCTGCTCCGGGGTCTCGGTGACCGTCGCCTTCGCGGCGGCGAGCTGGCTCTGCACCACGCTGTCGTACGACGGCCGGTCCACCGAGCGGAACACCCCGATCGGGGTGTTGCGCAGGTCCAGGCCGGGCAGCCGGGACAGCGCGAACGCGTACGCGGGGTCGGCCACCGTCGCGTCGTGCACGACGATCTCCTCCGGCCGGACCGTGCTGGTCTCCCGGACCTCCAGGCCGAAGCCGCCGGGCGGGTGCACCACGCAGAACCGCCCGTCCGCCCCGAAGGTGATCGGCTGGCCGTGCTCCAGGCGGATCAGGTAGTCGTCCCGGGTGGACGGGTCCTTGAGCTGCTCGAACGCCCCGTCGTTGAAGATGTTGCAGTTTTGGTAGATCTCCACGAACGCCGAGCCCTCGTGTTGGGCGGCGGCGCGCAGCACCGACTGCAGGTGCTTGCGGTCGGAGTCGATGGTCCGGCCGACGAAGCTCGCCTCGGCGCCGAGGGCGAGCGAGAGCGGGTTGAACGGAGCGTCCGCCGAGCCGGCCGGGGTCGACTTGGTGACCTTGCCGACCTCGGAGGTGGGCGAGTACTGACCCTTGGTCAGGCCGTAGATCCGGTTGTTGAACAGCAGGATCTTGAGGTTGACGTTGCGCCGCAACGCGTGGATCAGGTGGTTGCCGCCGATGGAGAGGGCGTCACCGTCGCCGGTGACCACCCAGACCGACAGGTCCGGCCGGGACACCGACAGGCCCGTCGCGATCGCCGGGGCGCGCCCGTGGATCGAGTGCATGCCGTACGTGTTCATGTAGTACGGGAAGCGCGACGAGCAGCCGATCCCGGAGACGAAGACGGTCCGTTCCCGGGGGATGTTCAACTCCGGCATGAACTGCTGGATCGCCGCCAGGATCGCGTAGTCACCGCAGCCGGGGCACCAGCGCACCTCCTGGTCGGACTTGAAGTCCTTGGCGGTGAGCTTGAGAGCGACGGGCTCAGACATTCTTCAGGACCTCTTCCAGCGTCGTCTCCAGCTCGGCGGCCGTGAACGGCAGGCCGCGGACCTGGTTGTAGCTGATCGCGTCGACCAGGTAGCGGGCCCGGATGACGTGGGCGAGCTGGCCCAGGTTCATCTCCGGGATGACCACCTTGTCGTAGGAGCGCAGCACCTCACCGAGGTTGGCCGGCATCGGCGCCAGGTGCCGCAGGTGCGCCTGGGCGATGGACAGGCCGCGCTGGCGCACACCGCGGCACGCCGCGCCGATCGGCCCGTACGTCGAGCCCCAACCGAGGACCAGCACCCGGGCGTCGCCGTCCGGGTCCTCCACCTCGATGTCCGGCACTCGGATCGTCTCGATGCGGGCGGCCCGGGTGCGCACCATGAAGTCGTGGTTGGCCGGATCGTAGGAGATGTCACCGGTCTTGTCGGCCTTCTCCAGACCGCCGATGCGGTGCTCCAGCCCCGCCGTGCCGGGGATCGCCCACGGGCGGGCCAGGGTCTCCGGGTCGCGCAGGTACGGCAGGAAGGTGGTGCCGTCGTCGCCGTTGGGCTCGGTGGCGAACTCGACCCGCAGGTCGGGCAGCGACTCCACGTCGGGCAGCAGCCACGGCTCGGAGCCGTTGGCGACGTAGTTGTCGGACAGCAGGATCACCGGCGTGCGGTAGGTCAGCGCGATCCGGGCCGCCTCCAGCGCGGCGAAGAAGCAGTCCGACGGTGACCGGGGCGCGATCACCGCGACCGGCGCCTCGCCGTGCCGGCCGTAGAGCGCCATGTTGAGGTCGGCCTGCTCGGTCTTGGTCGGCATGCCGGTCGACGGGCCGGCGCGCTGCACGTCCACGATCACCAGTGGCAGCTCCAGGGCCACCGCCAGGGAGATCGTCTCGCTCTTGAGCGCCACACCCGGGCCGCTGGTGGTGGTCACACCCAGCGACCCGCCGTACGACGCGCCCAGCGCCGCGCCGACGGCCGCGATCTCGTCCTCGGCCTGCATGGTGAGCACACCGAAACGCTTGTGCTTGCTCAACTCGTGCAGGATGTCCGACGCCGGCGTGATCGGGTACGCGCCCAGGAAGACCGGCAGCCCGGAGCGGACCCCGGCGGCGACCAGGCCCAGCGAGAGCGCCGCGTTGCCGGTGATGTTGCGGTAGGTGCCCGGCTGCATCTTCGCCGGCTTGACCTCGTAGCGGACCGCGAAGTCCTCGGTGGTCTCGCCGAAGTTCCAGCCGGCCGTGAACGCGGCCACGTTCGCCGCGACCAGCTCCGGACGGGCCGCGAACTTGCGCTCCAGGAAGCGCAGCGTCGACTCGTACGGCCGGGAGTACATCCAGGAGAGCAGGCCGAGGGCGAACATGTTCTTCGACCGCTCGGCGTCCTTCTTGGACACCTCGTGGGCGGCGAGCGCGCCGACCGTCATCGACGTCAGCGCCACCGGGTGCACGACGTAGCCGGCCAACGTGTCGTCGTCGAGCGGGCTGCTCTGGTAACCGACCTTGGCCAGGTTGCGCTTGGTGAACTCGTCGGTGTTGACGATGATGTCCGCGCCGCGCGGCAGGTCGGCCAGGTTGGCCTTGAGGGCCGCCGGGTTCATCGCCACCAGCACGTTGGGCGCGTCGCCCGGGGTGAGGATGTCGTAGTCGGCGAAGTGCACCTGGAAGCTCGACACGCCGGGCAGGGTGCCGGCGGGGGCCCGGATCTCGGCGGGGAAGTTGGGCAGCGTGGAGATGTCGTTGCCGAGCTGCGCCGTCTCCGAGGTGAACCGGTCGCCGGTCAGCTGCATGCCGTCACCGGAGTCACCGGCGAACCGGATGACCACTCGGTCGAGTTGACGGATCTGCTTGGTCACTGTGCCACCTTCGTTCGCGACATGATGGTGACCTCGCTCTGCCCGGCCACGGGACCTCCTTGACGCAACCTCGCACCGCACCGCCCCAGGCTGGTCCGGCCGCTGTCGTTCCTCACCTGAGAGCCTACGTCGAACAGACCCCCGACCCTCCCCGGAGGTCCGCCGTCTGGGACCGCAATCGGAAGGTAGTTGGGAAGTATTGCGGTGTTTCGCCCGGCACGCCGTAATCCAGATCACCTGGATGTCGCGCGCCGGTCGACGCCCGTCAGTCGGTGGGCGCGGTGCTCGGCTCGGGCGCCGGGTCGCTGAGCCGGCGCCGCAGCGAGGTGGTGGCGAGCGTGAGGGCCAGCACCACCAGCAGCGCGGAGACCGCGATCAGGATGATCGCGGCGCGCTGCACCGAGGACATCCCGCCGTCGTCGGTCGCGGACCCGGCGGCGAGTACGCCCTGCGAGCCGGTCGGTGCGGGCGGCGACACCGGCGTGGCCAGTGCGGCCGCCGCGGTGATTCGGAAGCTCATCTGCACCTGCCGCGTCGGCCCGCTGCGCGGGTCGAGTCTGCCGATGACCGCGCCGGACAGCGGCGCTTCGCGCTGGGCCTGCGGGGTGGCCTCCACCGGCAGTCGCAGTTCCGCGGTCTCGCCCGCCGGCACCGTGCCGGCGTCACACCGCACCCGCGTCGGGTCGACCGCCACGCAGCCGGCCGGTGGGGTCGGCACGCTCACCCCGGGCGGCAGGACCACCTCGATCCCGCCGGCGGCGTCCACCGTGCCGGTGTTGCCCAGCCGGACCCCGAGGGTGCTGGCCGCGCCACTGATGTCGAAGGTCACCTCGTCGGCGGCGAGCGAGATCCCGGGCACCGGCGGGCCGGGCGGGAAGAGCACCGCGAACCCCTGGTTGTCGACCGCCTCGCCGGTCATCCCCGGCGCGTCCGCGGCGACCTGGACGGAGCCGCTGAGCGGCATCTGCTTCCACGCGTCGCCGGTCACCTGCAACCGGACCACGCTGCTGAACCGCGCGCCCGCCTCGGCCATCCAGGCCCCGCACCGGTAGGTGCCGCCACCGACGGCGGTGCATCCCTTCGTCCCGGTGTCGGTGAGGCCGGCGGGCAGGGTGTAGGAGAGCCGCACCCGCTGCGCGGTGGTGCCGGTGTTGGCCACCGTGACGCGCAACGCGGCGGCCGTGCTGGCCGCGTTCCAGTACGCACCGCCGAGGGTGACGTCCTCGGTGGTGACCTGCACGCCGAGCGGGCTCGGCGGCGGCACCGGCGCACCCGGTGCCGGTGGATGGACCGGGGGTACCGGTGGCACCGGAG
>NZ_WBKR01000209.1 GCF_008868155.1 Micromonospora sp. ALFpr18c
TCCCCGGCCGCCCCGCCGTTCGGGCAGCCGCCGTCGGCCGACCCGACGCAGACCATCCCGCGTCAGTCCGCTGCCCCGGCGCCCGGCGACCCGACGTCCGCCGACCCGACCCAGGCGATCCGCCGCCCCGCGGACACGGACGCCGACCGTACCCAGCACATCAACCCGGGCGAGCACCCCGACCAGCCGCGCTGAGCCGGCGCCAGCAGAGCTTCTCGATCACCGCCGCACCCCCAAGGGGTACGGCGGTGTCCGGGTCTGCCGTGAGCAGGAGCGGGTGCCGTTTCCCGCGCTGCGGGCCGGGCCTGGTGGTGCGGGCACGCGCGGCGCATAGGGTGAGCGGATGGTTGATCGCACCCACTCCGGCCCGAGCGACGCTGCCGTGCGGCGGGCACTGGGCCGGGCCGCGACCGGTCGGGCACTGGACGTCGACGAGGCGACCGCGCTGCTCTCCGCCCGCGGTGACGCGCTCGACGAGCTGCTCCGGGTGGCCGGTGGGATCCGCGACGCCGGCCTACGCGAGGCCGGGCGGCCGGGCGTGGTCACGTACTCGAAGAAGGTTTTCATCCCGCTGACCCGGCTCTGCCGGGACCGCTGCCACTACTGCACGTTCGCCACCGTGCCGCACCGGCTGCCGGCGCCGTTCCTCGACCGTGACGAGGTGCTGGCCATCGCCCGCGAGGGGGCCGCGCAGGGTTGCAAGGAAGCCCTGTTCACCCTGGGTGACCGGCCGGAGGAGCGCTGGCCGGCGGCCCGGAGCTGGCTGGACGAACGGGGCTACGACTCCACACTGGATTACCTGCGCGCCTGCGCGGTGGCCGTGCTGGAGGAGACGGGGCTGTTGCCGCACCTCAACCCCGGAGTGCTGTCCTGGTCGGAGCTGCAACGGCTCAAGCCGGTCGCGCCGAGCATGGGCATGATGCTGGAGACCACCGCGACGCGGCTCTGGTCCGAGCCGGGCGGCCCGCACTACGGCTCACCGGACAAGGAGCCGGCGGTCCGGCTGCGGGTCCTGGAGGACGCGGGCCGGGTCGGGGTGCCGTTCACGACCGGCATCCTCATCGGCATCGGTGAGACGCCGGCCGAGCGGGTGGACGCGCTCTTCGCGATCCGTCGCGCCCACCGGGAGTACGGCCACCTCCAGGAGGTGATCGTGCAGAACTTTCGCGCCAAGCCGGACACGGCGATGCGCGGCATGCCCGACGCGGAGCTGCACGACCTGGCCGCCACGGTGGCGGTGGCCCGACTGCTGCTCGGCCCGAAGGCCCGGATCCAGGCCCCGCCGAACCTCATCGCCGGCGAGTACGACCTGCTGCTGCGTGCCGGCATCGACGACTGGGGCGGCGTCTCGCCGCTCACCCCGGACCACGTCAACCCGGAACGTCCGTGGCCGCAGATCGAGGAACTGGCCCGGCACACCGAGCTGGCCGGGTTCACGCTGCGGGAGCGGCTGACCATCTATCCCGAGTACGTGCGCGCCGGCGACCCGTGGCTCGACCCGAGGCTGCTGCCGCACGTCAACGCGTTGGCCGACCCGAGTACCGGCATGGCCGTGGAGTCGGCCATGCCGCAGGGTCGCCCCTGGCAGGAGCCGGAGGAGGTGTTCGGCGGGCGGACCGACCTGCACGCCACCATCGACACCACCGGGCGCACGGACGACCGGCGCGGCGACTTCGACAGCGTCTACGGCGACTGGTCCGAGGTGGCCGGCAAGGTCACCCCCGAGGCGGTCGCGCGCCGGGCCGGCGTACCCCCGGTGCCGGCCCGCAGCGGTGCGGACCGTGACCTGGCGGCCGGGCTCAAGCTGGCCGCCGACGATCCGGCGGCGCTGCTCGACCCCGCCAACACCGACGCGGCGCTGGCGTTGTTCGCGGCGGACGGGCCGGCGCTCGACGAGGTGTGCCGGCTCGCCGACGACGTACGCCGCGACACGGTCGGCGACGACGTCACCTACGTGGTCAACCGCAACATCAACTTCAGCAACGTCTGCTACGTGGGGTGCCGGTTCTGCGCGTTCGCCCAGCGTGAGCGGGACGCCGACGCCTACCGGCTCTCCGTCGGGCAGGTCGCCGACCGGGCCGAGGAGGCCTGGGCGGCCGGTGCCAGCGAGGTGTGCCTCCAGGGTGGCATCGACCCGAAGATGCCGGTCACCGGGTACGCCGACATCGTCCGCGCCATCAAGGCCCGGGTGCCGGGGATGCACGTGCACGCGTTCTCCCCGATGGAGATCGTCACCGCCGCCGCGAAGGCGGGCGTGCCGGTTCGCGAGTGGCTCACGCAGCTGCGCGAGGCAGGGCTGGACACCATCCCGGGCACCGCCGCGGAGATCCTCGACGACGACGTGCGCTGGGTGCTGACCAAGGGCAAACTGCCGGCCGCCGCCTGGGTCGATGTCGTCAGCACGGCCCACGAGCTCGGCATCCGGTCCAGCTCCACGATGATGTACGGCCACGTCGACCATCCCGGGCAGTGGCTGGCGCACTTCCGGGTGCTGGCCGGCGTGCAGGACCGTACCGGCGGGTTCACCGAGTTCGTGGCGCTGCCGTTCGTGCACACCAACGCCCCGATCTACCTGGCCGGCATCGCCCGCCCCGGGCCGACCTGGCGGGAGAACCGGGTGGTGCACGCCATGTCCCGGCTGCTGCTGCACGGCCGGATCGACAACATCCAGTGCTCCTGGGTGAAGCTCGGCGACGAGGGCACGGTGGCGATGCTCCAGGGTGGCTGCAACGACCTGGGCGGCACACTGATGGAGGAGACCATCTCCCGGATGGCCGGCTCCGGTAACGGTTCGGCGCGTACCGAGGAGCAGTTGCGGGCCATCGCGAAGGCCGCCGGACGTCCGGCGCGCAAGCGATCGACCGCGTACGGTCACGTTCGGCCCTGAGGTCGAACCTTTTCCCGCCGCCGCCCGTACCACGCGGCATGACCAGTGATCAGCGGAAGCGGCCCTGGCCGCGACTGACCCGCCGGCAGACGTTGACCGCCGCGGCCAGCGCCACCCTCGGCGCCGCCGCGCTCACCGTGCCGGGTCTGTCGGCCGCCCAGAACGCGCCGGGCGCGGCTGGCCGGGCCGACGAGCCGATCGTCGTGCACCTGCGCGACGCGGCCTCCGGAACGATGGACGTCTTCGTCGGCGAGACCCGGATCGAGGTACGTGACCGCGGGCTGGCGGACCGGCTGCGGCGTGCCGCTCGGCGCTGACCCGACGCTCCATTCCCACCATCTGTCCCCGCCCAGTGAGGTTGGTCCGCCATGTCTTCCCACCGCGAGGCACCGGAGATAGCCAAGGATCCGGTCGCCGACAGCTCCGACCTGTACGCGTTCGTGAGCCCCGACAAGCCCGACACGGTGACGCTGATCGCCAACTACGTGCCGTTGCAGCTCCCCTCCGGAGGGCCGAACTTCTTCGAGTTCGGCGACGACGTGCGGTACGAGATCCATATCGACAACGACGGTGACGGCAGTCCGGATGTCACCTACCGCTTCGAATTCACCACCGAGATCACGAACCCGAACAGTTTTCTCTACAACACCGGCCCGATCGATTCGCTGGACAGCAGGAACTGGAACCGGCGGCAGTTCTACAGCCTGACCCGGGTGGCCGACGGCCGGGAGCATCGGCTGGCGCACAAGCTGCCCTGCCCGCCGTGCAACGTCGGCCCGCTGTCCACCCCGAAGTACGCCGATCTGGTCCGGCAGGTCACCTACACGCTCTCCACCGGGGAGCGGGTCTTCGCGGGGCAGCGCGCGGACGGCTTCTTCGTCGACCTGGGTGCGATCTTCGATCTGGGCACGCTGCGGCCGTTCCAGCAGTTGCACGTCGCCGGCAAGAAGATCTTCAAGGCCGAGGGGGAGCCGGTCAACGCCACCGACCGGATGAACGTGCACAGCCTCGCGGTGCAGGTGCCGCTGAACCGGGTGCGCCGGCGCGCCAGTCGGTACGGCGCGGCTGATTCGGCTTCGATCATCGGAGTGTGGACGTCCGCGTCGCGCCGGCAGGTCCGGGTGCTCGGCGACCGGGTTGCGGCGGACACGTCGACCGGCCCGTTCACCCAGGTCTCCCGGCTGGGCAATCCGCTGTTCAACGAGGTCATCGTGCCGATGTCCAAGAAGGACCTGTGGAATTCGCTGCCGCCGTCGGAGGACAAGCGGTTCGCGCAGTTCGTCGAGCGGCCCGAGTTGGCGGCGCTGCTGCCGGCGCTCTACCCGGACGTCTTTCCCAACCTGGACAAGCTCAACAAGGCGAAGAAGGCCCGCGCCGACCTGGTGGCGATCCTGCTCACCGGCGTGCCCGCGGGCCTGATCGACGGCTTCACCAACGCCGCCGGCGACGTGCAGGCCGACATGCTGCGGCTGAACACCGCGATCCCGCCGACCAAACGGCCGGACCGGTTCGGGGTGCTCGGCGGCGACCTGGCCGGCTTCCCGAACGGGCGACGGGTCGGCGACGACGTGGTCAGCATCGCGTTGCGGGCGATCGCCGGGGTGACCGTCCCGCTGGTGGACAAGACGTTCCGTCCGGACGCGGCGGCCGGCGCGGTCACGCCGGGGTTGAGCGCCGCCGACGTGACCGCCCCGTTCCTCGGCAACTTCCCCTACCTGGGTACGCCGTACGACGGGTTCAACAACCCGCCGGCGTCGTCCTGACCGGCGCGGAGGAGGAGTAGCGATGCACGAGCACGCGTACGGGCCGTCGGAGACCGGGAGCGTCGTCCTCGAACTGGGCGGTGAGACCGGCGCGTTGATCCTCTACACCGGCCGGGAACTGGATGGCCGGGAGATCGAGATCAGCCGGGGTGCTGACCGGCGGGTCCACTCGGCGGTGCGGGAGCGCCGGGTGCGGGACGGCTCGTTCCACAGTGCGGTCTATCCGGATCTGCCCGCCGGCATCTATACCGTCTGGTGGGACGAGGACACGTCCGTCGGCACAGTTTCTGTCCATGGTGGAGAGATTGCCGAGTTCGTGTGGCCCAGCAGCGGTTTTGGTGCTGCAGGCTGACCTCCCCGCGCTGGTTCCACCGTCGCGCCCCGTCCACATCGTGGACGGGGCGCGAACGTCGTCCTCGGCTCGACGGGCGGTCTGCGCCGCGTCGCGTTAACCTGTCCCCCACCAAGATCAGCTTTACGGGAGGGGGTCGTCCGATGTGTCTGGCGCCGTCATGGCGACGACTCGTCGGAGGCGCGCCACGGCAGAAAAGTCGGGCAACTCGCCGGAGAGGGCGTTACTCGGCCGGGGTCTGAATCGATAGGGCAGGTTGCGAGGCTGGACGACCCGAGTGGTCGGCCGGGGGTGTCGGGAGGGCGACCCCATTATCAAGTTTGGCTTGACGGCGCACGCATTACACGCGTGTAATTTGAATGGGGTTGTTCGCACGGAACGCAACAAAACGGGACCGGACGGACAAGCACGCCTTTCGCGTGGGGGTTGCAGCGGCGATGACGCCGGTGCGCGACAAGGAGGCATTTGATGGACGGCCAGCTTGAGGTGGCCGACCTGCTCGGAAACGCGCCGGAGTGGCAGGAGCGGGCGCTGTGCTCGCAGACCGACCCCGAGGCGTTTTTTCCCGAGAAGGGCGGCTCGACCCGCGAGGCGAAGCGAATCTGCTCGCGCTGCGAGGTCAAGACCGAATGCCTCGAATACGCTCTCGGGCACGACGAGCGGTTCGGCATCTGGGGCGGGCTCTCGGAGCGGGAACGGCGCAAGTTGAAGCGGCGGGCCGCCTGAGCGGTGCGAGTCGGGGCGGTGGGGGCCGCCCGGCTCAGGCCAGCTCGTCGGGGTCGACCCCGAGCAGGTTCGCCACCTGTTCGATGATCACGTCATGCACGAGGTCGGCGAGGTCCTCACGGTCCATCGCCCGGAACTCCAGAGGCCGCCGGTACAGCACGATCCGCGGCGGCACCTCCTGCCGGCCCGGGCGGCCGGGCAGCAGCCGGGCCAACGGGACCTCGCCGTCCTCCAGCACGTCGGAGTCGTAGACGTTCAGGTCCGGCGGGACGTCCTCGACCGCGAACTCGACGCCGGCCAGCTCCTTGGCGAACCGCCGCTCCAGCGTTTCGACGGTGTCCAGGACCAGGTCGTCGAAGACCTCCGCCTTCGTGCGGGCCAGCGGTACGGTGGCCGGCACGAGCCGTCCGCGCAGGCCACGCCCGTGCCGGTCGCGGTGCGCACGGCGACCGGAACCGGGGCGGCGGTGTTCCGGACTCGTCATGAGGGAAAGCGTAGCCCCCGCTCCGGGCTGGTCAGCGGCAGCGCCGCCCGCGTGGCGCGGCGCGTACCGGACCGGTGAATTGTGATCACCGCGACGGGCGTGTCGCAACGCGAAGCGATGCGCCGGACCCGGTAATGGAGATACCCTGCCGCCGTGAGGTCACCACGGCGCTGCTCCCGTAACGGCTGCCCCCGGCAAGCGGTCGCCACATTGACCTATGTCTACAACGAGTCGACGGCGGTGGTGGGTCCGCTGGCCGCGTTCGCCGAGCCGCACACATACGACCTGTGTGAGCCGCACGCCCGCAGCCTCACCGCCCCCCGCGGCTGGGACGTGGTCCGGCACGAGGGTGAGTTCGAGCCGCCACCGCCCACCACCGACGACCTCGTCGCGTTGGCCGAAGCCGTCCGTGAGGCCGCCCGTCCCGCTCCCCGCCCTCCGGAGCCCGACCAGACCCACGACAACCCGCACCAGACCGGCCGGCGCGGCCACCTCCGGGTGATCCCTCCCAACCACTGATCCGATCAGTGGCCGAGGAGGCGGGAGAAGGCTGCCGCCCGTCGGGAGGGGCGGTCGGTTCGGGATTCCGCCGCGACCACCCGGCCCACCTCGCGGACCGTGTCCTGGATGGCCCGCTGCATGGCGATCGCCGCGTCCCGGCCGTGCCGGCGGGCCAGCCCGGTCAGTGACGTGGGCAGGAGCGCGGAACACCAGCCTCCGTTGCGGCCGGAAGCCCCGTACCCCGCGATCTCCTTCTCCAGGACGACGACCCGCAGCGAAGGGTCGGCGCGGGCCAGGTGGTACGCCGTCCACAGCCCGGTGTAACCGGCCCCCACGATCACCACGTCGACGTCTGCGTCGCCGGGCAGTGCCGGCCGCGGGGTCAACGGTTCGTCCAGGGTGGACAGCCAGTACGACAGGTCCCGGTAGCGACCGGCGCCGCTCAGAGCCGCGCCCATGCCTCGGTGAGCACCGTGCGCAGGATCTGCTCGATCTCGTCGAAATGCTGCTGCTCGGCGATCAGCGGCGGGGCGAGCTGCACGACGGGGTCGCCCCGGTCGTCGGCCCGGCAGTAGAGCCCGGCCTGGAACAGCGCGGTGGACAGGAATCCGCGCAGCAGCCGCTCCGACTCGGCCTCGTCGAACGTCTCCCGGGTCGTCTTGTCCTTGACCAGCTCGATGCCGTAGAAGTAGCCGTCGCCCCGGACGTCGCCGACGATCGGCAGGTCGTGCAGCTTCTCCAGGGTGGACCGGAAGGCGTCCTCGTTGGCGCGTACGTGCCCGACCAGGTCCTCGCGGGCGAAGACCTCCAGGTTGGCCAGGGCCACCGCGCAGGAGACCGGGTGCCCGCCGAAGGTCACCCCGTGGGCGAACATGCCGGTCTCGGTGAGGAACGGCTCCATCAGCCGGTCGCTGGCGATCATCGCGCCGAGCGGGGCGTACCCGGAGGTGATGCCCTTCGCGGTGGTGATGATGTCCGGTTGGTAGCCGTAGCGCACGGCGCCGAAGTACTCGCCGAGCCGACCCCACGAGCAGATCACCTCGTCGGAGACGAGCAGCACGTCGTACGCGTCGCAGATCTCCCGGACCCGCTCGAAGTAGCCGGGCGGGGGCGGGAAACATCCGCCGGAGTTCTGCACCGGCTCCAGGAAGACCGCCGCGACCGTGTCCGGACCCTCCCGCTCGATGGCCCGGCCGATCTCGTCGGCGGCCCAGCGGCCGAACGCCTCGGCGTCGTCACCGTGCTCGGGCGCCCGGTAGAAGTTGGTGTTCGGTACCTTGATCGCGCCCGGCACCAGCGGCTCGAAGTCGCTCTTGATGCCCGGCAGGCCGGTGATCGACAGCGCGCCCATCGAGGTGCCGTGGTAGGCGATGTACCGGCTGATCACCTTGTACTTGTTGGGCTGACCGGTGCGCTTGAAGTAGGCGCGGGCCAGCTTCCATGCCGCCTCGACGGCCTCGGACCCACCGGTGGTGAAGAAGACCCGGTTGAGGTCGCCCGGGGTGAGGGTGGAGATCTTCTCGGCCAGCTCCACGGCCTTCGGGTGGGCGTACGACCACAGCGGGAAGTAGGCCAGCTCGCCGGCCTGCTTGGCGGCGGCCTCGGCCAGCTCGGTGCGGCCGTGCCCGGCGTTGACGACGAAGAGCCCGGCGAGCCCGTCCAGGTAGCGGCGACCCTGCGCGTCCCAGACGTACGCGCCCTCGCCGCGCACGATGGTCGGTACCTCGCTGGCGGAGTAGCTCGCCATCCGGGTGAAGTGCATCCAGAGGTGGTCGGTGGCGTTGGCCATGTCAGCCCCATCGGTCCGTCGGGCCGGTCAAAGGGGTGAGGCCGGCCGCACTGCCAACGGTTATCGCACAGTCCGGGGCTCGGAGGCAAGTGGTATCAGTGGTGTTATGAGGCCGAAGCAACGGAATCAGCGAGCGGTTTCGGTCTCAGCAACGGATTCCGCATCGCCGTGCGGCCCTGTCGGTAGGGGGCGCGACGCTGTAGAGCTGCCCCAGATCTGGGGCAGCCGCCTGGCGCACTGGCCCCCTGGCGCCGCGCTTATTGGTTGATCCACTCCGGTTCGCCGATGTCGGGGTATCGGGGCGTGGTTGATACTGCGTTTTCGGCGATGTCGAGTGGATCACCATCAGGGCCGGCGTGGATCGGCATGGATCGGCGTGGACCGGGCTCGGGACGCTCGCGGGACACCTTCGGGGCAGGCGGGGGCATCCTGGGTGCGCCCCAACACGTCCCACCGCAACACGCCGGTAGGCCGCAGACACGAGCACGCAGCGTGGCTAACGTGCGCCGCAACGTGCATGGTGACGCGTCGCAGCGCGTCTAATGGGCGGGGATCCCCGCCACGGCACGCAGGAACGGTGGGAGGATCGGTGGCGAACGAGGCGTTGCGGGTGGCGATGGCCGAGGCGGGGGAGACGGTCGAGTCCCTGGCCGAGAAGGTCCGCGTCGACCCCAAGACGGCGGCACGGTGGCTCGCTGCGGGACGGATTCCGCATCCGCGTACCCGGATCGCGGTGGCCGAGGTCCTGCGCCGGGACGCGGCAGACCTCTGGCCGGAGCCGTTCCGCCGCCGCGACCTGCCGTGGTTCCGACCGTGGGCCGAGCTGGAACAGGACGCCGCCTCGCTGCGCTCCTACCAGCCGCTGCTCGTGCCGGGCCTGCTCCAGACCGAGGGGTACGCCCGCGCGATCCTGAGCACCGGTGGACTCGTCGCACCGTCCGAGGTGGACGAGATTGTGGCGAGCCGTATCCAGCGGCAGGCGATCCTTCGGCGCGATGCCCCTCCGCAGCTCGTGGCGGTGATCGACGAGGTGGTGCTGCGCCGGCCGGTCGGCGACCGCGCCGTGATGGCCGGTCAACTGGCCCACCTCGCAAGAGTGGCTGAGGGGGAGCACGTGCAGGTCCGCGTGATCCCGGCCGAGAGTCCGTGGCACACCGGTCTGGCTGGACCCTTCGTCCTTGGTCGGCTGCCGGACGGGACGGAATTGGCGTATCTCGACAACCAGCTCCGTGGTCAGGTCGTGACCGATCCTCTCGACGTCGCTAACCTGGGACGCAGGTGGGAGAGCGTCACCGGTGAGGCGTTGCCCCAACGTCAGTCGATCGAGCTGATCAGGGAAGTGGCCACGACATGGACATGACCGACGCGCGCTGGCGCACCGCGACCCGCAGCAGCAACAACGGCGGTGACTGCGTCGAGGTGGCCGACAACCTGCCCGGCCGGGTGCTGGTGCGCGACAGCAAGGACCGCGACGGCGGCACCCTGACCTTCGCGCCGACCGCCTGGACGTCGTTCGTCGGCGCGGTGGGCACAGTCCGCGCGGCCGGGCGCTGATCCCCTCGGATCACGGAAATCGGGGCATCAGCGCAGCGCGGACACCCCGACTTCCCGCCAAGAAGTGAGCGTCAGGCCGTACCCCAGGTGTAGGTCTGCTTGCGCAGCTTGAGGTAGACGAACGCCTCGGTGGAGAGCACCCCGGGCACCGCGCGCAGTCGTTGCAGGATCTCCAGCAGGTGGTCGTCGTTGCGGCAGACCACCTCGGTGAGCAGGTCGAACGACCCGGCTGTGATGACCACGTAGTCCACCTCCTCCAACTCGGCCAGCCGGTCCGCGACCGCCTCCAGGTCGCCGTCGGTGCGCAGCCCGATCATCGCCTGGCGGGGGAAGCCGAGTTGGAGCGGATCGGTCACGGCGACGATCTGCATCACGCCGGAGTCGAGTAGTCGCTGCACCCGCTGGCGGACGGCCGCCTCGGAGAGCCCGACCGCCTTGCCGATGGTGGCGTACGGTCGGCGGCCGTCCTCCTGAAGCTGTTCGATGATCTGCTTGGCCACGTCATCCAGCAGAGCGTGATTGGCGCCTTCACGGACAGCGACGCGCCGACCGCCGTTGTTGCTGTCCTGCTGCCGGTTCGTCATCGTGCGCTCCCCATGTCCCGAATCGTGATGTCGCGCGTGTGTCCCCGCGCAGTCTGGCGTATTTCGTCGTGCATCGCTAATCCCGCAACGGAATCCCTTGTAAGGGAGGGGTCCTCATGTCAGGATCAGTCGTCCATGGCAACTGACCCTCCCGACATTCCCGCCGGCGCGCCTCCCCCGTCC
>NZ_WBKR01000210.1 GCF_008868155.1 Micromonospora sp. ALFpr18c
CGAGGTGGGGTCGGCGAAGACGCCCATCTTGCGGGCGGTGGGGCCGAGCTGTTCGACCAGCCCGTGCAGCTCGGCCACCGCCTCCGGGGCCGGCTGGTACGGCTGACCGGTGGCGACGGCGAGGTCCCAGCCGTGCACGGTCAAGTCCAGCAGCGCCATTCCACCGACGACGGGTTGCGGCATGCCCATGCCGGGCGAGACACCCTCCATCGTGGATGGGTCCGACCAGGCGGCGACCAGGCGGCGACCAGGCGGTCGGTCTCCACGGCGAACCGGTCCCGCCAGCCGTCGCCCAGGTGATCGGGCTTCTCGGCCCACTCCACCGGACGCTTCACAGCCAGTTCCTGGAAGTTCACCACCACCTCGAACAGGTGGTTGAGCAGGTCGCGGACGACGTAGTCGCGGCACGGCGTGGGCAGGTCGAGCTGGTCGTCGGCGACGCCGCGCACCACATCGACGGTTCGCGGCGCGGCAGCCGCCAGCAGATCGCTAGTCTGAGTGGCCATAGGGCCAGCGTATGAGGGTGGTCTTGAACAAATGCGACAGCGACCGCGTGACGACAGCCGGGGAATTCTGGACCCGGTGCGGATGCTGCGCGAGGTTCACTTCCGCCGGTATCTGCCCGCGGAGTCGCTGCGCCCGTGGGTCGAGCACTACTGGCTGATCGACTGGGCGTTGCGGGCACCGTTCGAGCAGCGGGTCGTACCGCACCCCGCCGTGAACGTGGTCTTCCAGAGCAACGTCGGCGGGTCGGAGGCCGGCGAGGTGGCCGGGGTGGGCCGCGACCTGTTCCGGATCACGCTGACCGACACCGGCCGGGTCTGCGGTGTCCAGTTCCGCCCCGGCGGCTTCCACCCGTTCTGGCGGCGGTCGGTCGCCGAGTTGACCGGACGCCGGGTCCCACTGCCCGCCGGCCCGCTGGCACGCCCCGTCGGCCCGGTGTGCGCGGGCACCGACGACGATCGCTGCCACGCGCTGGACGCCCTGCTCGCCGCATGGGCACCGACCCCGGACCCGGCGACCGCGGAAGTTGTCCGACTGGCGGAGGCGATCCGGACGGACCGGACGGTGCTGCGGGTCGACGACTTCGCCGCGCGACACGACGTGCCGGTCCGCCGGCTGCAACGGCTGTTCACCGAGCACGTGGGCGTCGGGCCGAAGTGGGTGATCCGCC
This sequence comes from Micromonospora sp. ALFpr18c, assembly GCF_008868155.1. Classification (GTDB taxonomy): domain Bacteria; phylum Actinomycetota; class Actinomycetes; order Mycobacteriales; family Micromonosporaceae; genus Micromonospora. The sequence continues at coordinate 1,175 of NZ_WBKR01000210.1, forward strand.
GCTACCGGCTCCAGGAGGCCGTCGAGCAGGCCGCCGGCGGCCCGCTGAACTGGGCGGATCTCGCCGCCGATCTCGGCTACAGCGACCAGGCCCATCTGGTCCGCGACTTCACCGCCGTCGCCGGTGTGTCGCCCGCCGCGTACGCCCGCTCCGTGCACTGACGTCAGCCCATTGGAGGTGGCGGACCGTCAGTCCAGCGGAGGTGGCGGACCGTCAGCTCAGCGGCGGCGCAGCACGACGACGGCCACGTCGTCCTGGATCTCCGGTGGGGCCAGTTCCACCAGCAGCCGCTCGCAGAACCGGTCGAGATCCTCGTCGACGGTGCCGGTCAGCGCGGCGAGTGCGGCCAGGCCCTCGTCGATGGTGGCGTCCCGCCGCTCGATCAGCCCGTCGGTGTAGAACACCAGCGTCGCTCCGGCTGGCAGCACGAACTCCAGGTCGGCGGGACGGGGTGCGCGGACGCCGAGCAGCGGCGCCGAGTGGTGCACGAACTCGACCTTGCCGTCCAGGCTGAGCACCGGCGGAAGATGGCCGGCGCTGGCCAGCCGGACGCGCCCGCTCGGCGGGTGCAGCAGCAGCACGCAGAGGGTGGCCAGTTCGTTCGGCAGGAGGGTACGCATCAGCTCGTTGACCCGGTGCAGGATCTCGCCGGGCTGGTGCCCCTCGACCGCGTACGCCCGCACCGCGTGCCGCAGCTCGGCCATCACCGTCGCCGCGTGCAGTGAGTGGCCGGCCACGTCGCCGATCGCCAGGAGCAGGTGCCCGTCGAGCATCACCAGCTCGTAGAAGTCGCCGCCCACCTCGGTCTGTGCGCTGGCCGGCTCGTAGCGCACCGCGAGGTCGAGCCCGGCCACCGTGGGCAGCCCGCGCGGGAGCAGGCTGCGCTGGAGGGTGACGGCGATCCGGTGTTCCTCGTCGAAGGAGCGTTGCGCCTCCACCGCCGCCGCGACCGCCTGGGCGAGCTGCACCAGCACCGGGGTCCGGGCGGTCTGGGTGGCGGTGGGGACCACCACGTACAGCGGGGCCCGGTCCTCCCGCAGTCGGGCGGCGGCCACCGTCACCGTGTCGTCCGCCGGCCAGTCGACCAGCGTCCAACCCGACGGGGTCTCCACCCGGACCGTGGCGCCGGTCGGCACCCCGGTGTCGTCGACGACCCACGGCACCACGGCGGCCTCCGCGCCCGGGCCGGCGCAGATCCCCGCGAGACAGTCACCGTCGAACGTCTCGGCGATCACCGCCGCCGGGCTCTTGAAGATCTGTGCCGCACCCTCGGCGGCCGTCTCCAGCAGGCGTGCGAACGTCGGCGCGGAGTGCACCGCCACGGTCGTGTCGGCCAGTCCGAGCAGCCGCTCGGCGAGCAGTTCGGCGCGCTGCCGGGCCTGGTAGTAGCGCAGCACCGCCCGGCTGGTGGCGATCAGCTCTTCCGGCTCGATGGGCTCGGTCAGGTAGGCGTCCGCGCCCCGGGTGAGGCCCTGGGCGCGGTCGGCCACGTCGACGGCGTGCGCCGACACGTGGATCACCGGCATCGCCGGATGCCGCTCCTTGATCCGTTCGCAGACCTCGTACCCGCTGAGGTCGGGCAGCCGGACGTCGAGCACCACCAGGTCGATCCGGTCCACCTCGACCCGGGCCAGCGCGTCGGCGCCGTTCTCCGCTTCGAGCACGGTGAACCCGGCCCGGGACAGCCAGCTGACCAGCAGGTAACGCTTGGTGCGACTGTCATCGACCACCAGGACGGTCGTTGGCATGCCGTCCACCGTCACGCTCCTCCGGTGGGCAGGGAGACGGTGAACGTACTGCCCCGGCCCGGTTCGCTGGCCAGGTGCAGTGTCCCACCGAGCAGCGTCACCAGTCGCCGGGCGTACGGCAGACCGAGACCGGTGCCGCCGACGCGGGTGGCGCCGGGCACCTGGTAGAACTCCTCGAAGATCCGTTCCTGTAGGTCCGGCGCGATGCCCGGACCGGTGTCGCTGACCTCGAAGTTCCAGCGGTCGTCGCGCTGCCGGGCCCGCAGCCGCACCTCGCCGCGCTCGGTGAACTTCAGCCCGTTGTGCAGCAGGTTGCGCAGCACCTGACCGAGCAGCACCTCGTCGGTGCGCAGCACGGCCGGCGCGGCCAGCTCCTCCACCACGAGTTCCACACCGGGGCGGGTGGCCAGCGCGCGCAACGTGCCGCGCAGTTGGCCGAAGACCGGACGCAGGTCGACGTCCGCCCAGTCCGGCTCGATCCGGCCGGACTCGGCCTTGGCCAGGTCCAGTAGTTCGTTGACCAGCCCGAGCAGGTCCTCCGCCGACGAGCGGATCAGGCCGACCTGGCGGGCCTGTTCGGCGGTGAGCGGGTCGGACGACGAGTCGGAGAGCAGCCGACCCAACCCGATGATCGCGGTGACCGGGGCGCGCAGCTCGTGGCTCACGTTGGCGAGGAACCGGCTCTTCGATTCGCTCGCCGCGCGCAGCTGGGCCGACTTCTCGTCCAGCTCCGCGTAGAGGGCGACGACGCCCCGGTTGGTTTCCTCCAACTCCTCGGTCAGCTGGTTGTAGAGCGCCAGCACACCGCGGTTGGTCTCGGCCAGCTCGTCGTTGAGCACGGCCAGCTCGTCGCGCTGGCTGCGCACCTCGTCGAGCGCCGCGATGAGCTGCCCGTTCTGGACGGTCAACTCCTCCAGCGCGGTGGCCGGCGCGGTACGGCCGAGTTCGGTACGGAACTCGGCGAGCCGCTCCGGGGTCGGCGTCGGCGCGTTGGCCGGGACTCGTCGGGACATCCTCACGACCGTAACCCCCTCGACGGTCGACACGCTCAGTGTGTCGACCAGTCGGGACACCGCGCCGGACTGCGGCTCGTACCGGCCGTCGGGCAGCGGGGTCACCGGGGCCAGGTCGGCGCGGAGGCGGAACCGGCCGTCGGCGCCCGGATCGATGTGGAACGAGACGTCCGCACCACCGGCCGTCCGCAGCAGATCGCGGGCGACCTCACTGAGCGCGGTGGCGATCCGGACCTGGTCCTGGTGTTCGAGGCCGACCACCGCGGCCACCTCGCGGCCACGCTGGCGGATCACGAAGATGTCCTGCTCGACCCGCAGCACCATCTGCAGCAGCGGCAGCGCGGCCGGCTCCGCGGTCATGCCCAGGACCTCGCGACCAGTACGCAGGCGTCGTCGCGTCGCACCCCGGCGTCCCGCAAGAGGGTTGCCGCCATGACCAGTGGTGACCGCTCGGCGAGGCCCGGGTAGTCGGTCAACCGCCAGCGGTCGACCACCCCGTCGCTGTGCATCACCAGCCGGGCGCCCGGCCCGAACGGGTAGTCGTACTCCCGGATCGTCGGCCGTTGGTGCCCGGCGATGCCGGGCAGCGACACCAGCCCCCGGCGCTGGCCGTCGCCGTCGGCGACCACGCCGGCGATGTTGCCCAGACCGGCGTAGTGCAGCACGCCGGCCTCCGGGTCCAGTTCGGCGACCGCGAGCGCGGCGCCGCGGGTGTGCGACATGCCCCGGTGCAGGTGACCGACCACCGCCGCCGGCGGGCCGGCCGGGGCGTTACGGAACGCGGCCAGCGCCGCGTCGGTGGCACCGGCGGCCAGTGGGCCGTGCCCCAGGCCGTCGCTGACCAGCACCTGGTGCCGCCCGTCGGCGACCCGGACGGCGTACCCGTCGCCGCTGACCGTTTCGCCGGTGATCGGCCGGGTGAGGGCGCCGGCCCAGGAGGGTCGGGCCGGTGCGGCCGGCCAGACCTGCACGGCGAGGACGGTGCCCCGGCCGGGCAGCGAGTATCCGTCGAACCAGCTGGCCTGGCGGACGATCGCGCCGAGGCCGATGCCGAGGGTGCCGGTCGTGGAGTGCCCGTCCTGGGACGAGACGGTCAGGTCGGCCATGCCGGGGCCGGAGTCGATGGCCACCAGCTCCACGCCCGCCTCACCAGCTCGGCGTACTGGCCGGAGCAGCAGGACACCCTCGTCGGCGTGCTTGACCAGGTTGCTGGTCAGCTCGGCGGCGACGATGGCGAGGTCGGCGATGCGTGCCTCACCCATCTCGACCTGCGCGCCGAGGCGTTCGGCGGCGCGCCGGACGGCGCTGGCGGCGCTGCCGGCCTCCACCCTGAACCAGATGCCGCTGTCGGTGACCGCGTCCCCGTTCACCGGGACCACTTGGTCACCGTGATACGGGTGCCGGCCTCCGCGGACGTCTCGATCTCGAATTCGTCGACCAGCCGGCGGGCGCCGCTGAGGCCGAGGCCCAGCCCACCGCCGGTGGTGTAGCCGTCGGTGAAGGCCAGGTCGAGGTCGGCGATGCCCGGGCCGGAGTCGGCGAAGACGATCCGTACGCCCATGCGTCGGCCGTTGTCCACGGTTGTCACCTCGACCGAGCCGCCACCGCCGTACACCAGGGTGTTGCGGGCGAGTTCGCTCGCCGCGGTGACCACCTTGGTCTGGTCGACGAGGGACAGCTTGACCGCCACCGCCACGGCACGGACCAGCTGCCGGACGCGCACCACGTCCTCGTCGCTCTGGATCGCCTGTGCCTGCGGGTGGCCCAGGTCGACGCCCGCGGTCACGGGATGGCCGTCTCGGCGTCCGGATCGTCGTCGAGCTGGTATTCGAGCTCGTCGGCGCGGGCCGCCGCGATCAGCTCCATGCCGCGTTCGACGTTCAGCGCGGTACGGATGCCGTTCAGGGACAGCCCCAGTTCGACAAGGGTGATGGCGACGGCGGGACGCATCCCGACGACCACCGTCTCCGCGTCGAGCACCTTGGAGATCGACGCGATGGTGGACAGCATCCGACCGACGAAGGAGTCGACGATGTCCAGGGCGGTGATGTCGATGATGACGCCGTGGCAGCCGGTGGCGACGATCCGCTCGGCGAGGTCGTCCTGGAGCTGGACCGCGGTCTGGTCGGACATGTCGAGCTGGATGGAGACCAGCAGGATGTCGCCGATCTTGAGGATCGGAACGCGTTCCATCAGATGTCCCGGCGTGGCTGGCGGCGGGCGGTCTCCACCCCGGTGAGCCGCAGCACGTGACGCAGCGCGTCGGCGAGGCTCGCCTTGGTGGCGATGTCGCCGAACTCGATGCCGAGCGCGACGATGGTCTGGGCGATCTGCGGCCGGATGCCGGAGATGATGCAGTCGGCGCCCATCAGCCGGGCGGCCACCACGGTCTTCAGGATGTGCTGGGCGACCTGGGTGTCCACCGCCGGCACGCCGGTGATGTCGATGATCGCGTACGGCGAGCCGGTGTCGACCAGGGTCTGCAGCAGACGCTCCATGACCACCTGGGCGCGCGCCGAGTCCAGTGTGCCGACCAGCGGGACGGCGACCACGCCCTCCCAGAGCTTGACCACCGGCGTGGACAGCTCGAGCAGTTGCTCGGCCTGGTCGGCGATGAGGCTCTCGCGGGTGCGGACGAAGCTCTCGAAGGTGAACAGGCCCAGCTCGTCGACGAGCTTGGAGAAGGCGATGTAGTCGTGCAGGGCGTTGGCCCCGCCGCCGTCCTGGAGCAGCTCGGCCAGCACGTCCTTGAGCGCGAAGACGCTGATCGTGGTCTCGGTGGCGGAGAAGCCCTGCCGGGCCCGACCACGGGACAGCTCGGAGAGCGCGGCGCGCAGTTCGGCGGAGTTCTCGGCGGACAGGTCGATGGCGCCCTGCTCGCCGCTGGCGACGATGGCACGGTGCAGATCCTGGACCTGCCGGCGCAACTCGGCCTGACTCAGGCGTCCACGCAACGAACCGGTGACGATCTCGGTCCACCGAGCCGTGACCTGTTCGGCGTGTCCGCCGAGCAGTGCGGCGAGCCGACCACTTTCCTCGGCGTTCAACGCCATTGCGAAACCCCCCTCGACCTGGACCGGGCGGACTCTATCACCGGGGACCGTCGAACTACTTGCCCCGTAGCAACGGAATGACGATGGCCACCGGATGCCGGCTCCCCTTCTGCGTACGACGCCGGTCGTGGGATACCGTTCCCCCGATAACAGGAGGTCTGCCACATGTCCTTGACGGTGCACACGGAACAACGCGGCGACGTGGTCGTCGTGTCGGTCGCGGGCGAGCTGGACATGGCAACCGCACCGCAGTTGCAGGACCAGATCACCGACCTGCTCGACAAGGGCCGTAACCGGCTGGTGTTCGACCTGGCGAACGTCTCGTTCTGCGACTCGACCGGTTTGTCGGTGTTCGTTCGCGCCAAGAACAGCTGCGACGAGGCCGGCGGCGTGGTGCGGCTGGCCGCACCACAGCGCGGTGTGCTTCGCATCCTCGAGGTCAGCGGGCTGGTCGAGGTGCTGCACACCTACCCGACGGTGGACGAGGCCGTCGCCGGCGAACCGACACCGGCGTCCTCCTGACCACCGTTTCGACCTACTCGTCCTCGACGTAGCGGGGACGGGCGATCGCCATGCCCGCCGCCGTCTGCACGGCGAGCGCGGCCAGCAGGAACCCGATCGGCGCCGTCCAGCCGCCGGTGATCTCGTAGAGGATGCCGACCGACAGCGGGCCGAGGGCGGCGATCACGTACCCGGTGCTCTGCGCGAACGCGGAGAGCGCGACGGTCCCCTCGGCGGTGCGGGCACGCAGGCCGATGGCGGTCAGGATCATCGGAAACGCGCCCTGGCCGATCGCCAGCAGGGTCACCCAGAGCAGCGCGGGGCCGTCCGGGGCGATGGCCAACCCCAGGTAGGCCAGGGTCGACGCGGTGGTCAGCCCGAGCACCAGCGGTCGCAGGCTGGTCAACCGGCCGGCCACGGTGGGCATCAGCAGCGCGATCGGCACACCGAGCGCGGTCACCCCGGCGAGCAGCAGACCGGCCGACTCCGGCTGGTAGCCGGCGTCGCGGAACAGCTGAGCCAACCAACCCATGATCGCGTATCCGCTGAGCGACTGCGCCCCGAAGTACACGGCCATCGCCCACCCCAGGCGGGTCCGCGCCGGCCGCACCCGCGTCGGCACGGCGGCTCCCGTCGGGGTCGCCCGCCGCGCGCCCGCCCGGGTCCGCAGCGCCAGCGGCACCCACGGGAGTACGGCCACCGCGGCCATCGCGGCCCAGACGCCCAGCCCGGCCCGCCATGACCCGAAGGCGTGTGCGATCGGCACCGCGGAGGCCGCGGCCACCGTCGTCCCCAGGGTCAACGCCATCGTGTACGCCCCGGTGACCAGGCCGGTGCGCTGCGGGAAGTGCTGCTTGACGAGCATCGGCAGCAGGATGTTGGAGACCGCGATGCCGGCCAACGCCAGCGCGCTGGTCAGCACGAAGATCCAGGCCGAGTCGGTGGCGGCCCGGAGCACCTGACCGGCGACCAGGGCGAGCATGGCGACCACCAACACCCGGGCGGGCGCCACCCGGCGGACCAGCCACGGGGTGAGCGCGCCGAGGCCGGCGAACGCGATGGTCGGCAGGGTGGTGACCAGACCGGCCATGGCGCCGGAGAGGCCCAGCCCGTCGCGGACCTCGTCGAGCAGGGCGCCGAGGCTCGTCACCACGGCGCGCAGGTTGAGCGCGACCAGCAGCATCCCGGCCAGCACGAGTGCGCCACCGGTCGCCGGGTGCGTCCGACGGCCCGCGGGGTCGCGCGCCGGGCGGGCGTCGACGGCGGCGGGTGCGGGCAGGGCCGGAGCGGCGGTGGGTGGCGGGGTCATGGCCTCTAACCTACAATCATGGGATGAATTTGGGACCGGTGATGTAACCAGTGCCACCGTCGGTTGATTTCCCCTCCGCGCCGCCGGTGCCGCCCCGCGGCCAGCCCGCCGTGCCGCCGCGCGGTCACCGTGTCCGGCAGACGATCGAGCAGCTCCGGGCCCGGATCCTGGGCGGTGAGTGGCCGGTCGGCGCTCGGATCCCCACCGAGCCACAGCTCGTCGCCGCGCTCGGCGTGGGGCGCAACACGGTCCGGGAGGCGGTCCGCGCCCTGGTGCACGCCGGGGTGCTGGAGTGCCGGCAGGGCTCCGGCACGTACGTGGTGTCCACCGACGAACTGGCGCCGGTGGTGGCCCGCCGGCTCGGCGGCGACCGGATGACCGAGGTCATCGAGGTACGACGCGCCTTCGAGGTGGAGGCCGCCCGGCTCGCCGCGCTGAGGCGTACCCCGGCCGACCTGGCGGCGCTCGACGGCGCGCTCGCCGACCGCGAGGCCGCCTGGCGCGGCGGCCGGGTCGACGCGTTCGTCGAGGCCGACGCGGCCCTGCACACGGCGGTGGTCGCCGCCGCGCACAACGCCATGCTCGCCGAGCTGTACGCCTCGGTCGGCACCGCCCTGCGCAGCACCGTCGCCCACGCGATGGGCGACGCGCTCACTCCGGAGCGCTACGTCGACCACACCCGACTGGTCGAGGCGATCCGGGCCGGCGAGCCCGACCGGGCGGCGATCGAAGCCGGCGCGTTTCTGGAGCCCGCCCCTGAGGCATAGGTTGTGCCGGACGGAAAACCGGACACCTCGGGAGTACGGATGCTCAAGGGCTTCAAAGACTTCATCATGCGCGGCAACGTCGTCGACCTGGCGGTCGGCATCGTGATCGGCGCCGCGTTCACGGGCGTGGTCACCCAGCTCACCAAGTCGTTCCTCGAACCACTGATCAAGGCGATCGGCGGGGGCACCAGCCTCTCGGCCGGGACGTGGACTCTCAACGACCAGGTCTTCGACTGGGCGGCATTCATCAACGCGGTGATCACCTTCCTGCTCACCGCGGCGGTGCTCTACTTCTTCGTGGTGTTCCCGATGAACAAGCTGGCCGAGCGGCGGCAGCGGGGCGAGGAGCCACCTCCGGCCGCGCCGAGCGAGGAGGTCAAGCTGCTCACCGAGATTCGGGACGCGCTGGTCTCCGCCGGCCACACCACCCCCGGCCAGCAGCGCGGGGCACTGGACGACGTGCTGGGCCGCCGCACCGAACCCCCGGCGCCGCGCTGACCCGGACGGATGCACATCGGCCCCTGCGGGAATCCCGCAGGGGCCGCATCTTCTCGTACGTGTGTTCGATAGAGTCCCGCCATGGAGCAGCGAAAGCACTGGTGGAACGGGAAGTGGGGGCGGCTGGCCCGACGGGACGTCTTCCTGCGGGTGGACGCCGACCGGTGGCACGTCGAGCAGCGGGCCGGCGGTGCCGAGGGCATCTCCCGCTTCTACGAGTACGGCAGTGCGGACGAGGCCGAGGAGACGGTCCGGGCTCTCCTTGACGGCACGGACACCTGGCGGGAGTTGTCCCCGCGCCCGCCGGGCAGCTGGACCCTCCCGAACAGCTGAGTGGGGCGGGCGGGTCGGCGGCGCGTTTAGCGGCGTACCGCCCCGGGAACCGCGTTGGGATGGACCAGCAGGACGAGCAGCAGGCGACCATCTCGCGGATCACCACCGGGATGCCGGTGATCGACTCCGCGGGCACCGAGGTCGGGACCGTGGACCTCGTCCAGCGCGGCGACCCGAACGCGGTGACCGTGCAGGCGCCGACCGCCGACCCGGGCAGCAGCCTGGACGAGCTGATCGAGTCGACGGCGGTCGAGGAGCCGGATGTGCCGGCCGATCTGGCGGCGCGGCTGCTGCACACCGGCTACCTGAAGGTCTCCACCGAGCTGACCCGCACCGGCGCGGTGTACGTGCCGGCCGACCGGATCGGTTCGGTGGCCGACGGCCGGGTACGCCTCGCCGTCGGCGTGGCCGAGCTGCCCCCGCAG
>NZ_WBKR01000211.1 GCF_008868155.1 Micromonospora sp. ALFpr18c
GGCGGAACCCCCTGCTGGAGTGTGCGGGCTAGGCGGCGGTGGACCAGATGGCGCGGAAGGCGGCGGCTTCGCCGGCGAGCCAGCGTTCGATCTGCTCGGGTTTGGCGTCGGAGGGCATGTGGTGCGCCTGGCCACGGCGGACGTCGACCAGGACCGGCTCGGCCCGCGGGAGCACCGCGTCCATGTGGCGGGCCATCAGGTGCAGGGTGGCGAGCACCGACTCCTCGCTCGGTGGGGTCTCGTCGAAGTGCAGCCGGACCGCCTCGGCGCGGCCGTCGGCGTGGCGTACCCCGAAGTGGGGGTTGATCTTGACGGGCAGGTCGCCCAGCATGGCCAGGGCGTCGCGGGTCTGGGCCAGGTCGAGGGCGGCCGGGTCGCCGAGGGAGTGCAGCCAGGCCGTGGCGCCGGGGACGAGGGCCTGGTAGAGCGGACGCCAGCGTGGCTTGACCACGTCGACGACGCCGGTCAGGTGGGTGCCGCCGGTGTGGAAGGCGATGTCGGCCTTGAGCGCCTTGACGAACTGGCCGTGCGGGTTGAAGCCGGAACGGCTGGCGCGTTGCTTGCGCAGCCCACCCACGAACGTCGCCTTGGTGGGGCCGGTGCGGTCGACGTAGCGGGTGAAGCCGAGCAGCGTGGCGTAGGGGGTGAGAGGGGTGGAGGCGGGAGCGGTCACGGGCGTCCTCCCTAGTCGTAATCCTGCAGGTCAGGAACTCGATTAGTACATACATTCTAATCGACACCTCTGACATCGCCCAGCGAAAACGGGGGTGCGGAAGACGCGACAAAGGGGGCCGCCCGCACTGCGGACGACCCCCTGTCGGGTAGGACTGTCAGAGCTGGCCGACGTCCGTGATCCGGACGACCGCCGCGCCGATCTCGTCCGAGGCGACCAGGTCGATCTCGGCGCTGATGCCCCAGTCGTGGTCGCCGTCGGGGTCGTCGAAGCTCTGCCGGACGGTCCACCTCTCCCGACCCTGCTCGATCATCAGCAGCGCCGGGCCGCGCGCGTCCGGGCCGACGCCGATCGAGTCGTACTCCTCGAAGTAGGGTGCCAGGGCGTCGGCCCACGCGTCGTAGTCCCAGCCGTCGGCGGCGTCCAGCTCGGCGAGCAGGTCCCAGCGGCGCAGCGCCGCCAGCTCGACCCGGCGGAACAGGGCGTTGCGCACCAGCACCCGGAACGCCCGCGCGTTGCGGGTGACCGCCGGCGGCCGGTCGGTCAGGGCGGCGTGCGCCTGGGCCACCTCGGCCACGTCGGACGGGTTGCGCAGCCGCTCCCACTCGTCGATGAGGCTGGAGTCGACCTGGCGGACCAGCTCGCCCAGCCATTCGATGAGGTCGATCAGCTCCTCGGTCTTGGCGTCCTCGGGCACGGTCTGGCGCAGCGTCTTGTACGCGTCGGCCAGGTAGCGCAGGACGAGGCCCTCGGAGCGGGTGAGCCCGTAGAACTGCACGTACTCGGTGAAGGTCATGGCCCGCTCGTACATGTCGCGGACGACGGCCTTGGGGGAGAGCTGGTGGTCGGCGACCCAGGGGTGCCCCTGCCGGTACATCTCGTACGCGGCCTCCAGCAGCTCCGCGAGGGGCTTCGGGTGGGTCACCTCGTCGAGCAGTTCGAGGCGGGCCTCGTACTCGATGCCCTCGGCCTTCATCGCGGCGACCGCCTCGCCGCGGGCCTTGAACTGCTGCGCGGACAGGATCTGCCGGGGGTCGTCGAGGATCGACTCGATGACGCTCAGCACGTCGAGGGCGTACGACGGGGACTCGGCGTCGAGCAGCTCGATGGTGGCCAGGGCGAGGGGGGAGAGTGGCTGGTTGAGGGCGAAGTCGAGCTGGAGGTCGACGGTGAGCCGGATCCGTCGACCGGTCTCGTCCGGCTCGGGCAGCTCCTCGACGACCCCGCCGGCGCGCAGCGCGCGGTAGATGGCGATGGCCCGGCGGATGTGCCGGCGTTGCGCGGCGGGCTCCTCGTGGTTGTCGGTGAGCAGGTGGCGCATCGCGGTGAACGCGTCGCCGGGCCGGCCGATGACGTTGAGCAGCATCGAGTGGCTGACCTGGAAGCTGGAGGTCAGCGGCTCCGGCTCGGCGTCGACGAGCCGGTCGAAGGTGGGCTGGCCCCAGCCGATCGACCCCTCTGGCGGCTTCTTGCGGACCACCTTGCGCCGCTTCTTCGGGTCGTCGCCGGCCTTGGCGAGGGCCTTCTCGTTGTCGATGACGTGTTCGGGTGCCTGCACCACGACCCGACCGATGGTGTCGTAGCCGGCCCGACCGGCCCGCCCGGCGATCTGGTGGAACTCGCGGTTCTTCAGCAGGCGGGTACGGACCCCGTCGTACTTGGACAGGCCGGTGAACAGCACGGTGCGGATCGGCACGTTGATGCCGACGCCCAGGGTGTCGGTGCCGCAGATGACCTTGAGTAGGCCGGCCTGGGCCAGGGTCTCGACCAGTCGGCGGTACTTGGGCAGCATGCCGGCGTGGTGCACACCGATGCCGTGCCGGACCAGCCGGGACAGCGTCTTGCCGAAGCCGGACGTGAACCGGAACCCACCGATCGCCTCGGCGATCATGTCCTTCTCGGCGCGGGAGCACACGTTGACGCTCATCAGCGCCTGGGCGCGTTCCAGTGCGGCGGCCTGGGTGAAGTGCACGACGTACACCGGGGCCTGCTTGGTCTCCAGCAGCTCCTCGAGGGTCTCGTGCAGCGGCGTCATCGCGTACGAGAAGATCAGCGGGACGGGCCGCTCGGCCGAGCGCACGACGGCGGTCGGCCGACCGGTGCGCCGGGTGAGGTCGTCGACGAACCGGGTGGTGTCCCCCAGGGTGGCGGACATCAGGATGAACTGCGCCTGCGGCAGCTCGATGATCGGCACCTGCCAGGCCCAGCCCCGGTCGGGCTCGGCGTAGAAGTGGAACTCATCCATGATCACCTGGCCGACGTCGGCCCGGCCGCCCTCGCGCAGGGCCAGGTTGGCCAGGATCTCCGCGGTGCAGCAGATGATCGGGGCGTCGGCGTTGACGCTGGCGTCACCGGTCAGCATGCCGACGTTCTCGGCGCCGAAGACCTCGCACAGGGCGAAGAACTTCTCCGACACCAGTGCCTTGATCGGCGCGGTGTAGAAGGTGGTCCGGCTGTCGGCGAGGGCCGCGAAGTGCGCGGCGATCGCCACCAGGCTCTTGCCCGAGCCGGTGGGCGTATTCATGATCAGGTTGGCGCCGGAGACGATCTCGATGACCGCCTCCTCCTGATGGGGATAGAGGTCGAGGCCGCGCTCCTTCGCCCAGCCGGCGAACGCGTCGAAGAGGGTGTCGGGGTCGGCGCTTGTCGGCAGCGCGGCGGTGAGCGTCATAGCCTGTCCATGGTGCCTGGATCATGCCCCGGTACGCCAACCCGGCGTCCGCCGGACCCCCGTCCGGGCCGGCTCGTCACCGGCGGCGGTAGATCAGGTCGGCCACCGGTCGGCCGGCGGTGATCGCCCGCCGTTCGAACTTCGTCACCGGACGGTGCGCCGGACGGGGCGCGAAGCCGCCGTACGCGTCCACCAGCTCCGGGTCCGCGTCCAGCGTCTCCCGCATCGCCTCGGCGTACTCCGCCCAGTCGGTCGCGCAGTGCAGCGTGCCGCCGGGGGCCAGCCGGGAGCGCAACAACGCCACGTGCGACGGCTGGATGATCCGCCGCTTGTGGTGGCGGGCCTTCGGCCACGGGTCGGGAAAATAGACGTGTACGGCGTCCAGCACGCCCTCGGGCAGGCCGCTGACCAGCTCCAACGCGTCACCCTGGGCCACTCGGACGTTGCCCAGCCCGCCCCGGTCCACCAGGTCGAGGAGGTTCGCGATTCCCGGCGTGTGCACCTCCACCGCCAGATAATCTCGATCCGGGTCAGCGGCGGCCATCACGGCGGTGCTGTCGCCCATCCCCGAGCCGATCTCCAGCACCACGGGCGCTCGGCGACCGAACAGGTCGGCCAGGTCGACGGGCTCGTCCGACACGTCCAGGCCGTAGCGGGGCCACAGCCGGTCCAGCGCGTCGGTCTGCCGGCCGCTCATCCGGCCCCTTCGGGGGTGGAACGTGCGGATCGTCCGGCTCGCGGGCGGGACGGCGGGGTCATGGTCGGTGGCGGTCACAGCGACCCGAGCGTACGCGACGCCGTCGGCGGATCGGATGTGATGTGCGACCGGAAATGAGAGGATCCAACTGGTACGGCAGGCCGGGCGGTCCGCTGCCCGGCACGCCCACACGGCGTCGAGAGGGGGCATCGTGACAGTGACCCGCGGCGGCGTGACCCTGTCGGTGCTGACCGTCCTCGCCGGCCCCCTGCTGGCCGCCACACCCGCGTCCGCTGTGCTGCCCGCGCCCGCGCCCGCGCTCGCCGTGCCGGTGGCGGCCGCGCCGCAGCCCGGCTCGCCGAGTGGCGCGCCGCAGCCCAACCCTCCGGTGGACATCTTCGTCGAGGTGAGCCCCAGCACGGTCCAGCCCGGCTACCTGGTCGGGATCCGGGCCAGCTGCCGCGACAACTCGGTCGGCGCCACCGTCGTGTCCGACGCCTTCGGCGCGGTCGGCGTCCAGCCTCAGCACGGCCTGCTCACCGCCGCGCCGATGGTGCGGGATCGCACCCGTCCCGGCAACTACCGGGTCAAGCTGGAGTGCCGCGACGGCGAGACCGCCTCGACGATGCTCCAGGTGGTCAAGAAGGTCCCGGTGCAGCCGAGTCGCGGCCCGGCCACCGGCTTCGGCGGCGGCGCCGGCGGCACGACCGGCAAGCTGCTGCTCCCCGGTGGCGCGGCGTTGACGATCACCGGGCTGATCCTCGCCGTGGTGGCGCTACGCCGGCCACGAACCCGCCGAGCCGCCGCCCGCCGCTGAGCCCGCCATGGAGATCTTTCACCCCACCCCGCCGCCGGCCGGTTCCCGCCCGCCGGCTGCGGGTCGTCCCGGGTCGCCGCCCGATGGGGTACGCCCGCCGGCTGAGGGTCGTCCCGCGCCACCGCCCGATGGGGTACGCCTGCCCGTGGACGACGGCTGGCCGGATTCCGACGGCCCGCCGGATCCGGGTCGCCGGTCGGTGGCCGACCGTCCGGCGGGGGTCGCTCGCCCGTCGGTGGCCGCGCGACCGCCGACCGCCGTCGCCCCCCGGCGCAGCCGTCCGTCCGGGCGTCCCTCCGGCCGTAGCCCCTGGTCGGTGCCGTTGGCCGTGGTGCTGGTGCTGGCGGGGGTCTTCGCCACCGGGGCGGGGCTGGGCCGCTCGGCCGGCCCGTTCGACCTGACCCCGGCCGGCGGTGACCGGCCGGCCCGCAGTGAGACGGTCGGGTTGTCGGCCAGTCGACCGGTACGCCTCACGGTCCCGACGATCAAGGTGGCCGCACCGGTGGCACCCGTCGGGCAGGCGCGGGACGGCTCGATCGCCGTACCGCCGTTGGAGCGGCACAACGAGACCGGCTGGTACGACCGGGGGCCCACCCCCGGCGAGCCGGGTCCGGCGGTGATCGTCGGGCACGTGGACACCAAGACCGGTCCGTCGGTCTTCTACGACCTGGGCAAGCTGAAGCCCGGCGACCTGATCGAGGTGGCCCGGGCGGACAAGTCGGTGGTGGTGTTCCGGGTCGACACCGTCGAGCACTTCCCGAAGGACCAGCTGCCCGCCGAACGCATCTACGGCCACGACGGGCCGCCCGGGCTGCGGTTGATCACCTGCGGCGGCCAGTTCATCGGGGGCCGCACCGGCTACGCCGACAACGTGATCGCCTTCGCCAGCCTCCAGTCGTCCCGTACGCCCTGAGCCGGCCCGGCCACCGTCCTGCTTTGATCGACTCGGGATCACTGAACTCGGGGTGTCGGGTCGACCCGGACACCCCGGTTTCGCCGATCCCGAGTGGATCAAGCCGTCGGTGCCTGCGCGTCGGTCGGCGCAGTGTCAGGTCAGGAAGCCCAGGAGTTGCCGGGTGGTCTCGTCGGGGGCCTCTTCCGGGATGAAATGCCCGACCGGGACGGGTGCGCCGCGTACGTCGTCGGCCCACTCCCGCCAGATCGCGAGCGGGTCGTCGTAGAGCTTCGCGACCTGACCGCGTTGGCTCCAGAGAAACAGCACCGGGCAGGCGATCCTCCGGTTACCCCGGTCCGCCTCGTCCTGCTGGTGGTCGAGCGTCGCGGCCGCGCGAAACTCCTCGCAGATCGCGTGCACCGTGGCGGGGTCGCTGAACTGCCGGACGTACGCGGCCCGCACCTCGGGCGGGAAGGCGTCCGTCACCTCGGGCCAGGTGTCGAGCATGAAGTCGACGAGCGCCGCGGGCGCCGCGTCGATGAACCGTTCCGGCACCGGTGCCGGCGCCGCCAGGAAGGACCAGACCCAGTAGGAGAGGCTGAACGCCTTGTCGGCGCGGTTGTAGACGTCACCGATGGGGACGACGTCCAGGACGGCCAGCCGGGTCACGACGTCGGGTTCGTCCAACGCCAGACGGTAGGCGCAGCGGGCGCCGCGATCGTGGCCGACGAGGTGGAACCGGTCATGGCCCAGGCGCCGCATCACCTCGACCTGGTCGCGGGCGATGGCCCGCATGCCGTACGGCTCATGGTCCGCGGTGCTCGGCGGTGTGCCGCCGTCGCCCCAGCCCCGCAGGTCGGTGGCGACGACGGTGAAGTGCTCGGCGAGCCGCGGTGCCACCCGATGCCACATGAGGTGGGTCTCGGGGATGCCGTGCAGGAGCAGGACGGGTGGCCCGTCGCCGCCGCGCCGTCCGTGGATCCGGGCGCCGGACGTGTCGATGTCGAATTCCTGGAATCCGTCGAACATCCCCGCAATACCCCCGCACCCTGGGATGCGCCCTGAGCGAGCGGCCCGGAGTGGCCGGTCGGGCGACTGGTGGCCGGCTACCGCCCGGGCCGCTTCGACGCTATCAACGCACACGTCCGGCCCGGTGCGGTTCGGCCGTGGTGCGGCGTCCTCGGGCGTCCGAGGTCCTGGTCGTGCTCGAACATGGATGTAGTGGCCTCGCGCTGCGCGGAGGGGACCAGATCCAGGTTCGAGCACGAGGCCCGCGCACTCTCGGGTCGAGGCAGGGCCTCGTCCCTGTCTCAGCGGCCGGCGGGGGAGGTGGTTAGGGCTGGGGGACGGTCAGAGCCACCTCGAACTCCAGCAGGCTGGCGCCGCTGGAGACCGGCGGGCGGGGCGTGTCGCCGGGTGCGGCGGCGTGCGCGGCGCGCGACGGGCCGGCGGCCCACGCCTGGTACGCCTCCTCGCTCTCCCACTTCGTGTAGACGAAGTAGCGGGTCTCGCCGGCCACCGGCCGGAGCAGCTCGAAGCCGAGGAAGCCGGGGGAGTTCTCCACCGTGCCGGCCCGCGCGGCGAACCGCTTCTCCAGCTCGGCGCCGGCGCCCGGCGGAACGTCGATTGCGTTGATCTTCACGACTGCCATCTGCCCACCCTAGCCAGCGCGGGCCGGGTCAGAACGCCTCGACCGCCGGGACGAGGTCCGCGTCCACCACGATCGGGGCGTGGTCGGAGGGGCCCTTGCCCTTGCGGGCCTCCCGGTCCACGTACGCGGAGCGCACCGCCCGGGCGAACGGCGCGGAGGCGTACACGAGGTCGATCCGCATGCCCTTGTTCTGGTGGAACATGCCGGCCCGGTAGTCCCAGTAGGTGAACGGGTGCGGCCCCTTCATCGGGGTCGGCACCACGTCGTCGAGGCCGAGGTCGCGCAGTGCCGCGAGGGCCGCCCGCTCGGCCGGGGTGACGTGGGTGGAGTGGGTGAAGACGGCCGGATCCCAGACGTCGGCGTCGGTCGGGGCGACGTTGAAGTCGCCGCTGACGACCAGCGGCAGCCCACCGGCCAGTTCCGCGTCCAACGCGTCGCGCAGGGCCGCGAACCAGGCCAGCTTGTACGCGTAGTGCGGGTCGTCGGGTGTCCGCCCGTTGGGCACGTACACCGACCAGACCCGCACCCCGTCGCAGGTGGCGGAGATGGCCCGGGCCTCCGGCTCGGGGAAGCCGGGCTCGCCGGCGAACCCGACCCGGACGTCGTCGAGACCGACCCGGGACAGGATGGCGACGCCGTTCCACCGGCCGTCGCTGTGGCTGGCCACCGTGTAGCCCAGCTCGCCCACCTCGGCGACCGGGAAGGCGCCGTCCGGGCACTTGGTCTCCTGGAGGCAGACGACGTCCGGGCCGGTGCCGGCCAGCCACTCCAGCAGCCGGGGCAGCCGGGCCTTCACCGAGTTCACGTTCCAGGTCGCCAGGCGCATGCCTCCACCCTGCCGTATCCGCCGTCCCGTCGCCGGGTCAGCTGCCCGGGGTGTCGCCGGGACGGGTCTGTTCGGCCAGGAACCGTTCCAGCTCCGCGCCGAGTTCGTCGGCGGTGGGCAGGGGGCCGGCGTCGGGGGCGAGCAGGTTCTTCTCGCCGCGACCCCGAGCGAACGCGTCGTACTGCTCCTCCAGGGCCTGGACCAGCGCGGCGGCGTCCTCGGTCTGGGCGACCTGCCGGTCGATCTCCACCCGGACGACCTCGGCGGCGGAGCGCAGCCCGTCGCCGGGCAGCAGCAGGCCGGTGCTGCGCGACACGGAGGTGAGCAGCACCTCGGCGGCGGCCGGGTATTCGGTCTGCGCCACGTAGTGCGGCACGTGGGCGGCGAAGCCGAGCGCGTCGCGGCCCTGCTCGCCGAGGCGGAACTCCAGCAGGTGACCGACGCTGCCGGGCACCTGGACGCGTTGCAGCCAGGGCTCGTACCCGGCGATCAGCTCGGGCCGGGTCGCGTGGGCGGTCACGCCGGTGGGCCGGGTGTGCGGCACCGCCATCGGGATCGAGTTGAGCCCGACGGTGAGCCGGACGTCCAGCCGGGCGGCGAGGCCGGCGACGGCGGCGGTGAACCGTTCCCACTGCAAATCCGGCTCGGGGCCGGTGAGCAGCAGGAAGGGGGTCTCGTCGTCGTCGTGCAGCAGGTGCAGCTCCAGCTTGGGGGCGTCGAAGCTCTCCCAGTGGTCCTCGACGAAGGTCATCACCGGTCGGCGGGAGCGGTAGTCGAAGAGTTGGTCCACGTCGAAGGTGGCGATCGGCCGGCCCTCCAACGAGGTGAGCAGCTGCTCGCGGGCCAGCCGGCTCGCGTTGCCGGCGTCCACGAACCCGGTGAGGGCCTGGATCAGGACCGGTTGCCCGAGGTCGGGCAGATCGTCGGTGAGCTGGTAGAGCTCGTGTGGGTCGAGCACCGGTGCGGACCTCCCTGGAATGTGCCTACTCGGACGCCGACGCGACGGACGGCACCCGGTTCGGGCAACGTACCCGCCATCCTGGTGCATTCCTGCGTCGGGCGATCCGTCGCCCGCCGGTTGGGCACGACCGGACTAATCACCCGATTCCGCTGCCAGGTGGGTCCGTGCCCCCGAACGGTGGAGGGGTGGTTCGGCCCAAAGGCCGAGTTTGTCGATCATGTCGGTGCGCGGGGTTCGATGTCCCGGCCTGTCGCCCGCCGTGCCGGCCTGCGTGCGCCGCCTGCTTCATCCGGTACGCGAGGTACGTTCCCCGGGCGGGTCGAGCCGTCCGGGTCGTCCACCAGGACGCCCCCGATCTGTGGCCAGCGCCACGTGATCACCGTGCGTGATCGGCGTATCCACCTGCCTAGCCTCGGTTGATGCGTGACGACGGCACCCTCGACGACCCGTACGCCCCGAGCAGCCCCACTACCGATACGGAGGATGGCACCTCAACCGAATGGACAACCGCCGCGAGTCGGCTCCGGGCGTACGCCCGGGACCTGACCGGTCGACGCCGGGCGCGGATGGCCCTCGCCGCAGGCGTGGTGTGCTGCCTCGGCCTGGCCGCGGTCGCGCAGGTCCGCGACGACTCCGCCGGTGCGGCGGCTCGGGTCGATCCCGCCAGCAGCACCGAGCTGGCGCAGCGTGCCGAGCAGCAGCGCGCGTCCCGTGATCTCGATCGTGCCGCCGTCCCGTCCGCCACCCCGTCCGCCGTCGCGACCACCGCGGACCCGGACGTCAGCCCGCGGGCCCGCAAGGTCGCCCCGGCTCGGCCGACCGACCCGGCCCCTGTCGCCGGGCTGGACGAGGACCAGATGGAAAACGCCGAGGCGATCGTCCGTACCGGCCGGGGGATGGGCGTCCCCCGCCGTGGCCTGGTGATCGCGGTCGCCACCGCGATGCAGGAGAGCAACCTGTACAACGTGGCCAGCGGCGTGCTGCCCGAGTCGCAGGACTTCCCGCACCAGGGCGTCGGCTGGGACCACGACTCGGTCGGGCTGTTCCAGCAGCGTTCCAGCAGCGGCTGGGGCCCGGTGGGTCGCCTGATGGACCCGGAGTTCGCCACCCGGCAGTTCCTCACCGCGCTCGAGCAGGTGCCCGGCTGGCAGCAGATGCGCCTCACCGACGCGGCCCAGGCGGTGCAGGTCTCCGCGTACCCCGAGCACTACCAGCAGCACGAGGGGCGGGCCACCCGGGTCGTCGACGCCATCCTGCCCAGCGGGCGGTAACCTACCGGCCACTATGGACGGTCAGGGTTGAGCCTGTCGCGTCCCGGGTACATGTGTTGCGGGTTCGGGGTACACATGACCAAGGGAACACCGACAGGAGGACGTTATGTCACTGATGCAGCGGATCAGCGCTTTTCTCAGATCACCCAAGGGGCAGCAGTTGGTCGACCGCGGTCGACGCGAGATGGCCAAGCCCGCCAACCAGCAGAAGCTGAAGGGGTTGGCGTCGCGGCTGTCCAACCGCCGCCGCTGAGCACTCCATCGGCCGTCCTGCCCGCCGTACCCACCCCTGGGGAGCCCCGGTGA
>NZ_WBKR01000212.1 GCF_008868155.1 Micromonospora sp. ALFpr18c
TCCGGGGCGGGGAGCGCCGGCGCGCGGCATGTCGTCGCTCCACTGTGGTACGAGTTCGGTGGCGCCGAACCCACGGAGCACGCCAGTGGCGGCGCGGGTCACCGGTGTCGGCACGACATGTGCGGCGTTCAGCCCCACTCGGACGCCTGCGACGGCGGCCTTCCAGTGCCGCGCGGTGCTGCGGGCGGTGCGCTGGGCGAAGGGGCTGTGCCGCTCGGCGCGCAGCCGCTTCATCGCCGCGCCGGTGTCGATGCCGACCGGGCAGGCGGTGACGCACAGGCTGTCGGCGGCACAGCTGTCCACCGCGGCGTACTCGTAGTCGGTGGTCAGCTCCCGGCGGCGCTCCTCGTCGCCGGCCGCGGTGGCGAGGGCGATCTGCCGTTGCAGGACGATGCGCTGCCGGGGGGTGGTGGTGACGTCGGCGGTGGGGCAGACCGGCTCGCAGTAGCCACACTCGACGCAGGAGTCCAGCTCGGGGTCGACCGTCGGGACGGCCTTGAGCTGCCGCAGGTGCACGGTCGGGTCGTCGTTGAGCAGTACGCCGGGGTTGAGCAGGCCGCTCGGATCGCACAACCGCTTGAGTTCGCGCATCACGTCGTACAGTTCGTCGCCGTACTGGCGGCGGACGAAGGGGGCCATCGCCCGGCCGGTGCCGTGCTCCGCCTTGAGTGTTCCGCCCTCGGCCAGCACGAGGTCGACCATGTCATCGGTGAACCGGGCGTAGCGGTCGATCTCGGCCGGTGTGTCGAAGGACTGGGTCAGCATGAAGTGCAGGTTGCCGTCGCGGGCGTGTCCGAAGATCACCGCGTCCGGGTAGCCGTGCCGGTCGAACAGGCGGATCAGCCCGTCGCAGGTGCCGGTCAGGCGCGGCATCGGCACCGCGATGTCCTCCAGCAGCGCCGTGGTGCCGGGCGGGCGGGCGCCGGCGACCGCGGTGTACAGGCCCTTGCGCAGGTGCCACAGTGCGGCCCGTTCGCGCGGGTCGTGGGTCAGCTCGGTGCCGGTGACGGCGGGCAGCCGGTCGAGCACGTGCCGGGCGTCGGCCAGCGTCTCGGCCAGCCGCTCCGCGCTGTCCTCGGCGAACTCCACCAGCAGCGCGGCGTGCCCGGTGACCGTCAGCCCGCGCAGGGCCGGGCTCGCGTCCGGGTCGCGCTGGCTGACCCGCAGCGCGGCCGCGTCGAGCAACTCGGCGGTACGGGCGCCGGCGGCGAGCAGGGCGGGCAACGCGTCGGTGGCGGCGCTGAGGCCGGGCAGGATCAGCAGGCCGGTGGCGGCGTGCTGGTGGATCTCGACGGTACGGAAGACGGCCTCGGCCACGAAGCCGAGCGTGCCCTCGCTGCCGATCATCAGGTGGGCCAGCATCTCGACCGGGCTGTCGTGGTCGAGCAGCGAGTTCAGCCCGTACCCCATGGTGTTCTTCATGGCGAACAGCCGCTCGATGGTGGCGCGCGACAGCGGTGTGGAGCGCACCCGGTCGCGCAGCCGCAGCAGCCCGGCGTGCAGCTCGGGCTCGTCGGCCCGCAGCCGGTCGTCGGCGTCGCGCGCGCCGGAGTCGACGACGGTGCCGGACGGGAGGACGAAGCGCAGCGACTCCATCGTGCGATACGCGTTGTCGGTGGTGCCGCAGGTCATCCCGCTGGAGTTGTTGGCCACCATGCCACCCACCGTGCAGGCGGCCTCGCTGGCCGGATCCGGGCCGAGCCGGCGTCGGTAGCGGGCCAGCCGGGCGTTGGCCTGCCGGATGGTCAGGCCGGGCTGGAGCCGGATGCGGCGGCCGTCGTCGAGCACCTCGGCGTGCCGCCAGTCGGTGCGGACGTCGACGAGCACGCCCGCGCCGCCGGCCTGCCCGGCGAGGCTGGTGCCGCCGCCGCGCAGGGTCAGCGGTACGCCGGCCTCCCGGGCGCCGGCCATCAGCGCCCCCACCTCGGCGGCCGAGGTGGCGCGGACCAGGGCCTGCGGCTCGAACAGGTACGGCGAGGCGTCGTGTGCCGCCGCCAGCCTGCGGGGCAGCTCGGTGCTGGCCCGGGTCGGATCGTCGAGGCGTGCGCGCAGCAGCTCGGCGACCTCGCGGGCGCGGACGCCGGCCGCGGTCGGCGTGGGTACTCCTACGACGGGTCTCATGGGCGGGTCCTCCCGAACGGGGCGGTCAGTAGGCGACGATCAACCGGTCGGGGGTGGTGTCGACCGGCGGCGGCAGCCGCAGCGGCTGGCGGCCGGGGGTGATGCTGCCCAGCACGGAGGGGTGCCGCGCGCCGGTGCCCGACGGCAGGGTGCCCGGCAGCCCGTGCACGGTCAGGTAGCCCAGCAGCGCGAAGGCCAGTGCCTCCTTGGCGTCGGACGCGACACCCACCTCGTCGCTGGACGACAGGTCGACGCCCGGCAGCTCGTCGGCGATCATGCGCATCAGCGTCGGGTTGTGGGCGCCGCCGCCGGAGACGACGAGCCGGGTGACGCCGTGGTCGTGGCAGGCGCCGGCCACCGTGACCGCCGTCAGCCGGGTCAGCGTGGCCAGCACGTCCTGCGGGTCCGGCGTGGGCGCGTCGGCGAGGGCGGCGAGCAGGTAGGGAAGGTGGAACAACTCCTTCCCGGTGCTCTTCGGGCCGGGCAGCCGGTAGTACGGCTCGTCGAGCAGCCGCCGCAGCAGTGCCGGGTTCACCTGCCCGGCGGCCGCCCCGCGCCCGTCCCGGTCGTACTCCTCGGTGCCCCCGCTGAAGTGGCGTACGGCGGCGTCGAGCAGCGCGTTGGCCGGCCCGGTGTCGAACGCGAGAGCGTCCGCGTCCGGCGCGACGACGGTGATGTTGGCGATGCCGCCCAGGTTCAGAGCGGCCGGCACACCGGGCAGCCCCCGCAGCAGCAGCGCGTCGAACAGGGCGACCAGCGGGGCACCCTGGCCGCCGGCGGCGACGTCGCGGCTGCGCAGGTCGGCCACCACCGGAAGGCCGGTGGCCTCCGCGATCCAGGCCGGCTGACCGAGCTGGAGAGTGCCCCGGACGGCACCACCCTCGACCCAGTGGTGCACGGTCTGGCCGTGCGAGACCACCAGGTCGGCGTTGCCGTCGCACAGCTCGGCGAGGGCCCGCCCGCCGGCCTCGGCGAAGGACTGGCCGATGCCGGTGTCCAGCACGCAGATCGCCTCGGTGCTGGTGGGCGCGGGCGGCAGGGCGGCGGCGATCTGCGCGCGCAGCCGATCGGGGTACGGGTGGCTGAGCCGGCCCAGCGGTCGCATCCGCAGGGCGTCGCCGCTCAGGTCGAACTCGGCCGCGGCGGCTTCGATGCCGTCGTAGGAGGTCCCGGACATCAGGCCGATCACGCGCATCATGTCCTCCTTCACGCCCGGCCGGCGGACGTTGCCGCCGGATCATCGGCCTCGTCGGTGCGCCGGTGGTCGTACGGCGTCTCGGGGGCCGGGTGGAACCGGCTCGCCACCGCGCCGACGATCAGGGTGATCAGGACTCCGATCGGCACCAGCCACTGCGCGGCGATGGCGGTGGGGACGGTGGTCCCGGCCGTCGTGACGTCGATCTTGACATAGCGGACGATGTAGGTCATCACCACCACGGTGACGAGGAAGGCGATCACCGCGTCGACCTGGTTGGCGCGCTTCACGAGGCGGCCGAGCAGGAAGGCACCGAGCAGCGCCCCGTAGGTGTAGCCCGCGATGGTCAGGCCGGTCAGGTAGACGTTGCCGGTGCTCGAGCTGAACGCGCAGGCGAAGATCGCCATCAGCACCGCCCAGACCAGGGTCATCACCCGGGCGAGGCGCAGCATCACGTCATCCGACGGCACCGTCCGGAAGAAGCTGTGGATGAAGTCGGCGACGGTGGAGTTCGACATCGAGTTCAGCGCCGACGACAGCGAACCCATCGCGGCGCCGAGGATGCCGGCCACCAGCAGACCGGAGATGCCCACCGGCAGGGCGTGCAGGATGAAGCTCGGGTAGAGGTTGTCGCTGCTGTTCAGGCCGAGCTCCTTGAAGGTCTGACCCTTGTTGTACGACCACAGCAGGGCGCCGACCAGGGAGAACGCCGCGAACTGGATCACCACGAAGATGCCCGAGGAGATCATCGCCTGCTGGCCCTCGCGCAGCGTGCGGGTGGACAGGATGCGCTGGACGATCAGCTGGTCCGAGCCGTGGCTGGCCATCGCGAAGATCGCACCGCCGATGATCGCGGTCGGCAGGGCGAACGGGCTGGTGAGCACGTGCGCGAGGTCGACGTTGGTGTCGAAGAGCTGGAACTTGCCGGCGTCCAGCGCCTGCGAGTAGCCGTCGAAGCCGACGGCGTGGCTGAGCACCGCGATGGCGAGGATCGCCCCGCCGAGGTAGAGCCCCATCTGGATGGCGTCGGTCCAGATGACCGCCTTGATGCCACCGAGGTAGGTGTAGACCACCGTGATCAGGGTCAGGACGATGATGATGGCCTGGTATCCGACATTCAGCCCGAACTCGTCGAGCAGCAGCTTGATGGGGATGGCCGAGGCGAACAGCCGTACGCCCTCGGCGAGCAGGCGGGTGAAGACGAACGTCACCGACGCCAGACCCTGAAGTTTCAGGCCGAACCGCTCACCGAGGTACTGGTAGGCGCTGACGAAGCCGCCCCGCTTGTAGAGCGGGATGAGCACCGCCGCCACGATGACGCGTCCGATGACGTAGCCCAGGGCCAGCTCGACGTTGCCGAACCCCTGACCGCTGTAGGCGCCGCCGGGCACGCTGATCACGGTCAGGACGCTGGTCTCGGTGGCGACCACGGAGAACGAGACGGTCCACCACGGCAACCGGCCCTCGCCCACGAAGTAGTCCTTGGAGGATTTCTGCCTGCCGGACAGGCGCAGTCCGACGAAGGCGATCACCACGAGGTACAGCACGATCACGACAAGGTCGAGTTGACGCACGGCTCACTCCCCACCAGTGGGTTGTCAATAAGTGACGTTGGCCCACACTAACGCGAAACTTTTTGCCAGCACCCGCCTGGGTTGGTTACGCTGTGGTTTCAGCTTGCTGATAGGGGACGCGCTGGCCCAGCAGGACGCGCCCGGGCGGCACGCGACAGCTGAACAGCAGCGAGAGGAACGAGCACCGGATGGACCTCAGCACCCTCGGCACCGAGACCCGCAACGACAAGACCACCGACCTCGACCGGATGTCCCCCACCGAGCTGCTCCTCGCGATGAACGACGAGGACCGTTCGGTCGCGGACGCCGTCCGCCGGGCCGTGTCGGACATCGCGGCCGCCGTCGACGTCGTCGTGGCGTCGCTGCGCCAGGGCGGCCGGCTGATCTACGTCGGCGCGGGCACCAGCGGCCGGATCGGCATGCTCGACGCCGTCGAGATCCCACCCACCTTCGGTACGCGGCCCGACCGGGTCATCGGCCTGCTCGCCGGCGGGGCGGGCGCCTTCGGTGTCGCCGTTGAGGGCGCCGAGGACGACCCGGCCGGCGCCGTCGCCGACCTCGACGCGATCGGCCTGACCGCCCGCGACACGGTGGTCGGGCTCGCCGCCAGCGGCCGTACCCCGTACGTGGTCGGCGGGCTGGCGCACGCCCGCTCGCGCGGGGCGACGACCGTCTCCGTCGCCTGCAACTCCGACGCGGTGATCAGCCGGTACGCCGACGTCGCCATCGAGGTGCCCACCGGCCCCGAGGTCCTCACCGGCTCCACCCGGCTCAAGGCCGGGACCGCCGAGAAGCTCGTCTGCAACATGCTCTCGACCGCCACCATGGCCCGACTCGGCAAGGTCTACGGCAATCTGATGGTGGACATGAACGCCACCAACGAGAAGCTCGTCGACCGGGCGCGCCGGATCGTCGCCGAGGCCGCCGACACCGATCTCGACACCGCCGCGCGGGCGCTCTCGGCGGCGCACGGGCACGCCAAGACGGCCATCGTGCTGCTGCTCGCGAACTGCACCGCCGAGGAGGCCGCGGCACGGCTGCGCGACGCCGCCGACGACGTCCGGGCGGCCGTCGCGGCCTGACCCACGGTGGCGGGACCGCCCCACGCGGCCACCGGTCGCCCTGGCGCATCGACGGTTGTGCGTGCACCGCACCCGTACGGTGGGCGGATGGACACGTGCCGGATGAGGCGGTTGTCGCTGAACCACGGACCGTCCGTCTTCTGGGACGCGGGCACGGCGGTGCCGGACGGCGCCCGGCGCTCCGGCGAGTGGCTGGAGGCGCCCGCCGACCGCGACACCCGACAACGGTGGCAGCGGGCGGCGGAAGCCTGCGTCACCGAGGTGGCGGCGGCGGTCGGCGAGCGTGACACGGCGTGGTCAGTGCCAGTCGGCCGGTCCAGAGTGGTCTTGGGCCGGTCCTCGGCGAGGTGGAGCAGGCCGGCGATAGGCCGTCTCCCGTCCGGCAGGCCCGTGGCGGGCCCGCCGGACGGGAGGTCGCCGGGACTACGCGCGGCCGACCAGCGCGATCGACTGGTCTGCGGCCGGCGCCGAGGAGGCCGGGTTCTGGCTGGTGACCAGCATTTCGTCGATCACCACGTGCGGCTCGATGTCGCCCGTCATGCCCGTCCCCGCCGCGTCGTCGTCCCTCAGCCCTTCCAGACCGTCTTCAGATTGCAGAACTCCCTGATCCCTGCGTAGGTGAGTTCCCGCCCGTACCCCGAATTCTTGACACCGCCGAACGGCAACTCGGGGAAGGATTCGGTCATGCCGTTGAGGAAGACCATGCCGGCGTCCAGGTTGTGGACGAACCACCCCTGCTCCTCGGCATCGCCGGACCACACCGCCGAACTGAGGCCGAACGTGGTCTGGTTGGCGACCGCGGCGGCCTCCGCCCGATCGGCCACCCGGTACACCGACGCGACCGGGCCGAACGCCTCCTCGGAGACGATCCGCATGTCGTCGGTGAGACCGGCCAGCACGGTGGGCCGGTAGTACCAGCCGGGCCCGGGCGGCACGGAGCCACCGACGAGCACCTCCGCGCCCTTGGCGACCGCGTCGTCGACCAGCTCGGCGAGGTCGTGGCGCCCCGCCTCGGTGGCCAGCGGGCCGACGTCCGTACCGTCGTCCATCGGATCGCCGACGACCAGCTTGCCCATCTTGGCCACGAACTGGCGGACGAACTCGTCGTAGATGTCGTCGTGCACGATGAAACGCTTGGCCGCGACG
Organism: Micromonospora sp. ALFpr18c; assembly: GCF_008868155.1. Classification (GTDB taxonomy): domain Bacteria; phylum Actinomycetota; class Actinomycetes; order Mycobacteriales; family Micromonosporaceae; genus Micromonospora. The sequence goes on from NZ_WBKR01000212.1 coordinate 7,119, forward strand.
CACGACTGACCGTTGTTCTGCACACGGGCCCGCACGGCAGTCGTCGAGGCCGCGTCCAGGTCGGCGCTCGGCATCACGATGAACGGGTCAGAGCCACCCAGCTCCAGCACCGTCCGCTTGAGATGCTGTCCCGCGATCGCGGCGACCGACCGGCCGGCCGGCTCCGACCCGGTCAGGGTGACCGCCCGGACCCGGTCGTCCGTGATGACCGGCTCGATGTCCTTCGACGAGATCAGCAGCGTCCGGAAGGAACCGGACGGGAAGCCACCCTTCTCGAAGAGCGTGTCGAGGTAGAGCGCGGCCTGGGGGACGTTGGAGGCGTGCTTGAGCAGCCCCGCGTTGCCCGCCATGAGCGCGGGCGCGGCAAAGCGCATCACCTGCCACAGGGGGAAGTTCCACGGCATCACGGCAAGTACCACGCCGAGCGGCTGCCACACCGTCCAGGCCTGGCGGGCGTGCACGGCTCCCGGGTCGTCCAGCGGCTCGGCGGCGAGGAACTTCTCCGCGTTACGTGCGTAGAACCGCATGCCGTGCACGCACTTGTTGGCCTCGGCGACGGCCTGCGACAGTGGCTTGCCCATCTCCAGGGTGAGCATGCGGGCCACGTCCGAGATCTCGGACGTGAGAACGTCGGCCGCGGCGTTCATCCAGGTTGCCCGCTGCGCGAAGCTGGTGGAGCGCAGCGTTGCCGCCGCGTCGGCGGCCTGGGCGATCCGCCGCAGCACCTCCTCCCGCGGGTGCGCCTCGAAGGTCCGCAGGGTCTCGCCGGTAGCCGGGTTGATGGTTGCGATCGGCATCGGGGCCCCCTAGTCGAAAACGACGACCTGGCGGCCGACCACGTCTCCGCGGCCCAGCGCCTCCAGGTTCTCGTTGATGTCGTCGAGCTTCACCGTGGTGATGGTGTGCTTGATCCGGCCGGCCGCACCGAGCGCGAGGACCTCGGTAAGGTCATTGTAATTACCCCAGAATGATCCGAAGTAGGACAGCTCGGTCCCGACGATCACATTCAACGGCACCTCGACCTTGGTGCCCATCAGGCCGACCGAGGCGACCGCGCCCTCCGGTTCGAGGATCGAGAAGTCGAGGGCGATCGATTCCACGGCACCGGCGCAGTCCAGGATGGCGTCAACCGTCCGGCGACCGGTCGCCGCCTCGATCTCGTCCTGCACCTGCTCGGCCGTCTTGTCGCGGGTGTTGACGGTGTGGTCGGCCCCGTTTTCCCGGGCCACCGTGAGCTTGTCGTCGGTGCGGGAGAAGGCGACCACCGTCGCGCCAGCACCGAGCAGTTTGGCGTACTGGACGGCGTAACTGCCGAGCCCGCCGATGCCGGCCACCACCACTGTCCGGCCCGGACCCAGCTTCCCGGCCGCCGCCAGCTTCTTGATCCCACGGTACGGGGTCAGGCCGGCGTCGGTCAGCGGCGCGAAGTTCTCCGGCTTCTGGTCACCGGGGTCCACCGTGATCAGGTGGCGGTACGGCACTGCGACGTACTCGGCGAAGCCGCCGGGCGGGCCGAACCCGGGCCACGAGCCGGTCCCACTGCAGAGCTGCTCGTTGCCCTCGTGGCACTGTCGACAGGTGCCGTCACCCCAACCCGGGTTGACCACGACCAGATCGCCGTCGGAGAGCCCGGCCGATCTCGGCACGGCGGAACCCACCCCGGCCACGTGTCCGGCGATCTCGTGTCCCGGGATGGCCGGGAACTTCATTGGCGCGGCCATCTTGAAGTAGCCATGGATGAGCTGGTAATCGCTGCGGCACATGCCCGTCGCGGCAACCTTCACCAGAACCTCGTCGGCACTGATGTCCGGTACCGGGACCTCTTCCAGCCGCCACGGTTCGTTGTAGCCGTACATTCGAGCCGCTCGCATCTTCATCTCGTTCTCCTAGCCTCTGGGATCGGTCCAGTCGGCCGATCGTATGACTCCATAGTGGACGAACAGTGGATCGGTTCAGCGCCAGCGAAGGGCTTTCCGCTCGGATGGGACGTTGTCCGGAGGCCGGCGCTCGGAACGGCAGCGAGCCGCTCTGCCCCTTGCTCATGCGGTCGATCCGGGCGGTGGCCGCAGACACCGACCTACGGTCCGACGCCACCGAGGCGGTCGGCTCCACCCCGCTCCGGTGCGGACGGTCGCTACCCACCGCCCGCCGCTCAGGGCTAGAGGCGGTGGAGGTCTCTGGTCAGCCGGTAGGTGACATCCCACTGCGCCTGGTCGCCGGTGGGTCGGGGGAAACCGCCGTGCCGGAAGACCCAGTTCAGGTAGGCCACGAGGGGCATACCGGCCTCGCCCACGAAGTGCGCGTCGGCGCATGAGTCGGGAAGGACGATGCCGTAGGGGCCACCGCCGCTGACGTTGTCCTTGTGGAACTGGTCGGGCGCGACGGGCAGAAGGAACGGCTCGTCCTGGTCGTCCTGCCACGCCTTGATCTCGCCCGCGAAGTACTCACGGATGTCGCTGTCCGGGTATCGGGTACCTGCCAGCTCCAACACGAGCGGGTCGGCCGCCGCCGAGCTGGGCCACTGCGGGTGCGTTCCGACCAGCCACACGTCGCCCACGATGCGGATCCACGACGACAGGACCATCGGGAGAGGGCCGACCCGCTGTTCCAACCAGTGCAGGTGCTCCTCCGCCTCCGGACCGGGCGGGGCGTACGGCTCGGTCGGAGTCTGGTCGTCGTCGTTCTCGTGGAATCGGTAGCTCTGCTCGCGCAGTCGCGCGACAAGTGTCTCGATGTTGCTTCGGGCTCGGCGGGCCATCTCGTCGCACACCGCCTGTGCCTGCGCGGCGAAGGCGGGCTCACGCACGCGGCCGCCAAGCTGCCGCATCTCATGCCAGACCTGCCGGTGGTCGCCTGCGACGTAGCGGTTCATCCAGTCCGGGCGCTCGGTCATCATGATCATGATGCCGTGGATGTTGGTGCGGGGCAACGGTTCGCGTGACGTCCCGGCTTCCGGGCGGTCAGGTCGCGGCACCCGCACGGGCACCTGGTCGACGAGGCGCCCCGTCCGCGGCGGACGGGGCGCCTCGTCGTGCCGGTCGAATCATCTGCCCGGAGTCGGCCGGTCCTCGTCGGCCGTCGACGCCGGGGTGGTGGCCACCTCGATGCGAGGTGACCGATCCGGGGGCAGGTGGGCGAAGTCGGCGATCACGACCACGTCCACCTCCCCGTCGATCATTCTCTGCTCGACGGTCTCCCACGGCGCCCGGATGATCCCTTTGAATCGGTAGGCGTGCCGTCGAAGGTGCGTGAGGCAGACCGCGACGGCGGGTTCCGACGGCTCGATGTCGGCGGGGATCCAGATAACGGCTATCTCCATGATCTCTCCTGATCAACGTCGTGGACGCGGGTCGGTGATCAGGAGCTGCCGTGGCGGTGGAGGACCCCGCTCCACGGGCCGGCTGACTGCGCTCATCTCGACGGTGCCGACCGCGAACCCCCGGCAGGGCGGCGAGACACGTGGTGGTCCTTGCGCTGTCGACGTCGGTGGATCGACGCCGCCGGTGCCGGTGCCGCCGTGTGCGGACGCGAGCGCCAGCACGAACGCCGGTAGACCCGACACG
>NZ_WBKR01000213.1 GCF_008868155.1 Micromonospora sp. ALFpr18c
GGGTGGCGTGGGCGGCGGTGCCGAACTCCGCCCGGTCGCCCGGCCCGGCCCGGGGCTGCGGGTCGCCCGGCTGGTCACCGAGCTGACGGCGCCGGCCGTGCTGGTGTCGCTGCTGATCTTCACGGTGAGCTGGCACAGCGCCCGGCGGACCGGTCACGGCCTGGCGTGGGGCCTGCTCGCCACACTCTTCGTCACCGGCATCCCGTTCGCCTACATCGTCGGCGGCGTACGGCGCGGCCGGCTCACCGACCACCACATCGGCCGCCGGGAGCAGCGCAGGGTGCCCCTGCTGATCGGCCTCGGCTCGGTCACGGCCGGGCTCGTGCTGCTCGCCGTGCTCGGTGCGCCCCGTCCGGTGCTGGCACTGGCGGTCGCCGGCCTGGTCGGCGTCGTCGTGACCGTCACCGTCAGCCACTGGTGGAAGATGTCGATCCACTCGGCGGTCGCCGCCGGCACGCTGGTCATCCTGGCGCTGATCTTCGGGGATCGGCTGCTCGTCGCCGCGCCGCTGCTGGCCGTGGTCGGCTGGTCCCGGGTGCGGCTGCGGGACCACACCGTTCCCCAGGTGCTGGCCGGCGGGGCGCTCGGCGCACTGATCGCCGGCACGGTCTTCGGCCTGCTCCGCTGAGCGAGCCCGATCGGGAGCCACGGGCGCGCGGCTCGATCGGGAACCCAGGCGGGCGGCGGGGTGCCGCCCGCCCGGGTAAGCCCGTCAGACGCCGTCGTCGGCGAGGCGGTGCCGGTTCGCCTCGATCCAGGCGTCCAGCGCGGCCGGGTCGTCCGGGTCCACCCCGTCGGCCATCAACTGCGCCACCGCCGCCGTGGCCGGGCTGCGCCGCTCACCGGTCGAGTAGAGCCGCGCGAACTCCGGCACCATCTCCTCGATCGCCTCGTCGGTCCGCGCCGCGGCCGCCTCGGTCAGGCCGCGCTGGCGCGACGCGTACCGGGCCCAGGCGCGCAGCACCCGGGGCAGCATCGCGGCGTCGTCCATGTCCAGCACCGCGCGGCGGTGCACCCAGTCGAGCAGGAAGAGCCCGGACACCGCGGGGCTCCACCGCATCGGGTCGGCGTCCGGGAAGGTCGCCGAGTGGTCCAGCAGCAGACTCAGGCAGAAGTGCAGCGAGGCCAGCTCCGCGCCGTCGACGGCGTCCAGGCCGAAGCGGGCGGCCTCCGGCGCGGCCAGGAACCGCCGCACCAGGTCGGTGCGTTCGGCGGCGGAGAGCGGCTCGACCTCGGCCGGGCCGGTCGGCGCGGTCGCCGTCGGCAGCAGCGCCAGGCGGGCGCCGACCAGCGCCCGGTCGGTGGCGAGGGAGCCCTCGCCGGGCAGCTCGCTCAGCTCGTCGGTGACCGCCAGGTGCCGGGCCACCTCGCCGCGCAGGCGGGCCGGGTCCTCGGTACGGAACCAGGTCAGCTCGTCGTCCGCGCACATCTGCCGGACCTGATCCAGGATCCGCTCCGCGGGGCCGCCGACGAAGATGTCCTTGGTGACCCCGATGTTGTGGTCCACCAGGGCCACCAGGGCGTGCTCGGAGCCGCCGGCCGCGTCGTCGTAGGCGAAGGTGGCGAGGTATGAGGTCTGGTCGCCGTACACGTCGCCGTACGCCCAGCTGCCGGTGAGGTGCACCCGGCCGAGCTGGCCGGCCCAGGTGGGTGCCTGGCTGCCCGGACGCACCCGGTCGGTGCCGTCGGCGGTGGGGACGAGCGCGGCGAAGACCTGCCGGATGGTGGTCGCCGACGCGACCCGACGACGGGCGGTGGCGGCGAGGAACCCGGTGACGAACTCCCGTACGGCCGTGTCCCGGTCGGTTTCCGCGATCGCGTAGACGCTGCCGAGCAGGGCGCTGCCGAGCATCTCGGCGTCCAGCGCGGACTCCAGCTTGGTCACGTCGCGTGCGGCGTGCAGCACCGCGTCGTAGGGGGTCTGAGGCGTGGCCATGCTCCGACCCTACGCCGCTGCGCCGGTACGCAGAGCGGTAGCGAGCCGTGGGGACGTCAGCGGCGGGCGGCGTCGCGCAGCGCGTCACGTGCCCGCGCGTACGAGGCGAGCACGATCCGCACCGGGGCGAGCACGTACTCCTCGCCCACCTCGGCGACCCCGACCGTCAGCCGCTGCCGGGCGCGGGCCCGCGCCCGCTGGGCGGCCCAGCGCACCACGGGCCGGCTCAGCGCGGCCACCAGCAGCCCGGCCAGCAGGCCGCCGAGCAGCAGCACGGTGGGCAGTGGCACCGCACCGACCATCGGATCGTCCAGCGCGGGCAGGCCGAGCACCCGCAGCGCGTAGCCGAGCGCCAGCCAACCCAACCCGAGCACGGCGGCCAGGGTGACCAGCCACTGCACACCGCCGACGACCCGCCACCACACCGGCCGACGGTCCAGACCGAGGTCGGTGCCGGCGATCGCGCGGTCCAACGCGTCCGGCAGATCACCGAGGCGGGACCGGGCGGCCGAGGTGACCGCCGTCGGCCAGGCCGCGGGCAGCTGCGCGGCGGCCCGGTCGGCCACCGCGCGGATCGCCAGGCCCAGCGCGGAGCGTTGCGCGGCCGTCGGGTCCGGCACCGAGGTGGCCGCGACCAGGCTCTCCGCCGGGTCGGTGCCCTCGCCGGCCGGGCCGGGCAGGTGCAGCCGGCGCAGCGGGTCGGGCCGCAGCCGCCGCCAGCCCCGGACCACGGGCCAGCCGGTGGCCGCGCCGGCCCGATGCCGGTACGCCCGTTCCACCGCCTCGCTCACCGCCGGCACTCCGGCGGCGTCGGCCAGCGCCCGGTTCAGCCCGGCGACGGTCGCGTCGTCCGGTCCGCCCGCGGGCCGCGCCGAGCCGACCAGTTCGTCCAGGCCGGCGACCACCGAGTCGACGTCACCGGCGAGCCGGCGCAGGGCGGCCTGCCGGTCGGCGACCGTCCGTTCCAGCGCGCTGCGCAGCCCGACCATCCCGGCCGGGTCGATGGCGGTGGTGGCCAGCAGTGGTACGCCGGTCAGGCCGTCGGCGTCGAGCAGCCGCCGTAGGTCGTCCAGGACCCGGGGCAGCTCGGCCGGGGGCAGCCGGTCGGCCTGGTTGAGCACGACCAGCGTGACGTCGCGGTGCCGGTGGAACTCGCGCAGGTAGCTGTCGTGGATGACCCGGTCGGCGTACTTCTGCGGGTCGACCACCCAGACCACCTGGTCGACCAGGCCGAGCAGCCGGTCCACCTCCAGGCGGTGGGATCGTTGCACGGAGTCGAAGTCGGGCAGGTCGAGCAGGATCAGCCCGTGCAGCGCGGTCTCGTCGTCCGCGTCGAGCGCGCTCTCCCGGACGAAGCGGTGCCGGGGCAGCACGCCGGTCCAGTCGAGCAGCCGGTTGGCGCCCTCCAACGGCCCCCACACGCACGCGTGCGTGACACCGGTGGTCGGCCGGCGGACGCCGACCGGCGAGAGTTCCAGTTGGGCCAGCGCGTTGAACAGGCTGGACTTGCCGCTGCCGGTGGCGCCGGCGAGGGCGACCACGGTGTGGTCGCGGGACAACGCGAGCCGGGTGCCGGCCCGCTCGACCAGGGTGTGCGCGGGCACCAGCTCGGAGTCGGGCAGCAGGCCGTCCACCGCGGTCAGGAACCGGCTCACGGCGTCCAGGCGGGCGATCAGCGCGTCGGGGTCGACCCGCTGGTCACCCCGGAACGCCTCCCGGATCCGACCGGTGATGTTGGTCACCGGGGGCCCTCCTCGTCGGCAGCCAGGCCACTGCGGTGTCGGGCCACCTCGACCCGGCCGGCGGCCCGGCGCAAACCGTCGCCGACCTCCGCGGCGGGCCGCGCGTCGGCGGTGCGGGTCAGGAAGCGGTCGGCCTCCACGTCGAGCAGCGTCCGTACCCGCGCCAGCAGGTCTTCGCGCGCCGTGGCGGCGAGGGTACGCACCGCCTGGTCGCCGAAGATCGCCTGGAGTACGGCCTGCGCGGCGACGGTCGTGCCGGCCCCGGTGGCCACCTCCAGTCCGGTCGGGATGAACGCGGTGGACGCGAACACGGCGATCATCACGGCCAGGCCGGTGGCGTTGACCGCGTACGCGGCGGTGCGGGCCACGAACCGTTTGTCGGCGCCCTCGACCCGGACCAGCTCCAGCACGCCACGCTGCCAGTCACGGACCATCCTTTCGGCCCGCTCGGGCAGGTCGGCGCCGGGGTGGGCGAGCGCCGGATCGAGCAGTTCGGCTCCCGCCGGGTGCGCCTTCCACGCCGTGTACGCGGACTCGGCGGCCTCGGACGCCACGCCGCGCAGCAACGTGACCAGCTGCGACTCGATGGCGTTGCGCAGCTCGGCGGAGGGTGCCGGCCGGCCGGTGACGGCGGCCACCACCCGGTCCCGGAGACGCCCGATGCGCGCCTCCAGGGTGCGGAAGAGCTCCCCGGTGCCGACGAACTCCTGCCAGCGGGCGAGCACCTCACCACGGAGCAGTCGGCCGTCCCGAAGGCCCTGCTCGACGGTCCGTTCGGCACCCCGGTACGCGGCCCGGACCCGCTCGTCCAACCCGTCGGCGGCGGCGACCTGCTCGTCGGCGGCCTCGGCCAGCTCCTCGACGGCCGGATGCAGCGCGGCCAGCGCGCCGTCCAGGGTCTGCCGGACCACCGAGGACCGCGCGTCGGCGTCGGCGGCCAGCCGGGCGAACCAGTCGGCCAGCGGCGCCGTGACGCCCTCGGGCAGCAGCCCCTGACCATCGACCCAGGTCTCCGGGAGCACGAACAGGGGTGCCCGGCCGAGGTCCTGTGCGGCGAGCATCTCGGCCAGGTGCGCGGCGATCTCGTCGGTGGCCTCGGCGGGCACCCGGTCCAGCACCATGGCGATGACCGCGCCCCGGGCCCGGGCGCTGCGCAGCAACTCCCAGGGCACCGCGTCGGCGTACCGGGCGGCGGTGGTGACGAAGAGCCAGAGGTCGGCGGCGGCCAGCAACTGGCTGGCGAGTGCCCGGTTGGCGTCGACCACGGAGTCGATGTCCGGTGCGTCGAGGAAGGCCAGCCCGGGTGGCAGGGCGGGGGCGGTGACCAGGTGCAGCGCGCGTGGATCTTCGCTGGGCTCGGTGGTGCGGGTCAGCCCGGGCAGCAGGTCGCCCTGCCGGAACCAGGCCGCGTCGGCGGGGTTGCAGACCAGCACCGGGGAGCGGGTGGTGGGCCGGAGCACACCGGCGGCGCTGACCCGGGCCTTGACCAGGCTGTTGACCAGGGTCGACTTGCCCGCCCCGGTGGAGCCACCGACCACCACGAGCAGCGGGGCGTCCAGCCGGGCGAGCCGGGGCAGCAGATAGTCGTCGAGCTGGTCGGTGAGGGCGGCGGCGGTGTGTCGGGCGGACCCGGCGGAGGGCAGGCAGAGGGGATAGCGGGTGGCGCCGATCGCGGCCCGGAGGCCCGACAGCGCGCCGGGGAGGCTGTCGTCCCCGGTGGTGGCGGGCGGCTCCTCCGCGGCGTCCGGCGGGCCGGTGCGGGCTGCGACGGCGGGCGCGCCGGAACGGGTGGCGGAATCGCCGTGCGTCGTCACCGCTAAAGCGTGCCCGACCGATGCAAGGGAAGACAACCGGACGGTAGTAACGGCTGGGTTGCGTCGGGTCGGCTCAAGTCGACTTGACGATTCGCCGACGCGTGGCACTATTGAGTCCAGTTCACTCAACTTGTGGTGTGGCCCGCTGCGGGCGGTGGCCCGCCAGGCAGCCCCGGGCGATGCCCGTCACCTGCACAACCTTACGAAGTGAGGAAGCGAAGATGGCACGTGCGGTCGGTATCGACCTCGGCACGACGAACTCCTGCGTCAGCGTTCTCGAGGGCGGTGAGCCCACCGTCATCGCCAACGCTGAGGGCTCGCGGACGACCCCGTCGATCGTCGCGTTCGCCCGCAACGGCGAGGTGCTCGTCGGTGAGGTCGCCAAGCGTCAGGCGGTGACCAACCCGGACCGGACGATCCGCTCGGTCAAGCGCGAGGTCGGCACGAACTGGTCCGTCGACATCGACGGCAAGAAGTACACCCCGCAGGAGATCTCGGCCCGGACGCTGATGAAGCTCAAGCGGGACGCCGAGGCGTACCTGGGCGAGCAGATCACCGACGCGGTGATCACCGTCCCGGCCTACTTCAACGACAGCCAGCGCCAGGCCACCAAGGAGGCCGGTGAGATCGCCGGCTTCAACGTGCTGCGGATCGTCAACGAGCCGACCGCGGCCGCCCTGGCGTACGGGCTGGACAAGGGCTCCAAGGAGCAGACCGTCCTGGTCTTCGACCTCGGCGGCGGCACCTTCGACGTGTCGCTGCTGGAGCTGGCCGAGGGCGTCATCGAGGTCAAGTCGACCAGCGGTGACAACCACCTCGGCGGCGACGACTGGGACCAGCGGATCATCGACCACCTGGTCAAGACGTTCCGCGGTGAGCACGGCATCGACCTCGGTCAGGACAAGATGGCCCTGCAGCGGCTCCGTGAGGCCGCCGAGAAGGCCAAGATCGAGCTGTCCGCCGCCACCACCACCAACATCAACCTGCCGTACATCACCGCCGGCTCCGCCGGCCCGCTGCACCTCGACGTGACGCTCAGCCGCGCCGAGTTCCAGCGGATGACGCAGGACCTGCTGGACCGCTGCAAGGGCCCGTTCGAGCAGGCCGTGAAGGACGCCGGGATCAAGATCTCCGACGTCGAGCACGTCATCCTCGTCGGTGGTTCGACCCGGATGCCCGCCGTGACCGACCTGGTCAAGCAGCTCACCGGTCGCGACCCCAACAAGGGCGTCAACCCGGACGAGGTCGTCGCCGTCGGCGCCGCCCTCCAGGCCGGTGTGCTCAAGGGTGAGGTCAAGGACGTCCTGCTGCTCGACGTGACCCCGCTGAGCCTGGGCATCGAGACCAAGGGCGGCATCTTCACCAAGCTGATCGAGCGCAACACCACCATCCCGACCAAGCGCTCCGAGGTCTTCACCACGGCGGACGACAACCAGCCGTCGGTGCTGATCCAGGTGTTCCAGGGTGAGCGGGAGATCGCGGCCTACAACAAGAAGCTCGGCACCTTCGAGCTGACCGGCCTCCCGCCGGCGCCGCGCGGTGTGCCGCAGATCGAGGTCGCCTTCGACATCGACGCCAACGGCATCGTCAACGTGCACGCCAAGGACCTTGGCACCGGCAAGGAACAGAAGATGACGATCACCGGCGGCTCCTCGCTGCCGAAGGACGACATCGAGCGGATGCGCCGGGACGCCGAGGAGCACGCCGAGGAGGACAAGCGCCGCCGCGACGACGCCGAGACCCGCAACGTGGCCGAGGCGCTGCAGTGGCAGACCGAGAAGTTCCTCGCCGAGAGCGGCGACAAGCTGCCCAGCGAGAACCGGGAGCAGCTCAACGAGGCGCTCGGCGAGCTGCGCGGCGCCCTCGGCGGTCAGGACATTGAGAAGATCAAGTCCGCGCACGAGAAGCTGGCGCAGGTCTCCCAGCAGGCCGGTTCGCTGCTCTACTCGCAGCAGGCCGAGCAGGGCCAGCAGCCGGGCGGCGAGGCCGGCCCGGGTGCGACCGGTGCGACCGGCCCGCAGGCCGGCGCTGCCGGTGGTGCCGACGACGTGGTCGACGCGGAGATCGTGGACGAGGACGGCAAGAAGTGACCGTCGGCCTCCGACACGTATCCACGGCAAAGGGATGAGGTAGCCGCATGACGCAGAAGCCACGAGCCGCCGACCCGGGCGACACCGGGTCGACGCCGGGTGGCTCCGCGCCCACGGAGCCGACCACCGGCGCCGAGGAGCGGGTCGTCATCCGCAACAACCGCAAGCTCAGCGACGCGACGGAGCCGGAGGGCGCCGCCGCCGACGCGGGGAACGACGTCTCCGCCGAAGGTCTGGTCGAAGACGCCGAGATCGTGGTCGACGAGATCGAGGTCGAGGTCAACTCCACCGACGGGCCGGAGCCGTCCGGCCCGCCGGTGGTGGACGCCCCGGCGAAGCCGGCGGACGGCGGTGGCACCGGCACCACGCTCGGTGCCGAGCTGGAGGCGCTGCGGGCCGACCTGGACGAGCGGACCCGGGATCTCCAGCGGGTGTCGGCGGAGTACGCCAACTACCGCAAGCGGGTCGACCGGGACCGCAGCCTGGTGCAGGAGCAGGCGACCGGCTCGGTGCTGGCCGCGCTGCTGCCGATCCTCGACGACCTGGACCGGGCTCGGGAACACGGCGACCTGGTCGGACCGTTCGGCACGGTGGCGGAACAGCTCACCACCGCGCTGGGCAAGTTCGGTCTGAACGCCTTCGGCGAACAGGGCGACCCGTTCGACCCGACCCGGCACGAGGCGGTCGCGCACCAGACCTCGGCCGAGGTCAGCGAACCGACCTGCGTGCAGGTCATGCGGCGCGGCTACCAGCTCGGTGAGCGGCTGCTGCGCCCCGCGCTGGTCGCGGTCGCGGATCCGGAATAGTGCGAAACGGTGACCAGGCCGTCCCGCCCACCGCTCAGCGGTGGGCGGGACGGCCGGGCCACGACGGTTGGAAGGGGGTGGACCGGTGAGTTCGAAGGACTGGCTCGAGAAGGACTTCTACGCCGTGCTCGGCGTGGACAAGGCCGCCTCCGCGGATGACATCAAGAAGGCGTACCGCAAGTTGGCCCGGGAGTCGCACCCGGACCACAACCCGGGCGACCCCAAGGCCGAGGAGCGGTTCAAGGCCGCGTCCGAGGCGTACAACGTGCTCTCGGACGCCGGCCGCCGCCGGGAGTACGACGAGATGCGTTCGCTGTTCGGTTCGGGCGCGTTCCGGCGCAATGCCCGGGGCGGCGGCCAGCCGGGCGGTATGCCGTTCGACGTTTCCGACCTGTTCGGCGGTGGCGCCGCCGGGGGCGGCGACCGTCGCTTCGGCGGGGCCGGCTTCCAAGACCTGTTCAGCTCGATCTTCTCCGGTGGGCAGGCCGGTGGGCAGGCCGCCCCGCGCGGTCCGGCCCGTGGTCGGGACGTCGAGACCGAGGTGGCACTGGACTTCGGGGACGCGGTGCGCGGGGTCACCCTGCCCCTGACGCTGCGCGCCCCGGGCGTCTGCGACACCTGCCACGGCAACGGGGCCAAGCCCGGCACCCAGCCGCGGACCTGCCCGGTCTGCCACGGCGCCGGGGTGACGACCCGCAACCAGGGGTCGTTCAGCTTCTCCGAGCCGTGCCGCAACTGCCAGGGCGTCGGCACCGTGGTCGAGGAGAAGTGCCCCGAGTGCCACGGGAGCGGCGGGGTCACCAAGACCCGCACGATGAACGTGCGCTTCCCGGCCGGCGTGGCCGACGGCCAACGCATCCGGCTGGCGGGGCGCGGTGAGCCGGGCGAGCGCGGCGGCCCGGCCGGTGATCTGTTCGTGCACGTCAAGGTCCGGCCGGACGAGCTGTTCGGGCGTACCGGAGACGACCTGACGCTGACCGTGCCGGTGACGTTCGCGGAGGCCGTGCTCGGCACGGACCTGCGGGTGCCCACGCTCGACGGTGCGGTGACCCTGCGGGTGCCGCCGGGTACGCCGAGCGGTCGGGTGCTGCGGGCGCGGGGCAAGGGTGTGGTCCGCCGCGACGGGCAGGCCGGCGATCTGCTGGTCACGCTGGACGTGGTGGTGCCGTCCCGGTTGTCCGACGAGGCGCGCGTGGCGCTGGAGGCGTTCGCCGAGCAGAGCCCGCCGGCGGCCAGGGAACATCTCGACGCACGGGTGCGTCGGGTCAGTTAGTCCGGTGGGATGGACGCGGAGGTGAGCGGCATGTCGGGCGAGTTCCTCGGTTCGAGTGACCCTGCCTACGAGGCCAAGGTGTTGATGATCTCGGTCGCGGCGCGGATGGCGGGGATGCATCCACAGACCCTGCGCCAGTACGACCGGCTGGGGCTGGTGCAGCCCGGTCGGGCGGCCGGTGGCGGGCGTCGGTACAGCGTGCGCGACGTGGTGCTGCTGCGCGAGGTGCAGCGGCTCAGCCAGGACGACGGGATCAACCTGGCGGGCGTCAAGCGGATCATCGGGCTGGAGCGGTTGCTGGAGCAGGCGCAGCAGCGGGTGGCCCGACTGGAAGCGGAGCTGGACGCCGCGTACCGCCGGGTGGCCGAGCTGGAGTCATTGGCCCGCTTCCCGGGCAGTGACCTGGTGCCCACCAACCGCACGTCCACCGCGCTGGTGGTCTGGCGGCCCCGCCGTATGCCCGATCGCTGACCTGCTTTTCGCTGTCTCGGTCCGGTCCGCGCCGCATTTTCCGGCGCGGGTCGGGCCGCTTCCGTTAACCTGTCGATACGGGTCCAACCGGCTTAATTCGGACCCACCGGCATGGCGAGGGGGAGCGATGGCGGAGCCGGCGAAGAAGGTCGCCCAGCAGACGGAGGAACGGCTGGAGGACCTGGCCGACACCGTCCGCGAGAAGTTCGACAAGGTGACCGAGGGAAGTTTCCGGGACCGGATCGTCGAGGGGCGGTTCGCCGACCAGACCGACCACGGCGTCGACCAGGCCCGGGCCGAGACCGAACGGAAGCGCGACTGACCGGTGACCGACGTGCGGGCCGGGACCCACGGGGGGTCCCGGCCCGTTCGCGTTGGTGGGTGCGGGCCGGGACGCGGTGCTGCCGCGGCGGGGGTCCCGGCCCGTTCGCGTTGGTGGGTGCGGGCCGGGACGCGGTGCTGCCGCGGCGGGGGTCCCGGCCCGTTCGCGTTGGTGGGTGCGGGCCGGGACGCGGTGCTGCCGCGGCGGGGGTCCCGG
>NZ_WBKR01000214.1 GCF_008868155.1 Micromonospora sp. ALFpr18c
TCTCCTACCGGAGGTAGGATTAGCCTGTGACTCGGTTGGGCGATCTTGAGCGTGCGGTGATGGACGTGCTGTGGGACGTGGTCCCCGGCACGTCGGACGGTGTGACCGTGCGCGAGGTGGCCGACGCGCTCGACGGGCGCGAGTTGGCGTACACGACGGTGATGACCGTTCTCGACCGACTCGCCGGCAAGGGCATGGTGCAGCGGGAGCGGGAGGGCCGGGCCTGGCGGTACCGGCCGGCAGCCAGCCGCGAGGCACACATCGCCCAGCTCATGCTCGACGCCCTCGACCTGGGCGGCAGCCGGGACGCCGCGCTGGTGCGCTTCGCCCGCTCGGTCACCGGCACCGAGGCCGAGGTGCTGCGCGCCGCCCTGGGCAGCGAGGCCGGCCTGACCGGGCCGGGCTCCACCGGCGGTGACCCGGCCGGGGCCGACACCCTGACCGACCGGGTGGACGGGCCGGCGGGCCGACGGCCGGCCGGCGAGGCAGCGGAGCGGTAGGGCGTACGCCATGGCCTACGCCGTGCACTTCGCCGCCACCATGGTGGCCTGCTACCTGACCGCTCAGGTGCTGGCCCGCTCCACCTGGACGTGGCGCAGCCCCCGGGTGGCGATCATCTGCTGGCAGGCGGTCGGTCTCGCGCTGGGCCTCTCCGCGATGGGCCTGCCGATGGCTCTCGGGCTGAGCGCGTACGACCTGCCGACCGGAAGCGCCCTGCTCGCCCTGGCCAGCGACCTCGGCCACGGCACCCTGCCGATCGGGGTGACCGCGGTGCACCTCGCCGGCGTCGGGGTGGGCTTCGGCATCGGGGCGGTGCTGGTCACCACGACCGTGCGCAGCATCCACGGCACCGTCCGCGCCCAGCGCCGCCACCGTGACCTGCTCACCCTGGTCGCCCGGGACGACCCGGCCGCACCCGGCGCGCTCGTACTGGACCATCCGAGCGCCGCCGCGTACTGCCTGCCCGGGGTGAAGCCCCAGGTGGTGGTCAGCGCGGGCACGTTGAGCCTGCTGGACCGGGCCGAGCTGGCCGCCGTCCTCAGCCACGAACGGGCACACGCCCACGAGCGGCACGATCTGGTGCTGCTGCCGTTCACCGCGCTCTGCCGGGCGTTGCCGTGGTTCGGCTGGGTCCGCGACGCGCACGAGCGGGTCGCCCTGCTGGTCGAGATGCGCGCCGACGACAAGGCGTGCGAGTTGCACGCCGAGGCGCCGCTCGCCGGCGCGCTACGCCGGTTCGCCGCCGCCGGTCACCGGATCACCCCGGCCGGCGCGCTGGGCATGGGCGACCGGGATCTGGACGTACGGGTACAGCGTCTCCTGGTCAGCGACCGGCCGCCCCGGATGCTCGGCGCCACCGCCCTCGCGGTCGCCACCACGCTTGTCGCCCTGCCGATCAGCCTCTTCCTCTCCTGAGCCGACGCGCCAGCCCGCCCCACACCATCGGGGTGACGGCGTGGATGTCGCCGACCGGGTGGTCAGGTGGTCGAGTTTCCCTTTGCGGGCCTCCTCCTCCGGCGTTGCGTCACGGCACCTGACCCCGACAAGAACAGCTACTACGTCTCGTCATAGCATTATCTACTACAGGGCGTAGTAGAAATGACGTGTAGCCAAGCTACGTGTAGGGTGGCTACGACAAGGATTCCAACCTACGGAGGGCCGGCCATGGACACCCTGCTCCTCGCCCGCCTGCAGTTCGCCACCACCACCTCGATCCACTTCCTGTTCGTGGTGGTCACGCTCGGGCTGGTCACCCTGCTGGTCGGGATGCAGACCGCCTGGGTGCTCACGGGCAACCCGAAGTGGGAGCGGCTCACCCGGTACTGGGGCCAGCTCTACGTCATCAACTACGTGCTCGGCGTCGCCACCGGCATCGTGATGGAGTTCCAGTTCGGGCTGAACTGGAGTGGTCTGTCGCGCTACGTCGGCAACGTCTTCGGCGCGCCGCTGGCCATCGAGACGCTCGTGGCGTTCTTCCTGGAGTCCACGTTCCTTGGCATGTGGATCTTCGGATGGCACCGACTCCGCAAGGGCGTCCACCTCGCGCTGCTCTGGGGTGTGGCCATCACCGCGTACGCCTCGGCGTTCTGGATCATGGTGGCCAACTCCTGGCTGCAACATCCGGTCGGGTACGAGGTGCGCGACGGGATCGCCCACCTCACCGACTTCGGCGCGCTGCTCACCAACCCCAGCCTCGGCATGGCGTTCGGGCACGTGGTGTCGGCCGCGCTCCTGGTCGGCGGGATGCTCATGGCGGCCGTCAGCGCCGGGCACCTGATCCGGCGTACGCCCGACTTCGTGCTGTTCCGCACCTCGCTGCGGGTCGGCCTGGTCACCGCGGCGCTGGCGATCACGATGGTGCAGGGCTTCGGCTTCGCCCAGTTCGGCCCGGTCGGCTCGGTGCAGCCGACCAAATTCGGCGGTAACAACCCGGAGGCGCAGGCACAGATCGCCGAGTGGACCACGCGGTTCGGCCCCGGCGACTACGCGCCGCCGGTGCTGGCCAGCGTCGGGCTGGGCTTCATGATCCTGATCGGCTTCACCCTCGGTTGCGTCTGGCTGCTGCTCCCGCTGCTCTTCCGCGACTGGATCATCCGGCTGCGTTTTCCGCTCTGGCTGATCCTGCTCGCTTCGCCCCTGCCGTTCATCGCGGTGATCCTCGGCTGGATCGCCCGTGAGGTGGGCCGTCAGCCCTGGGTGGCGTACGGGCTGCTCCCCACCGAACAGGCCGTCTCCCCGGTCGGCGCACCGGTGATGCTCACCTCGCTGATCGGCTTCAGCCTGCTGCTCGGCACCCTCGCCGTCACCAATTGGGTGCTGCTCGCCCGCCACGCGGCACGCGGTGCGGCCGATCCGGCCCTCGGCCGCCCACCGGCAGCACCCGGCGAGCCGGCCCACCCCGAACCCGCCCTCGCCTGAGCGACTGAGGAGACTCACCGTGGACCTCGCCTGGTACGCCCTGCTCGGCCTCTTCTTCGGCGGCTACCTGGTGCTCGCCGGCTACGACTACGGCGTCGGGCTGCTGCTCGCCCGGGGCGGTGGACCCACCGGGCGGCGGGCCGCCCTCACCGCGCTCGGCCCGTTCTTCCTCGGCAACGAGGTCTGGCTGGTGGCCGCCGTGGGCATCCTCTTCGGCGCCTTCCCGGTGCTGGAGGGCGAACTGCTGTCCGGTTGCTATCCGGCGGTCGCCGGCGCCCTGGTCGGGGTCATCCTGGTCACCGCCGGGGTGCAGCTGCGCAGCCGGCCGGCCGACGAGCGGATCCGGGCCCGCTGGGACCGGATGGTGGTGGTCGGCAGCGCGCTCGCCGCGCTGGGCTGGGGCGTGCTGCTCGCCGCGCTCCTGCAGGGCGTACCCCGCCAGGCCGACGGGCACGTGGCCGGGGTGTCGCACCTGGCCACGCCGTTCGCGGCCGCCGCCGGGCTGGCCATGGTCGCCCTGGTCGCGGTGCACGGTGCGACCTTCCTCACCCTGCGACTGCCGGTCGCCGACGCCGCCGTGGTCGGCCGCACCGCCCGCCGGCTGGTGCCGGTGGCGCTCTGCGCGGTCGCCCTGGCCACCGTCGTGGGCCTGCTCTCCCCCCGGGTACGCGACGCTGTCGAGCGACCGGCGGTGGCCGTACTCCTGCCGGTGCTGCTGGCGGCGGCGCTGCTGGCGGCCCGCGCGGCGCTGGCGCGGCGGCGGCCGGGGTGGGCCCTGGCCGCCACCGGCGCGGCACTGGCATTGCCGGTGGCGCTGGTCGGCGCGGCCCTGTGGCCCTACGTGCTGGTGTCCACGACCGACCCGGGCGCCTCGCTGACGGTGGCCGACGCCGCCGCGAGCGCACCGACGCTACGGCTGCTCGGCTGGGTGGCGCTGCCGCTGCTGCCGGCCCTACTAGGCTTCCAGGCAATGTGCTGGTGGGTTTTCCGGGGACGGACCGACGGCAGGGCACCGGTGTACTGGTGAACCGCCGTCCCTTCGACCCGCGTCTCCTGCGCCGGGTCCCTGCGGCCCGGCGCGACCTTGCCGTGCTCGCCCTGCTCGGCGTGCTCGCCGCCGGGCTGATCGTGGCGCAGGCCACGGCACTGGCGGCGGTGCTGGCCACCGGTATCGGCGGGCGACTGGACCGGCCGGCGCTGGCCGGGTTCCTGGTCGCGGTCGCCGCCCGGGCGGCGCTGGTCTGGGCTCAGGGGACGGTGTCGGCGCGGGTCGCCGCCACGGTCAAGGCCGCGTTGCGGGCCGACCTGCTCGGTGCGGTCGGCCGACACGGGCCGGGTTGGGTGGCCGGGCAGCGGGCCGGTCAGCTCGCCACCCTGGCCGGCCGTGGGTTGGACGCGCTGGACGCGTACTTCACCGGGTACCTGCCGCAGTTGGTGCTCAGCGTGACGGTGCCGCTGGCCGTGCTGGCCCGGATCGTCGTCGCCGACTGGAGTTCGGCGGTCATCATCGCGCTGACCCTGCCGCTGATCCCGGTCTTCGGCGCGCTGCTGGGCTGGCAGGCGCAGGCGGCCACCGAGCGGCAGTGGCGTCGACTGTCCCTGCTGGGCGGGCACTTCCTGGACATGGTCGCCGGGCTGCCCACGCTGCGCGCGTTCGGCCGTGCCCGGGCGCAGACCGAGGTGGTCCGCCGGATGGCCGACGGGCACCGGGTCGCCACCATGAAGACGCTGCGGATCGCGTTCCTGTCCGCGCTGGTGCTGGAGCTGGTCGCCACCCTCTCGGTGGCGCTGGTCGCGGTGCCGGTCGGCATCCGCCTGCTCGGCGGGGGCCTGGCCCTGCAGACGGCGCTGCTGGTGCTGCTGCTCACCCCGGAGGCGTACCTGCCACTGCGGGCCGCCGGCAGCCGCTTCCACGCCAGCATGGAAGGGCTGGCCGCGCTCGACGAGGCGCTGACCGTCTCGGCCACGCCCGCCGCACCCCGGGCGGCCGAGGGCGCGGCCACCCCGGACGGGCGCGGTGAGATCCGGTTCGAGTCGGTCACCGTGGCGTACGAGCGGACCACCGCGCTGCGCGACGTGACGCTGACCGTCCGACCCGGCGAACGGATCGCCGTCATCGGGCCCAGCGGCGCCGGCAAGAGCACACTGCTCGGCCTGCTGCTCGGCTTCGTGACCCCGGCCAGCGGTCGGATCACCGTGGACGGTGTGGACCTCGCCGCCGCCGACCCGGACGCCTGGCGTCGGCAGCTGGCCTGGGTGCCGCAGCGCGCCCACCTCTTCGCCGCCTCGCTGGCCGACAACATCCGGCTCGGCGCGCCGGACACGCCGCCCGAGGCGCTTGCCGCGGCGGTGCGCGACGCCGCCCTGGACGACGTGGTCGCCGGCCTGCCCGACGGCCTGGACACGCTGCTCGGTGAACGCGGGCACGGGCTGTCCAGCGGTCAGCGGCAACGGGTGGCCCTGGCCCGCGCGTTCCTCCGGGACGCCCCGGTGGTGCTGCTCGACGAGCCGACCGCCCGGCTGGACACCGCCTCCGAGGCGGTGGTGCTCGACGCCACCCGCCGACTGGTCACCGGGCGGACGGCGCTGCTGGTCGCGCACCGGCCGGCGCTGCTGGCCGACGCCGACCGGATCCTGCGCATCGAGGACGGCCGGGTCACCGAGCTGACGCCGACACCGAAGGTGGCCCGATGAACGCGACACCGGCCGGACGTGGGGTCGCCGAACGGGCGGTGCTGCGACTGGCCCGCCCGTACCTGGGCCGCCTGGTCGGCGCGGGGCTGCTCGCCGCCGCCACCGAGTTCGCCGGGCTGGCCCTGATGGCCACCGCGACCTGGCTGCTGATGAGCGCCGCCGGCCGGCCGCCCCTGGACCGGCTCACCGTGGCGATCGTCGCGGTCCGGGCGCTCGCGATCAGCCGGGGCGTGTTCCGCTACACCGAGCGGCTCGCCGGGCACGACGCGGTACTCCGCATGATCACCGACGTGCGGGCCCGGGTGTTCGCCACCCTCGCGGCCCGCCGTACCGCCGGGCACCGCTCGGGTGACGTGCTGAGCCGGCTGGTCTCCGACGTCGAAGCCGTCCAGGACCTGCTGTTGCGGGTGCTGGTGCCCGGCTCGGCGGCGGTCCTCGTCGGGGTGCTGGCCGTGGGCGGTGCGGTGCTGATCTCGCCGCCGGCCGGCGCGGCGCTCGCCGTCGGGCTGCTCGTCGCCGGAGTGGCGCTGCCCGCACTGGCCGTCGTGGTCACCCGACGCAGTGCGGCCGAGGTGGCCCCACTGCGCGGTGCGCTGGCGACCGACGCGATCGACCTCACCCACGGCGCTGCCGATCTGGCCGCGTTCGGCGCGACCGACTCCGCGCTGCACGCCGCCCAGCAGCGGGCCGGCCGGTTGGCCCGGCTGGAACGCCGGCTGGCCGCGACCGGGTTCGCGGTGGACGCCGCCGGGGTGCTGGTCGGCGGGCTGACCGCCGCCGTGGTGGTGCTGGCCGCGCTGGCCGCCGACGTGTCGGGGGTGCTGGTCGGTGTGCTGGCCGTCGGCTCGCTGGCCGCCGTCGAGGTGGCGCTGGCCCTGGTCGCGGCGGCCCGACAGTGGACCCAGCTGCGGCCCGGCCTGATCCGGGTTGCCGCCCTGCTCGACGAGGGCGCGCCCACTCCCCCGCCCGCCGACGGCGGCGGGGACCTCGCCGGCCCGTACGACCTGCGCTTCGTCGGGGTGACCGTGCGGTACCGGGCCGGCGCCGCGCCCGCCCTGGACGCCGTCAGCCTGGATCTGCCCGCCGGTCGACGGATCGCGGTGGTCGGCCCGAGCGGCGCCGGCAAGAGCACCCTGGCCGCCGTGCTGACCGGGGCGGTCCGGCCCGCGTCCGGCCGGGTCGAACTGGGCGGGCGGGACCTGTCCGCGTACACCGAGCAGGAGCTGCCCCGAGTGGTCGGCGGGCTGCTCGCCGAGGCGTACGTCTTCCACGCGACCGTCCGGGAGAACCTCCTGCTCGGGCGTGCCGGGGCGGACGACGACGAGCTGGCCGCGGCCACCGCCGCCGCCGGCCTGCTGGACTGGGTACGCGCCCAGCCGGCCGGCTGGGACACCCTGGTCGGCGAGGAGGGTGGCCAGCTCTCCGGTGGCCAGCGGCAACGGCTCGCGCTCGCCCGGGCGTTGCTCGCCGCGCCGCCCGTGCTGGTGCTCGACGAGCCCACCGAAGGGCTGGATCCGACCGCCGCGGACGCCGTGCTCGCGTCCGCCCTCGCCGCCACCCCCGCCGGGCACTCGGTGCTGCTGATCAGCCACCGGCTCAGCGGGCTGGCCGAGCTGGACGAGATCGTCGTCCTCGACGGCGGGCGGGTGATCCAACGTGGCCGGCACGGCGACCTGGTTGCCACCCCCGGCTGGTACCGGGACCAGTGGCTGCTGCAGGAGGCGGCCGAACGCGGGTACCTGGCGCTCGCCCCCTGACCCGGCTCGGGGACGGACCAGGGTTCCCCCGGACGTCGGCGCGCCGAAGTCGTGGCAGGGTGGTGCCATGCCGCGCTGTGAGGACGTGTTGGTCGACGAGCACCTGCGGGAGCTGGCCGCCCGGTTGCAGGGCCCTGCGCGCCTGAAGACCGACCTGCTGACCGAGGCCCGGCACGGGCTGCTGGACGCCGTCGAGGCGTACCGCGAGAGCGGGGTGCCACCGACCGAGGCGCAGCGCCGCGCGGTGGCCGAGTTCGGCTCGCCGGCGCAGCTGCTGCCCTCCTGGCAGGCCGAGCTGGCGATGGCCGCGCTGCGCGGGTTCGCCCTGCGGATGCTCGCGATCGCCGGGGTCGGGGTGGCCGCCGGCGACCTGACCTGGCGGGGGGCGAGTTGGAGCGACGGCCCCCGCCCACCGGCCGTCTACCTGCTGCTCGCCAACTCGGTCGACTGGATCTGGATGGGCGCGCTGCTGCTGTCCGTGGCCGGTCTGCTGGTGGTCACGGCGAGCGCCCGTACGTCCCGGCCGGGCCTGGCCGTCGCGCAGCGCGCGGTGGGCGCCGGCCTGACCGCTGCGCTGGCCCTGGGCATGGTGGCCGGCGGTGCCCTCTTCACCTGGTCACTCGGCCTCTGGGACGCGGCGCTGAGCTGGCCACCGATGCTCATCGGTGTGACGGTGGCCGGCGCGGCCTACTTCTCGCTGGCCCGCGCGGCGCGCGGGTGGATGCTGGCCACCGCGCGCTGAGAGGTGCCGCCCACGGGCGGATGCGAGCTCAGGCCGGGCTGCCGGATGGGCTGCCCGGGTCGAGGAAGCGGCCGACGGTCGACTGGAACTCGTGCCAACCGGCGCGCTCCCCGGTCAGCGCCCGCCGGCCGGCGTCGGTGAGCTGGTACGTCCGCCGCTCCCGACCGTTGACGGTGCTCCACGTGCTCGCCACGTGCCCGGCCCGCTCCAGCCGCCGCAGCGCCGGATAGATGGTGCCGGTGGGCAGGTCGAGGTTGCCGTCGCTGCGCGCGCGCAGTGCCTCGATGATGGCGTAGCCGTGCAGCGCGCCCTGTTCGAGAACGGCGAGCAGCAGGGCGTCGAGGTGGCCGTGCAGCGCCTGGGCCTTCATGTGTAGCTACGCTACTTGTTCGACGGCCGGTCCGCCAGCGGCCGCGATCCGCAGGCCCCACCGGGTGCGGGGCGCCGCCACCGGGGTGCGGGCTCCGGTCTTCCCGAGCAGCCGACTAGGGTATGTGCCCAGAGTCACTCGCCGGACCGAGACGCCGGCGGGTGGGCAACCCGAAGCACACGGAGGTCAGCGTGGCCCGCCAGTCGCCCCAACGGCCCGACGCCGACGAGCCCGAGCTCGACGACACCACCGGCGCGGCCGAGCCAGATGACGCCGAGGAGACCGGCAGCGCGTCCGCCCCGGCCGACCGGACGCTCTGGGACGAGCTGCGGATCGACCCGGTGGAGATCGCCCTGCCCGCCGGCACCGGTTTCACGCTGCGCGCGTACCGGCCGGCGGGGGAGCTGACCCCGACCGACGTGACCGAGCGCGACCAGGACGACCCGTTCCTCGCGCGCCGTCAGGTGATCGAGGAGGAGGACGACGAGACCGTCGTCATCCTCGACGAGGAGCTGGCCGAGGAGTTCGCCGAGAGCGGCGAGGACGAGCCGTCGCGCCGCCGGGACGCCGACGCGACCTCCGACGCCGACGACGAGGCCACCACGGACGAGTCGGACGACGAGGAGGTGCCGGTCTTCCTCAGCCACCGGGGCAAGCTGCTGCTGTTCAAGACCCCCGAGTCGTTGGTCAGTTTCATCCGATCCGGCGCGCCCAACGATCTGTCCCAACTGGACAGCTGGAATGAATTGTCCGAACGGGTGGAGCCGGCCGACATCGCTCCGCTCGACGAGGACACGTACGAGCTCGACCTCGTGGTGGAGAACCTGCGCGGCGGGCACGACGCCTGGGATTCGACGCTGCTGATCGAGGCCGGTGAGGTCGCGCGTGACCTGTCGTACGCGTTGCGGCTGCCTGCGGTACTCGACATGCTGTCCGCAGGCTCCAGCCTCGACAACCTGGACGAGGCCCTGCGCTCGACCGTCAACGGCGGGATCGGCGGTTTCATGGGCCGTCGGCGGCTGAAGAAGATCGGGGCACAGACCGCGAGTTTGGGCTGGCGCACCATTGTCGGCAAGATCTCTGCGGTCGTGGACTGGCGCGACTGACCCGTACCGGGGAGCATCAGTTGCTGGCAGAGGAAAGACCTGTCCCGGGAGGAGGACGACGCCGTGGCGCTCGTGCGCGTGTACTGCGGTCTGGCCTCGGCGGATCCGGCTGACCGACCGGCCTCCGCCGGTTCGACGCTGACGTCCGCTGTGGTCGACGACGCAGGCCGTCTGCTGCATGTCAGCGAGATCGGCGACGACGCCGCTGGCTACGCCCAGCTCGTCGCGCTGCTCGTGGAGCGGTCGGGCGGGCCGAGCGGTGCGGCCATCGCCGCCGACAGCGACGACCACACGGTCACCTCGCTGTTGAGCGCGGCAGGTCGACCTCTGGCGATCGCCGACGACGACTCGGTGGACGACTTCGCTGAACGCTTCGCCGACGACGACTCACTGGAGGAGATGCAGTCACCGCCGGCCGAACGACGTGCCGTCGGCCTGGCCCGCGCGTTACAGGCGGGCGCACTCTCCGCGGTCACCCTCCCCGCACCTCGGGATCTCGCCGGCTACAAGCAGGTGCTCGCCGCGCACGCCGCGCTGGCCAGTGGTCGGCACTCCGCCGCCGTGGCGCTGCGCGAGGTGCTGCGTGAGTTGTACCCGGCCGCGCTGCGCGCGTACCCGGACCCGGCCGAGCCGGTCTCCCTGGCGGTGCTGGACGCCCTGCCCGAGCCGGGCATGCTCGGCGGCACCGTCGCCCGGGGCCGCGAGGTGTCGGTCGCGGCGGACGCCATCGCCGCGCACCTCGCCGCGGACGGGGTGGCCGACGCCGAAGAGATCAACGATGCGGTGACCGCGCTGCGGGTCGCCATCTCCGAGACACCCCGTCGTGCCGCGGTGAACCGGGCGCTCACCTCCGCGGTGGCCGAGACGGTCCGCCAGGCGGTCGCCTCGGTGCGGGCCTGCGATGCCGGCTGCGAGGCGCTGGTGAGCGCGCTCAGCTCCCGCGCGAGCA
>NZ_WBKR01000215.1 GCF_008868155.1 Micromonospora sp. ALFpr18c
GGAGAAGAGGCCTCGGCGGGACAGGGACTGGCGGAGCCAGGTGTCCAACTCGGCGGTCCAGTCGGTGCGGTCGGCGGTGGCGTGGTCGACCGTGAACCGGCCGAAGGCGTCCCGCCCCTCGGTGAAGACGCCGCCGCGCTTGTCGACCTCCAGGACCACCTGCATCTGCCGCTCGTCGGCGATGAAGGTGACCTCCAACTGGTTGATCGAGCGGGCGTACTGCGGCGCCGGGCCGAACTCGATCTCCTGGTAGAACGGCAACGTCTGCCGTACGCCGTAGATGTGACCACGCTCCACATCGGCGCGCGCGAACCGGAAACCGAGTCGTAACAACGCCTCCAGCAGCCGCTCCTGCGCCGGCAGCGGGTGCACCGACACCGCGTCCAGGTCACCCTTGTCGACCGCGCGGGCGACCTCCAGCTCGGTACGCAGCCCCATCGTCATGCCGTGCAGGTGCTGCCCGTACAGCTCGGTGACCGGCGTCTCCCACGGCACGTCGAAGCGGAACGGGAGGTCGTAGCGCTGCCCCGGCTCCAGCCGGAACGCGCCGGTGACCCGCTGGCGGTGGAACTCCTGGGTGGTGTCGTAGTCGTTGTCGCCACTCTCCACCTCGACCCGGGTGACCAGGCCGAGCGTGACGTGGTCGATGTCGACCTGGTGGTCACCGCCGAGCACCTGGATACGGCCCTCCAACTGCCCGCCGGGGCGGCAGTTCGGGTTGGCGAGCACCGTCTCGACCGACGGACCACCGACACCCATCGCCTTCATGAGCCGCTTGAAGACCACACCGTCCTCCATCTGCTGTCCCGCCGACCCGGGCTGGCCGACCGTCCGCAACGTAACCGGGCCGGGCAAGCAGCCAACGGGACGACACACCGCGGCAGCGATCGGACCGAAGTGCTGTCGGGTGCCCGATCGCCTCACTCCCGTTTCACGTCCCGCCCGCCAAGCTGTGTGTCACACCGGCACCACTGGGCCGGAGACGCGGCACAGACGTGGATACGGGGAGAGACAGAGATGGCCCTGCAGATGACGGAACACCGGACGCGCCCCACCACCAGCATCGACACCGACGGGGCCGTCGACGCCCTCGCCGACCTTGACGCCACCGATGAGCGCGGCATCTCCACCGACCTGGTCCGGGCGTACCTCAACGGGATCGGTCGGACGAAGCTGCTGACCGCCGCGCAGGAGGTCGACCTGGCCCGACGCGTCGAGGCCGGCCTGTTCGCCGACGAGAAACTCGCCACCTGCACCCCGGTCTCCGAAGAGCTGCGGGCCGACCTGGAGCTGATCGTCGCGGAGGGCCGCGCGGCCAAGGACCACCTGCTGGAGGCGAACCTGCGGCTGGTGGTCAGCATCGCCAAGCGCTACACCGGGCGCGGGATGGCCTTCCTCGACCTGATCCAGGAGGGCAACCTGGGGCTGATCCGGGCGGTGGAGAAGTTCGACTACGCCAAGGGCTACAAGTTCTCCACGTACGCCACCTGGTGGATCCGGCAGGCCATCACCCGCGCCATGGCCGACCAGGCCCGCACCATCCGCATCCCGGTGCACATGGTCGAGCAGGTCAACCGCATGGTCCGGGCCCGCCGCGAACTGGCGGTGACGCTGGGCCGTGAACCCACGGTCGCCGAGGTCGCCCGGGCTCTGGAGATCCCCGAGCTTCAGGTCATCGAGCTGATCTCCTACGACCGGGAGCCGGTCAGCCTGGACCAGGCCGTCGGCGACGACGGCGAGAGCGCGCTCGGCGACTTCGTGGCCGCGGTGGATCCGCGGACCGAGCCGGGCGACGCGGCCGCGCAGGGCGAGCTGCGCAACGAGGTGAGCATCGTGCTGGCCACCCTGTCCCAGCGGGAGCAGGCGGTCATCCGGCTCCGGTTCGGTCTCGACGACGGCCGGCAGCGCACCCTGGACGAGGTCGGTCGAGAGTTCGGCCTGTCCCGGGAGCGGATCCGGCAGATCGAGAAGGTGACGTTGCTGAAGCTGCGCGCGCCGGAGCGGGCCCAGCGTCTGGAGGCGTACGCCTGCTGACACACCGGCCCTTCGGGGAAGGCCCTGGCGGTTCGCCGGGGCCTTCCACCCGTTCAGAGGCGGCGGGGACCGGTGTCGGGGCGGGCGACCAACCCGCCGACCCGTACCTGGGCGTGCAGGACGGAGATGCCGTCCGGGCGGGCAAGCACCGGGTTGAGGGTCAGCGACCGCACCCGCGGCTGCTCGTCGGCGAGCCGCGCCACCCGCAGCAGCAGGTCGGCCAGGGCGGCCCGGTCGACCGGCACCGCACCCCGGTGCCCCCGCAGCAGCGGCGCCGCGCGGGGCTCGTCGACCAGCTCGGCGGCGTCGGTGTCGGTCAGCGGCACCGCCCGCCACGCCCGATCGCCGAGCAGCTCGGTGGCGACCCCGCCGAGACCGAAGCCGACCACCGGCCCGAACGCCGGATCTTCCACCAGCTCCACCACGCAGGCCACCCCGGGCGGGACCATCGGCTGGACCAGCACGTCCGCGCCGAACACGGCCGCCACCTCGGCGTACGCCCGGCGCAGCGTCAGCTCGTCGGGCAGGTCGAGCCGGACCGCGCCGAGATCGAGCCGATGCCGCAGCCCCGGGGCGGCAGCCTTGAGGGCGACCGGGAAACCCAGGCGCGCCGCCGCGTCGACCACGTCGTCGACCGAGTCGGCGGGCACCGACGCCACCGGTTCGATGCCGTACGCGGCCAGCAGCGCGCCGGGGTCGACGGTGTCGGCGCGTAGTGCGGCCTGCGCGGCGTCGGAGTCGACGCGGGGCAGCTCGGGCACCACGCCGGGCGGCCGGCGCAGCCACTCGGCGTACCGGTGCACCCGGGCGAGGGCACGCACCGCCTCCTCGACACCGCCGTACGCCGGCACCCCGGCCGGCAGCCGACCGACGAGGAACGTCGCCACGGTCGGCTTGCCCAGCGCCAGCGCGGCCGGCAGCGCGGCGGTGACGTCGGCGTCCACATCGGTGAGCTGGCCGGGCAGGGGCGGCGCGAACACCACCACCAGGGCGTCCACCCGGTCGTCGCCGGCCGTCTCGGCGAGGGCGGCGGCGAACTCGGCGGCGCCCGCGCTCGACCCCACGTCGCGCGGGTAGCCGGCGGCGACGGTGAGGCCCTGCCCGGCGCAGGCGGTGGCGGCCAGGCCGGTCAGCGCCGAGGAGTTGCCGACCACGCCGACCCGGCCGCCGGCCGGCAGCGGCTGGTTGGCCAGCAGCACCCCCACGTCGAGCAGCTCCGCCACGGTGTCCACCCGGATCACCCCGGACTGGGCGAACAGCGCGGCCACCGCCACCTCGTCCGGGCCGTCGGTGTCCCCCACCCCGACCGGGCGGGCCGGCGAGGCGAGCGCCACGACGGGCTTCGCCCGGCCGATCCGCCGGGCCAGTCGGGCGAACTTGCGGGGGTTCCCGAACGTCTCCAGGTACAGCATGATCACGTCGGTGCCCGGGTCGTCCTGCCAGTACTGGAGCAGGTCGTTGCCGGAGACGTCGGCCCGGTTGCCGGCCGAGACGAAGCTGGACAGCCCGAGGCCCCGCCGGTCGGCCTCGGCGAGCAGCGCCACCCCGAACGCGCCGGACTGGCTGAAGATGCCCACCCGGCCGGCCGGCGGCAGGGCCGGGGCGAGGGTGGCGTTGAGGCGTACCGTCGGATCGGTGTTGGCCACGCCGAGGCAGTTCGGGCCGACCACCCGCATGCCGGCGGCGTGCGCCGCGCGGACCAACGCCCGCTGCACCGCCGCACCCTCCGGACCGGCCTCGGCGAAGCCCGCCGAGATGACCACCAGACCGTGCACGCCCGCGGCGGCCGCGTCGGCGACCACCGCGGTCGCCGCCTCCGGCGGCACCGCCACCACCGCCAGGTCCATCGGCACCCCGGCGTCGACAGCCGAGGGGTACGCGGGCAGCCCTGCCACGGTCGGCGCGCTCGGATGCACCGGCACCACCGTGCCGGCGAAGCCGCCGTCGCGCAGGTGCCCGAGCACCGCCGCGCCGACGCCCTGACCGGTGGCGCTGGCACCGTAGACGGCGATGCCCCGCGGGGCGAGCAGCCGGGCGATCGAACGGGCCTCGGTGCGGTGCTCCCGGCCACGCTGCACCTCCAGCGTCGCCTCGGTCGGCGCGATCGGGAAGCTCAGGTGCACCACGCCGTCGGCGTACTCCCGTTGGACCTGGTAGCCGAAGTCGGCGAAGACCCGCAGCATCGTCCCGTTGGCCGGCAGCACCTCGGCCACGAAGCTCATGATGCCGTTGCGTCGGGCGGCGTCGGCCAGATGCTCCATCAGCACCGAACCGATGCCCCGGCCCTGATGGGCGTCCTCCACCACGAAGGCCACCTCGGCCTCCGGGGCCTGCGGACCGAGCCGCTCGTACCGGCCGACGGCGATGATCTGGTCGCCGGCCAGCACCACGAACGCCTCCCGGTCGCGGTGGTCGACGGTGACGAACCGGATCAGGTCCCGTTCGGGGATGCGCGGGTACGGCGAGAAGTAACGCAGGTAGCGGGTGCGCTCGGAGAACCGGCTGTGCATCGCCACGACGCCCGGCGCGTCGGCCGGGTCGATGGGTCGCAACTGGACGGTGCTGCCGTCTCTGAGCAGCACGTCCACCGGCTGGTCCACGGTCGTCACCGGCGTGGTCCTCCCCCGGCCCGGCTCAGTCCCGCGGGTCGTGCGGGTCGAGCCCGAGCAGCGGGAAGACCGTCTTGCGGGTGGCCGCGATGGCCCGGTCCACGGCGTTCGGCTCACCGGTCGGCTGCCACGGCTCGTACGACGGGTCGGCGTCGTCGGTCATCCGCAGCGGAATGTCCTGACCCGGACGGCGGGCGGCGGCCAGCGCCCGCCAGGCCGGCGGGGTCAGCGTCGCCGGGTCGATCGGGTCGCCGGTGGCCACCGCCAGCAGGTGACTCCAGGCGCGGGGCACGACCTCGACCAGCGCGTACCCGCCGCCGCCGGTGGCCACCCAGCGGCCGTCGCACAGCTCGTCGGCGAGCGCCCGCAGCGCCAGGTAGGTGGCCCGCTGCCCGTCCACCGTCAGGTTGAGGTCGGCCAGCGGGTCCAGTCGGTGCCCGTCCGCGCCGCACTGGCTGACCAGCACCTGCGGCCGGAACGCGCGCAGCACCGACGGCACGATCGCGTGGAACGCCCGCTGCCAGCCGGTGTCGTCGACGCCCGGCGGCAGTGGCATGTTCACGGCGGTGCCCTGCGCGCCCGGCCCACCGGTCTCGTCCGGGAAACCGGTGCCCGGGAACAGCGCGAGCGGTGTCTCGTGCAGGCTGACCGTGAGCACCCGGGGGTCGTCCCAGAAGATCTGCTGCACCCCGTCGCCGTGGTGCACGTCGACGTCCACGTACGCGACGCGTTCCGCGCCCAGGTCGAGCAGGCGGGCGATGGCCACCGCCGGATCGTTGTAGACGCAGAAGCCGGACGCCCGGGCAGGCATCGCGTGGTGCAGGCCGCCGGCCACGTTCACCGCCCGGCGGGCGTCACCGCGCCAGACCGCCTCGGCGGCGGCCACCGTCGCGCCGGCGATCAGCGCACTGGACTCGTGCATCCCGTCGAAGACCGGATTGTCGGAGGTGCCCAGCCCGTACCCCGCGAAGAGCGGGTCGCGCGGCGCGGCACGCACCGCAGCCAGGTAGGCCGGGTGATGCACGCGGGTGAGCAGGGCGTCGTCGGCGGGCTCCGGCTTGACCACGCGCACGCCTGGGCGGTCCAGGATGCCCAGGTCGCGGGCGAGCGCGACGGTCAGCTCCACCCGGACCGGGTCGAGCGGATGGTCACCCATGTCGTAGGCGAGCAGCGACTCGTCCCACACCACCACCGTGTCGTCGGACATGCGCCCATCGTCGCACGCGGACCGCCGCCGGCCCACCGCACGCGCTGGTCAGCGACCGGGTGTCGGGCCGGAGGCGACCGGCCGCGCCGGGTCGGCCACCCAGTTGCTCCACGATCCAACGTAGAGCGCCGCGTCCGGTCGGCCCGCCAGATGCAGCGCGAGCACCGCCTGCGCGGCGGTCACCCCGGAGCCGCAGTACGCCCCGACGGATCGTCCCTCGGTCACACCGGCGGCGGCGAACCGTTCCCGCAACACGTCGGCCGCCGGGAACCGCCCGTCCGGGCCGACGTACTCACCGGCCGGCAGGTTCGCCGCGCCGGGCACGTGACCGGCGACCGGGTCGATCGGCTCGACCTCGCCGGCGTAGCGGGGCGCGGCCCGCACGTCGAGCAGGACGGCGTCGTCTGCGGCGGCCAGCCGGGCGGCCTGCGCCGCGTCGAGCACCGGCAGGTCACCGGGGCGCACCTCGACGTCGCCAGGGACCGGATCGGGTGCCGTCGTCGAGACGGGTCGGCCGGCGGCCACCCAGGCCGGCCACCCACCGTGCAGCAGGCGCACCGGACGGTGCCCCGCCCAGCGCAGCGTCCACCAGGCCCGCGCGGCGGCCAGGCCGTCGCCGCCGTCGTACACGACGACGGAGTGACCGGCGCGGACACCGGCGGCCCGCAGCGTGGCCTGCAACGCGGCCGGGTCGGGCAGCGGATGCCGGCCGCCGGCGCCGGGCGGACCGCACAGCGCGGTGTCCAGGTCGATGAAGACCGCGCCGGGCAGGTGGCCGACGAGGTAGTCGTCACGGCCGGGCGGCCCGGTGAGCCGCCAGCGGACGTCGAGCAGGGTGGGCGGATCGGCGCGGTCGAGCTCGTCGACGAGCCGATCGACCTCGACCAGCGGCTCCTGGGTACCGGACATGGCGACCATCCAACACCATCCGTGCCGACGGCACGCGGTTCGGCGGCGGTCGCGGGCCATCCTGCGAGGTAGCATCGTGCACCGGAGGGCCGCTGACGTTATGAAGTCTCACGACCTGGTCGACACGACCGAAATGTACCTGCGCACCATCCTCGAGTTGGAGGAGGAAGGTGTGCCGCCGCTGCGTGCCCGCATCGCCGAGCGTCTGCGGCAGAGCGGCCCCACCGTGAGCCAGACCGTCGCCCGGATGGAGCGCGACGGCCTGCTCACCGTCGAGGGTGACCGGCATCTCACGCTCACCGCGCTGGGCCGCGGCACCGCGGTCTCCGTGATGCGCAAGCACCGCCTCGCCGAGTTGCTGCTGGTCAACGTCATCGGCATGCCCTACGAGGAGGCCCACGAGGAGGCCTGCCGCTGGGAGCACGTGATGAGCGACGCCGTGGAGAAGCGGGTGTACGACCTGCTCAACCGGCCGACCCGCTCCCCGTACGGCAACCCCATCCCGGGGCTGGAGGAGCTGGGCTCGCCCGAGGCGGAGACCACCGACGCCGGCGACGGCGAGCGCAACCTGGCCTTCCCCGGCCTGTCCGGGCCGGTCGTCGTCCGTCGGATCTGCGAGAGCGTGCAGACCGACGCCGGCGTGCTGCGCCAGCTGCACGCCGCGGGTGTCGACCCGGGCGCCACGGTGACGGTCGCCCAGGAACGCGACGGGGTGTCGATCGACCGCTCCGGTGACCGGGTCCGGCTGCCCCGCGAGGTCGCCTCCCGGGTCTTCGTCGCCGCCAACTGACCGACGTCGGCCCCCGGGCGTCACAGCGCCCGGGTGTCCACCTTCTTCGCCAACGCGACCAGGTCACCGGTCAACTTCTCGGCCGCCGCCCGCTCGCTACCACGGGCGCCGGTCCAGCTCAGCGTGGCCATCCGGCCGTCGGCGGCGAGCCAGCCCACCTCGGCGACCGGCCCGTGCCCGCTCGCCTCCACGGTGGTCCGCCGGTACGCCTGCTGACCCAGCCCGCTGACCTTCGCCGCCTTGTCGGGCACCACGTCCGCGCCGAAGGTGGCCTTGTCGATCGTGGTCTCGGTCACGCTCAGCGTCAGCTCCGGCAGCGCCGCGCCCTCGGTCCGGACCACGCAGGTGTGCGAGTCGTCGCGGTCGCTGGCCGCCGCCACGTCGAAGCGCACCTTGACCGCCTGCTCGATCACGGTGAAGTCGAGCAGCCGGCAGGCACCGCCCGAGGAGGCGGCCGCCACGTCCAGGGCAACCGGTGCCGGTGGTGGCACCGCCACCGGTGCCGACTCGGCGGCACAACTGCTCACCAGTAGGCCCGCCAGCCCAGCGACCACTATCCGCCCGCGCACGCTCCACCCTCTCGCCGACCGACGGCGGAAGGCGCCCGCCGGATGTCCGTCGGAAACCGTACGGGGTGTCCGGGTCAGGCGGAAGGTCTCATTCTGAGGGTGGATCATCCACGTACGGGCAGTGCCGGCAGCCGCGTCCGCAACACGTGCCGCGGCGGGCCAGGAAGCCGGCGCTGAACACGAACAGACCCGTCGCCGGGTCGGGGTAGCCAGCCTCTCCGGCGGCCAGCGCGGCGCCGTGCGCGGCGAGGATCCGGGCCCGGTCGGGATGTGCCGACACCAGCCGGGACGGGTGCGGCTCGGTGAGCGGCCGGTCGGCCAAGAGTCGTCGCTCTCCGCTCACCGCAGCAGTCTAACTAGACACCTGAATGATCGCCAGAAGGCTGCACTC
Organism: Micromonospora sp. ALFpr18c; assembly: GCF_008868155.1. Taxonomy (GTDB): domain Bacteria; phylum Actinomycetota; class Actinomycetes; order Mycobacteriales; family Micromonosporaceae; genus Micromonospora. The sequence goes on from NZ_WBKR01000215.1 coordinate 8,510, forward strand.
TTCTACGTATCCGCCGGAACCGGCATGACTATCCTATAATCGACTATCCGGTCATAGCTCGATCTTGCGAATACCCGCCCGAACCCCGCTGGCGCCATCGGGATCGGCGCTACTCGCCGTGGCCGCGGAAGCGGCCGGCAAGATCTCACGCCCGGGCGCGTGAACCGGCTTTCGCGAGTCTCCGTTGTATCAGCACACGAACGGCCATCCCTCCTGGAGAAGAAATGTCGCATCCTTATCCGCTTGCTGGGCACCCGGAGCAAGAACATTCGATCGAATGGGAGGATCAGCTCCCGACAGTGCCTGAATGGCCGTGCAAATGGCCGAAATTTGTAAGTGAAGCAAAATTTTTTGGCGACAGGATGATCGCGCTCCGGGGCCAAGCAGAGGGACTTAAGGCGAGTGATCGAAATTCCTTCAGAGAGGCAATCATCGAGCCTCCGAAAAATCTTTCTAGCGAAGATCTAAAAGAAGTGGCCGAAGTGACTGCCTTGGCCCTCAGGATCAAGAGAACAGGAGATAGATACATCACCTCCGATTGGGGAAAGGCCGACAGGCTCACACAAGTCGCTGCGGAATTGGCCGTAGCGGCAGAGATGCTCGATTTCGGGGTAATCAAGAAGGCTCGCTACACGCCTGATCTTATTGCCGCAACTCGCCAGAGAACCCTACGCGAGACGCAGAAGAAAACGGGAAGCTTTTTCTCACCTAGATACGACATGACACCAGCACTCGAAAGCATGAGGCAAAGCCTCGAATTCATCGACACTGTGGCAAATCGGCAACAACACGCCGCAGTTCCGCGGGCTGCGGCACCGCAAGCCGCGAACCAGCGAGCCGTCGGCGAGGCGCAACGAGCCGCGGCTCAAGCCGCACATATGGTTTCGCCGCTCGTTGCGGAAATCGCGAATTCAAGCGCCCCCGCACAGGCCGGGACTCGCGCATCCTCTACAGCCACGTCGTCGACGACGGCAACGCGGCCAGCATCGGCGCCTTCACCCGGCACCAGCCGCCGTCCTAGGAGCTGACCTTCGACATCCAGACCGACAACCAGGACCAGCTGCTGCTGGACTGGCTGGCGAGCCGCCGCGAGCACGGCCCGAAGGCGCAGTGGCCGGCCCTGCCGGACGGCACCGTCCGCGTACAGGCCGAGGAGTACTCGCGCGACGGCAAGGACGTCGGCTACCACGACGCCGAGGACGACAACAGGGGCGGGGCGCAGCGCACGTACGAGGGCGTCGACATCTGCGACCAGAACGGCGCGATCGACGTGTGCTGGATCCGGGACGGCGAGTGGATGACGTACACCCTGGAGGTGCCGAAGACCGGCACCTACGAGGTGGCGGCCCGGGTCTCGTCGCCGTACAGCCCGGCGGGGCGGTTCACGCTCTCGGTCGACGGGTCCCGGACGACCGGGCCGGTCGATGTGAAGACCACGACCCCGCACGACGCGTTCATGCTCCAGCCGCTGCCGGAGACGCTGCACCTGACGCGGGGCACCTACGAGTTCGTGGTCACCGTGGATCCGGCCGCCTACCAGAACTTCAACATCGACTACGTCGAGTTCCGGTACGCCGGCAAGCGCTGAGCCCTCCGGCCCAGCCATCGTCAAGATCACTTGATGCTGAGTAGTCGAATCGGCTCCCCCACAACCACTCAGCATCAAGTGATCGAGGCGGCCTCCTGCGGCTTGACCTCCGCTATTCAGAGTAGATAGCGGGTATCGAGGGTGATCAAGGAAAGGTGCACCCGACCTGCAAGGATGTGGTTGTCTACGCCATGTCCTTTGTAGAAGCGGGTGCACCTTTCTGGTGAGCAAGTCTATCGGGTGGGATGACCGGCTGTCGGTGACGGCCACAGATAAGAACCTCGTC
>NZ_WBKR01000216.1 GCF_008868155.1 Micromonospora sp. ALFpr18c
GTATTCGGCTCCCAGCCATTCTCGTCCTTCTCGCCAGAGTGAGACGGAAGGTGGGTCTTCTGAACGGCGTAGTCGAATCCCGAGGCCCGGGCGGGAAACTCCACTACCCGCAGGTCCCGTTAGACCCACGCCAGGCGAAATGGCCGCTCCATATCCACAACGCGCGCTAACTTTGGCGGATATAGCTCGTTCGAGGGGTAGCGCCCCAACGCCTGCAAGCGCACCAAACAGGGAGGGAGCTAGCTACCCTGCATACGGATCGGGCCTCCGAAACGCCAACCCGTATCCACGGGCAGCATCTCCACGGCATTAAGGCCCGGCGTAGTTTCAGCCCAGAATCAACGGTAACGCTGGTCAACCGGTCGTCGGCACAAGCTGCCCCGCCATCCTGCGGGCTCGGCTCTGACCAGCGTTGCTGTTGGTTCTTCCCTGGGCGACTGATCAGGTTCTCGTCGGCGGGTTGGCTTGATCTGCGCTGTCTGGTCTGGATCATGGTGGGCTGTCTGGAACGCCGTCCATCGTCGAGTTGCTTGAGCGGCTTGCCGGGTTGGAGGCGCGGAGAGAGTTGGAGCGGGACAGCACTGGATTGCGGGCGGAGAACGCGGTGTTGCGGGCGGAGAACGCGGATCTGCGGCAGGGCTATTGCGTTGTCGGGTAACTGCTGGTCATGGCGGTGATCAGGTCGTGTGATCGGCGGTTGGCTTGGCGGGTGGCTCGGGCGATGTTGGTCGCGCCGGTGGTGCGGTGCCAGCCGATCGCGGTGTTACGTAGCGTTGCGATGGCGGCGGGTCCGGTGCCTGTCCGGGCTTGGTGGAGGTCTTCACGGAACGTCACGTCGCGTACGTGATGGATCTTGTTTTCGATGTGCCAGAGAGTGGCCCGACCCTTGACACCCCGTGATTAGTCAGGTGGTCGCTGCGGCGGTGGGTAGCCAGGGGCGGCCGGCGACGAGTTCGGTAAGGGCGCTCATAATGAGCCATTTTCATCCTGCGTGGCGGTTCGCTTCGACGTGGTGCAGGACGAGGATGGCCTGGACGATCGCGGTGGCTCGGCGTGGGCAGGATCGCAGCTTGACCAGGATCTTCCAGGTCTTGAGTGTGGCGATCGCTCGTTCTCCGCGGGCGCGGATCTTCGCGTGGGCCCGGTTCACGGCCTTCTGCCTGCGTGACAGCTTTGGCCGGAAGCGGCGCCGCTTGAACGGGGTGCGGACACTACCGTGGGCGCCCTGGTAGCCCTTGTCGGCGAAGGTCATCACGTCCGCGCTGGTCAGGGCGTCGATGATGCCGTGATGGCGGGCGGCGCTCAGGTCGTGTGCCGAACCGGGCAGTGCCGGTGATGCCCACACGAGCCGGCCGGCGGCGTCGGAGATGACCTGCACGTTCACACCGTGGCGTTTGTGTTTGCCGCTGTAGTAGGGCTTCTGCTCGGCGATCCGGTCGATCGGGATCAGCGTGCCGTCCAGGATCGCGTACGCCAGTAGCCGGATGCGTCGCATCGCGGTGTCCAGGTCGTCGGCTGCCGAGCTGAGCAGGGCTATCGCCTCCTGGACGTAGCGCCAGGCGGTGGCGACGCCGATCTCGAAGCCGGCCGCGAGTCGGGTGTAGGTGTCGCCGTTACGGAGATGGGCCAGAGCCAGCAGCGCCTGCCGGCCGGGTGCGAGGCGGCGCCATCGTGATCGGCGCTGCTGACGGTGACCGCGGATGCGTTCGGCCAGGTGGTTCAGGGTGCGGCTGGACAACGGAATCGTGGCGGGGTAGGACAGCATGGCGAGGCTCCCGATGGGGGCTTCGAGTCTTGGTCGACAGCTGTCCTACCTGGAGCCTCGCACCCATCGATCACCGGGCCCACCGCACCCGCACCCGCCCTGACCTGCAAGATCAGCTTGGAAAAGGCTCAGTGACTTCGACCAGGCGTACGTCGTCTGCGACGTCGACCACTACCCACCAGAGCTATCAGAGCGAGAAGCGCGACGACATGAGGTGAATCTCCTCTGGTCGAACCCCTGCTTCGAAGTCTGGCTGATTCTGCACCTGGGCTCGTGCGCCCGTCACCTGGAGAGCGCCAAGAGGGCGGAAGAACTGCTTCGCAAATACCTCGCCAACTGGGACAAGACCCGGCTTGACTTCGACGACTTCCGCAACGGCATCGACGCCGCCATCGAACGAGCGCAGACGCTGGACCCTCCGCCTGCCGCCAACCCCTCAACCGCGGTTTGGCGGTTGGCGCTGGCGCTTCGTTGACAGTGGTAGCGCTCGGAGCGGTCGACGTCAGTTGAGCGCTCCGAGCCGACGCGCTGCGCCGGGTACCGGTGCTCGGCGGCGGCGAACCGCGCCCGTCCCTGACCGGCGGTGCGTCGACGAGCGGCGGGTCTGCCGGAGACTCCTCCTTCAGACCCGCCGCTCGCCCGGGTCGGCTGTCGCGGAGAGCGCGGCCCCCCGGGCGTGCCGGATCGCGGCCGGGGTGTCGGGGAATACCAAACCTTCGCGGCGCAGGTCGTCGGCCACTCCCAGCGTGGTCAGCACCTGTTCGTGGGCGGGGGTGATGCCGGAGAGCAGAACGGTGATCCCGCGTCCGCGCAGCCGTCGGATCGCGTCACCGAGGACGTGCGCGCCGGTGGCGTCCATGGTGGTCACGCGGGACATCCGCAGGATGACCACCCGAACGTCGGCGACCTCGGAGAGTTCGAGCAGGAAGGTGTGGGCCGCAGCGAAGAAGAGCGGCCCATCCAGCCGGTACGCGACGATGTGTTCGGTGAACAGCGCGTGCTCCTCGGCGCTGTGTTCACCGGGGTCGAGGGGCACCTGTTCCAGGCGGGCGCTGCGGGCCACCGCGCGCAGGGCGAGCACCACGGCGACGCCGACGCCGACCGCCACGGCGGTGACGAGGTCCCAGATCACCGTGACGGCGAAGGTGAGGACCAGCACGACCGCGTCGCCCCGGGTGGCGCGGGCCAGCGCCCACAGTGAGCCGGCCTCCACCATGCGGACCGTGGTCGCCAGCAGTACGCCGGCCAGGGCGGCGAGCGGGATCCGGCCGACCAACGGCGCGGCGGCCAGCACGATGGCGGCGAGGGCGACGGCGTGGGTGAGGGCCGCCAGCTTGGAGGCCGCGCCGGCGCGGACGTTCACGGCGGTACGGGCGATGGCGGCGGTCGCTGGGATGCCGCCGAAGAGCGGGGCGGCGAGGTTGGCCAGCCCCTGACCGAAGAGTTCCCGATCCGGGTCGTGCCGCTCGCTGACGGTCATGCCGTCGGCGACGGTGGCGGACAGCAGGCTCTCCAGGGCTGCGAGCGCCGCGACCGCGAGCGCGCTGGGCAGCAGCACGCCGAGCGCGCCGAGGTCGAGGAAGCCGAGCGAGGGCGCGGGCAGGTCCTGCGGCAGCACGCCGATCCGGACCAGGTCGACCGGGGCGACCTCGGCGAGGACGGTGGCGGCCGCCACGCCGAGCAGCGAGAACGGCAGGCCGGGCCGCCAGCGGGCACCCAACAGCATCAGTGCCGCGACGGCGAGGGCCACCGCCAGCGCGGCCGGCTTCGGGTGTACGACGAAACGTGCGACCGCGTCGGCGGCGACGGCCCAGACCTTCTCTCCGTGCGCGTCGGTGACGCCGAGCGCGGCGGGCACCTGTTGCAGGGCGATGACCACGGCGATGCCGGCGGTGAAGCCCTCCAGCACCGGGGTGGGCAGGTAGCGGACGTACCGGCCCAGGCGGGCCACGGCGAGCGCGATCAGCACCAGGCCGGCCATCGCCCCGACCATGAGCACGCCGGTGGCTCCGAACTGCTGCACCACCGGCACCAGCACCACGGTCATCGCCCCGGTCGGCCCGGAGACCTGGAGGTTGGAGCCGCCGAAGACGGCGGCCACCGCGCCGGCGATCACGGCGGTGATCAGCCCGGCCTGGGCGCCCAGCCCGGAGGTGACGCCGAATGCCAGGGCCAGTGGCAGCGCCACGACCGCCACGGTGAGCCCAGCCAGCAGGTCGCGGCGCGGTGAGCGGCGGACGGCTGCCCAGTCGGCTCGGCCCGGCAGTAGGCCGAGGGCCCGTTCCCGGGCCGCCAGTATGGCGACGCTCACCGGTTGCCGCTTGTGGCGCGCAGCTCGTCGAGGAGGGCGTCCCGGTCGGTCAGGACAGCGCCGAGGATCCGTCGACCGGCGGCCAGCAGGTCGGCCACGTCGGGGGTGCTGAGCGCGTACATGACGAGGGGGCCGTCGCGGTGTGAGGTGACCATTCCGGCGCGGCGCAGCACGGCGAGCTGCTGGGAAAGGTTCGACGCCTCGACCTCGATCGCGGCGAGCAGGTCCCGGACCGGCTTCGGACCGTCCTGGAGCAGTTCCAGCACTCGGATGCGCACCGGATGCCCGAGGGTACGGAAAAGCTCGGCCTTCGCCTGGTACAGCGGCACCGACATGAGCATCCCTCCCGGTCGACACGAAGACTTTATCACTTGAAGAAATCTTCAACGCCGCGCCCGTGATGATCGTGCTCGAACATGGAAGTAGTGGCCTCCTCGTTCAGGGAGGCCACTACTTCATGGATCGAGCGCGATCTCGGGACGTCAGCTCAGGTCGTTGACGCAGCGCAGCACCGGGCGGGCGGTGAGGGCGGCCTCGTCCACCACACCGTCGGCTCGCACCGTGAACGTGGCCGACTCACCCGGCAGCAGGGTGACCAGGGCGTTGTCCACAGCGGCAGTGGCGTCCAGCCGATCCGGGAAGAGCGTCAGGTCGCGCAGCACCGTCCGGGCGGTGACCCGGACCCGCTGACCGTCGTCGGCCGGCTCGACCGTCGCGTCCCACGCCGCCGCCGGCCAGTCCACGTCCCGGTCCTCGGCGAAGAACCAGAGCGCCCGCTCGGCGCTCTCCCCCGCCTCCGCGACCAGCAGCTCACGTCGGGCCTCGTCCGGCCGGGCCAGCTCCGCCGGCAGCGCCAGCGTCACCGCCGAGTACGCGGGGACGTCGAGCTCCGTCGTCGTCTTGGCCCGCGGTTCGCCGGTGAGGCTCACCCGGGTCACCGAGGCCGACGCCCGCCACGGCGTGCCACCGTCGTTGACCGCGACCAGGGCCAGGCCGCCGTCGCGGGGCTGCACGGTGAGGAGCCGATCGGCGTACGCGTGGCGCAGCGCGTACCACAGGGGTTTGCGGCGTCCGTCGCCGTCGACGGCCGACCAGGAGGTGACCGGCCAGCAGTCGTTGAGCTGCCAGACGATGGTGCCCGCGCAGACGCCGCGGTGGGAGCGGAAGTGTTCCACGCCGAGTTGGATGGCCCGGGCCTGGTTGAGCTGCGTGAGGTAGTGCCAGTCGTCGAAGTCGGCCGGGGCGGGCAGGTGCGCGTCCAGCCCGCGCTGGAGCTTCGCGTCGCCGTTGGCGGCCTTCTGGTGGTGCGCCATCCCGGGCGAGTCATGCGCCAGCGGCTCGTCGGAGATCGACCGGCGCAGCGTCGCATACGCCGGGGGCGCCTGGTAGCCGAACTCGGCGACGAAGCGCGGCACGTACTCCCGGTATCTGGTGTAGTCGTCGGTGTTCCACACGTCCCAGATGTGGGTGGTGCCGTGCGCCGGATCGTTGGGGTGGATCGTCTCGGTGCCCGACCAGGGGCTGCCCGGCCAGTACGGGCGGGTCGGGTCCAGCTCGCCGACGATGCGGGGCAGCACGTCGAGGTAGTAGCCGCGTCCCCAGGTACGCCCGGCGAGCAGCTCCTGCCAGTCCCAGTCGTGCCAGCCCCAGATGTTCTCGTTGTTGCCGGTCCAGAGCACCAGCGACGGGTGCGGTGCCAGCCGGGTCACCTGCTCGGCGGCCTCGGCGGCGACCTCGCTGCCGAACGGCTCCTCCTCCGGGTACGCGGCGCAGGCGAAGAGAAAGTCCTGCTGGACGAGCAGCCCGCGTTCGTCGGCGAGGTCGTAGAAGTCCTCCGACTCGTACCGGCCGCCGCCCCAGACGCGCAACAGGTTGACGTTGGCCTCGGCGGCCTGGTCGAAGCGTCCGGCCAGCCGGTCGCGGGTGATCCGGGTGGGGAACACGTCGTCCGGGATCCAGTTGACCCCGCGTACGAAGACCGGGACGTCGTTGACCGACAGCGCGAACGGGGTGCCGTGCTCGTCGGGCGTGGTGTCCAGTCGTACCGAGCGGAAGCCGACCTGCCGGGACCAGGTGTCCAGGGTGTCGCCGTCCGGCGCGTGCAGGGTCACCTCCAGTGGGTGGCGCGCCTGTTCGCCGTACCCCCGGGGCCACCACAGCGCGGGCTCGCGGACGGCGACGGTCAGCACGGCCGTGCGCTGCCCGGCCGGGATGACGACCTCGGCGCTGCCACCGGCGACGGCGGCCCGGACGGTCAGCGGGATGTCCGCGACCCGCTCGACCTCGACGTGCAGCTCGACCCGCCCGTCGCGGCCGTCCACGGTGACCAGTGGCCGGACGGTGGCCAGCCGGGCGGTCGACCAGGTGTGCAGGCCGATCTCCTGCCAGATGCCGGCGGTGACCAGCGTCGGGCCCCAGTCCCAGCCGAAGTTGCAGGCCATCTTGCGGATGAAGTGGAACGGCTCCGGGTAGGCGTTGGGCCGGTCACCGAGCCGCTCCTGCTGCGCCTCGGCGTAGCGGTAGGCGGAGTCGAACGTGACGATCAGGTCGTTGTCGCCGTCGCGCAGCAGCGACCGGACGTCGAAGCGGTAACTGCGGTGCATGTTCTCGGTGCGGCCGACCTCGACACCGTTGACGCTGATGGTCGCGACGGTGTCCAGGCCGGCGCAGACCAGGTCGATCCGGTCCTCGTCACCGGTGGCGTACGCGAAGCGCGTCCGGTAGCTCCAGTCGGTGCGCCCGATCCAGGCCAGGGCCAGCTCGTTGTCGTCGAGGTACGGGTCGGGAATCAGCCCGGCGTCGAGCAGGTCGGTGTGCACGCAACCGGGCACGGTCGCCGGCACGTCCCGCCCGGCGATCTCGTCCGGCACCTGCGCTCCGGGTGCCGCCCGCAGGATCCACCCGTGCTGGAGCGCCTGTCCACTCACGACCTACCGCCCTCTCGCAGGCTTGACTGAACCGGATAAGTTCGCCCACCGTATGGTTCGATACCTGAACTGTCAACGGCCGATCGACGCCCCCAGCAGCAGAGGAGCACGCCGGTGAAGCGGCCGACCATCGCCGACGTCGCCCGACGCGCCGGAGTGTCCAAGGGTGCCGTGTCGTACGCGCTGAACGGGCAGCCCGGCGTCTCCGAGGCCACCCGGCAGCGCATCCTGGCCATCGCCACCGAGATCGGCTTCAGCCCGAGCAGCGCCGCGCGTGCCCTCTCCGGCGCCACCGCCGAGGCCGTCGGCCTGGCCCTGTGCCGGCCCGCCCGCATACTCGGCATCGAGCCGTTCTTCATGGAGCTGATCAGCGGCGTCGAGGCCGAACTCTCCGCCCGCTCGTACGCGCTGACCCTCCAGGTCGTGGCCGACCCCGACGCCGAGATCGCGGTCTACCGGCGGTGGTGGGGCGAGCGCCGGGTCGACGGGGTGCTCGTCTGCGACCTGCGCACCGACGACCGGCGCATCCCCGCACTCGAACAGCTCCAGCTGCCGGCCGTGGTGATCGGTGGGCCCGGCGGCACCGGCGAGCTGGCCAGCGTCTGGTCCGACGACGCGGCCGCACTCACCGAGGCCGTGGAGTACCTGGTCGCGCTCGGGCACCGACGGATCGCCCGGGTCGGTGGCCTGCCCGACCTGCGGCACACCGAGTCCCGCACCGAGGCTTTCGCGGCTTTGTGCCGGCAACTCGGCCTGGTCGACGCGGTGACCGTCTCGTCCGACTACACCGGCGAGGAGGGCGGTCGCGCCACCCGCCGGCTGCTCAGTTCCGCCCAGCGCCCCACCGCCGTCATCTACGACAACGACGTCATGGCCATCGCGGGGCTCTCCGTGGCACAGGAGATGGGGCTCACCGTGCCGGGTGACCTGTCCATCGTGGCCTGGGACGACTCGCCGCTCTGCCGACTCGTGCACCCGCCGCTGACCGCGCTGGGCCGGGACATCCCGGCGTACGGCGCACACGCCGCCCGCCAGCTCCTCGCCGTCATCGCCGGGCAGCCCGCCAGCCGGGTGCAGGACGAGACGCCGCACCTGACCCCGCGCGGCAGTACAGCTCCGCCCCGGGAGAGGTGAACCGGTTCACCCCGGGCCGTCAGCGGGACGCCGACGGGAACTCCTCGAAGTACGCCTCGACGCGCTCGGCCGTCGCCGGGCGGGCCAGCGCGAAGCCCTGCCCGTACCGGCAGCCGGCCCGCTGCGCCCCCTCGACCTGGCTGGCCAGCTCCAACTCCTCGGCGACGATCTCCACCCCCAGCCGCTCGCCGACGTTGACCACCACGTCGATCAGCGGCGGCTGCCCGTCCGGCCGCGCGCCCACCAGCTCCGGGCCTACCTTCAGCAGGTCGATCGGCAGCCGGCGCAGCTGGGCCAGCGAGGCGTGCTCGGCCCGGAAGTCGTCCAGGGCGGTGCGGACGCCCAACGACCGCAGCCCGGCCAACCGGGCCACCACGGTCGACAGGTCGGCGGCGATCCTCGGCTCGGACACCTCGACCACCAGCCGCTCCGGCGACACCCCGTACGCGGCCAGCACGGCCGCGGCGCGTTGCACGAAGTCGGGCGTGGTGAGCTCCCGGGTGGTGACGTTGACCGCCATCCACAACTCCCGGACACCCGCCGACCAGTTGGCCAACTGTCGACAGGCGCGGTCCAGCACCCACCACTCCAGCTCACCGATCAGATCCAGGTCCTCCGCGACCGGCAGCAGCTCGGCGGGAAGCACCGTGCCGAGCACCGGACTGCGCCACCGCAGCAGCGCCTCGGCGCCCACCGGCTGCCGGTCGGCCAGGTCGAGTACCGGCTGGTAGACCAGGTCCAGCTCGCCGCGCGCCACCGCACCGGGCAGCTCGCGTTCCAGGTCGAGCCGGCGGACCAGCTGCTCCTCCAGGAACGCGTCGTACCACTCGACCCGGTCCCGGCCCAGCTGCACGGCCCGCCGGCGCGCCAGCTCGGCCTGGCGCAGAACGTCCGCCGGCCCGGCCCCGCTCACCTCGGCCAACCCGATACTCGCCTGCACCCGCACGGCCGAGCCGCCCAGCAGGTAGGGCGGGATGAGCGCGGCGAGCAGTCGGATGCCCAGCGCGTACGCCAGCACCGGTCCTGCGGCGGTGACCACCGCGAACCCGGCACCCGTGCACCCGGTGACCAGGTCGCTCGGGGCCACGGTCGCGCGGGCCCGGGCGACCGCTTCGGCCAGCAGGTCCTCCCGGGCCGACGGGCCGAGCACGTCGCCGCCGTGCAGGTCGACCAGCAGCAGCGCGCCGGCCGGCGCCGGTACGTCGCCGATCGCGGCGAGGGCGTCCAGCAGGGCCGCCCGGTCCCCCGGTCCACCGCCACCCGCCGGAGCGGCTCGCCGGTCGAGCATCGACCAGGTGGCGCCGCCCTCCGACGGCCAGGTCGTGTCGAGGCCGTTCGAGGCACCGTCGCGCCCGGTCGCGGTGGCGTCGGCCGGGAGCCGATCGGCACCGGGCGGAGGCGACTGGCCCGAGGCACCCAGCCAGCGGGACTGCGCCGCCCGCCGGTGCCGGACGGCGCGACCGGCACGACGCCGGTGCGCGGCGGTTCGTTCGGGGGTGGCCGCGTCGCCGCCGCGCAGCAGCTCGCGCAGCACCAGCGGCGGCACGGCGGCCAGGGCCAGCAGCACGCTCGTCCGGTCCGGTGCCCGGCCGGCGCCCACGTGCAGGCCCGCGGCCAGCAGCACCACCGCGGCCGGGAGCACCGCCCGGGGCCACGCCGGGTCCGCCGTCGGCGGGGCGCCGGCGGCACCCACCGAGGCGGCCGCGCCGAGCGCGGTGAGCAGCATCCCGAGCACCAGCGGCGGTACGACCAGCAGTGCGGCCCGGCCGGTCACCCCCGGTGGCAGCGCCGCCAACAGGGCCAGACCGAACAGGGTGAGCAGCAGCCCACCCCGGCAGACCGCCGGACCCGATCGCCGGTCCGGGCCGGTGAACGCGCTGATCGCGGCCATCCCCAACCCGCCGAGCACCAGCGCGGTGACCAGCCGGGCCGGCACCGGCAGGTCGTCGTCGGGCAGCAGCAGCCAGCCGGCGAGGGTCAGCCCGACGGCCGGGCCGGCCGCCTCGATCAGCGAGCGCAGCCGGAGCCCGGCCGGGGGTCGCTGCCGTCCGGGGAGCCGACGCAGCCCGGCCACCGACAGCAGCGCCACCACCAGCAACCCGAGCAGTGCCGCAGTGCGGTGCCCGTCGGTGACCAGCGGCAGGACGGCGGCGGCGAGCCCGGCCACCACCACCGCCGCGTCGAGCCGCACGCCGGCCGCCCGCCCGGACGGTGGGGCGGGCATGGGGTCG
>NZ_WBKR01000217.1 GCF_008868155.1 Micromonospora sp. ALFpr18c
CTGGGCGGGGACGCCGAGCGGGGTGCCGGTGAATCACCGGCACCCCGCTCGACTCCCGGGATGTCTTACGACCGGGACTTGTCCTGCTTCCAGGACAGCGGACCCGGCAGGTCGACCCGGTGCGCCCGTGCCTTGGAGTTCCAGGACCAGCGCCCGATCTTGATGCTCCACGAGGAGAAGCCGTTCTCGGTGAAGTTCAGGATGATCGGACCGTACTTCTTGCGCTTGCGAAACATGAGGCCCATCGGAGGACTCCCCTCGTCACCGTTCCCTGCCGTGTCGAGATCGAACATTCCCGAACGGGCAACTTCTGAAACCCCTTCGGTGTCCGGCCTGGACGGTGCCGCTGCGGGGCCGTAAACCCCATCAAACAGATAGGTGTTGCGCGGCGGTAAACGCTGCTGGGGGCGTGTCGTAACATCGCCAGCGATACAAGTCTCACCTTCTGGAAGACCGTTGACCGGCAGATCCCACGGCCGGCAGCATGAGGTCATGTCGCAGCGGGACGAGCTCCTCCTCACCGCTTGCGTGCACGTCGACCTGGTCCGGCACGCGAGCGCGCTCTGTTGAGCTGACCGGTTCATCCGGCTCGGCTCCATCGCCGCACTCACACCGCTCGCCCGCTCATCGCGGAGCGGCGTGCCTCCACGCCCCGCATCCGGGCGTTCCTCGCTCCCATCGTGGACAGATCAGGAGACACCCCATGTCCCCACCCCGTCGTACCCTCCTGCGCGCTCTCGCCGCCGCCGCCACGTTGACCCTGCTCACCGGCGCGGCCGGCTGCGGCGGCGACGCCGAGGCCGGTGCCGGGCAGGCCACCGAGCTGCGTTACCAGGGCTCCGTCGGCCAGGTCACCCTCCCCGAACTCGCCGCCGACCTCGGCTACCTCGGCGACGTCAAGCTCAAGTGGATCGGCAACGTCACCGGCGGTCCGCAGGACATCCAGGCCACCGCCACCGGGCAGAGCGACTTCGGCGGCGCGTTCAACGGCGCGATCGTCAAGCTCGCCGCCGCCAACGCGCCGATCACCGCCGTGGTCAGCTACTACGGCTCCGACGCGCAGACCTTCCAGGGCTACTACGTGCTCGACGACAGCCCGATCCGCACCGCCCGCGACCTGATCGGCAAGAAGGTCGGCATGAACACCCTCGGCGCGCACGCCGAGGCCGTGCTCAAGACCTGGCTCGCCCGTGGCGGGCTCAGCCCCGCCGAGATCAAACAGGTCGAGCTGGTCGCCCTGCCACCGGTCAACACCGAGCAGTCGCTGCGGCAGAAGCAGATCGACGTCGCGGTGCTCGGCGGGGTGATCCGGGACAAGGCGATCGCCGGCGGCGGCATCCGCACCATCGTCACCGACTACGAACTGCTGGGCGCGTTCAGCGCCGGCACGTACGTCCTGCGCGACGACTTCATCAAACGCAACCCGGAGACGGTGAAGGCGTTCGTCACCGGGGTCGGCAAGGCCATCGAGTGGGCCCGCACCCAGCCCCGGGAGACCGTGGTCGCCCGGATGCGCGACATCATCGCCAAGCGCGGCCGCAACGAGGACCCGTCGCTCGTCTCGTACTGGAAGAGCAGCGGTGTCGCGGGCCGGGGCGGCGTGATCGGCGAGCAGGAGTTCGGCACCTGGATCGACTGGCTCGTCGCCGAGGGCGAGATCAAGGGCGACCGTCCGAAGCCCACCGACATCTTCACCAACCGGTTCAACCCGTTCGTGGACGGGGGCGGCGCGTGAGCACCGACAAGATCCTCTTCGACCGGGTGAGCAAGACCTTCCCGGTCCGCGCCACCCGGCGCGGCGACGCCGGCGCGGTCACCGCGCTGCACGAGGTGACCCTCGGGGTACGCCCCGGCGAGTTCCTGGTCGTCGTCGGCCCCAGCGGCTGCGGCAAGTCCACCCTGCTCGACCTGCTCGGCGGGCTCACCCGGCCGACCGGCGGGCAGGTGCTCGTCGACGGACGGCCCGTCACCGGGCCCGGCCTGGACCGGGGCATCGTCTTCCAGCAGTACGCGCTGCTGCCCTGGCGCACCGCCGCCGGCAACGTGGCGTTCGGGCTGGAGGCCAAGGGTGTGCCCCGCGCCGAGCGCGCCGACCTGATCGCCCACCACCTGGACCTGGTGGGCCTGCGCGGCTTCGCCGACCGCTACCCGCACGAGCTGTCCGGCGGGATGAAACAGCGGGTCGCCATCGCCCGCAGCCTCGCGTACGACCCGGACGTGCTGCTGATGGACGAGCCATTCGCCGCCCTCGACGCGCAGACCCGCGACTCGTTGCAGGACGAGCTGGTGCGCATCTGGTCGCGTACCGGCAAGACGATCGTGTTCATCACCCACGGCATCGACGAGGCCGTGTACCTCGGTCAGCGGGTCGCGGTGCTGACCTCCCGGCCCGGGCGGCTCAAGCAGGTCATCGACGTCGACCTCGGCGACCGGGACGCGGTCGAGGACGTCCGCTCCACCGACGCGTTCCGCCACCACCGCCATCAGATCTGGACGCTGCTGCGCGACGAGGTCCGCGCCGCCCAGGCGGCTGAGGGCACCGGCGTCCACCACACCGAGGAGGCCCGCGTTGGTTGACATCGCCGAACGTCCCACCCGACTGGCGGCGCCGCCCGCCGCGCCCGAGGTGGCCGGCCGCGTCACCCCCGGCCGAGCCGGGCGGCTGCTCGGCGTCGGCGCGAAGGTGCTGCACCGTACCGTCGCGATCGCCGCGCTGGCCGCGATCTGGGAGGGGGTGCCCCGGCTCGGGCTCGTCGACCGGGTGTTCCTGCCCCCGCTGTCGGAGGTGCTGGTGGCCTGGTGGGAGTTGCTGCGTACCGGTCAGCTCGCCGAGCACGTCGGCGCGAGCCTGACCCGGTCGCTGGCCGGGCTCGGCCTGGCGGTGCTCACCGCGATCCCGCTCGGGCTGCTCATCGGCTGGTACCGGCCACTCGCCGAGCTGCTGAGCCCGCTGCTGGAGGTGTTCCGCAACACCGCCGCGCTGGCCCTGCTGCCGGTCTTCGTGCTCATCCTCGGCCTGGGCGAAACCTCCAAGATCGCCCTGGTGCTGTACGCGTGCTCCTGGCCGATCCTGCTGAACACCATCGCCGGCGTGAAGGGCGTCGACCCGCTGCTGATCCGCTCGGCCCGCTCGATGGGGCTCAACCACCTGCGGCTGTTCCAGAAGGTGATCCTGCCGGCCGCGGTGCCGACCATCTTCACCGGCGTCCGGCTGGCCGGGGCGTACTCGATCCTGGTGCTCGTCGCGGCCGAGATGGTCGGCGCGAAGGCCGGCCTCGGCTACCTCATCAACTACGCGCAGTACAACTTCGCGATCCCCGACATGTACTCCGGGATCATGACGATCTCCGCCATCGGCCTGGTCGTCAACCAGCTCCTCGTCGCCCTCGAACGCCGCTTCTCCACCTGGCGCGTCGACGTATCCGCCGGATAGGACAGACACCAATGAGCCGGATAGGACGGACACCAATGACTCGTACCCTGCACCTCAACGCGTTCCTGATGGGCGTCGGCCACCACGAGGCGGCCTGGCGGCACCCCCGCACCGACCCGCGTCGGGTCACCGACGTCCGGCACTTCCAGGAGCTGGCCCGGATCGCCGAGCGCGGCACCCTCGACTCGCTGTTCCTCGCCGACGGGTTGTCGGTCGGGCCGAACCCCCGGCACAACATCCAGGCCGTCTTCGAACCGTTGACCCTGCTCGCGTCGCTCGCCGCGGTGACCGAGCGCATCGGCCTCATCGCGACGGTCTCCACCACCTACAACGAGCCGTTCCACGTCGCCCGCAAGTTCGCCTCGCTGGATCACCTGAGCGGCGGCCGGGCCGGCTGGAACATCGTCACCTCCGCCCAGGAGCGGGAGGCGGTCAACTTCAACCGGGACAGCCATCCCGCGCACGCCGACCGGTACCGGCGGGCCGCCGAGTTCGTCGACGTGACGATCAAGCTCTGGGACAGCTGGGAGGACGACGCGCTGGTCTTCGACACCTCCGCCGGGGTGTTCGCCGACACCGACCGGGTGCACGAGGTGGCGCACCGCGGGCCGGAGTTCCAGGTGCGCGGCCCGCTGAACATCCCCCGCGGCCCGCAGGGTCGACCACTGCTGGTGCAGGCCGGCTCGTCGCCGGACGGGATCGCCTTCGCCGCCCGCTACGCCGAGGCGGTCTTCACCGCCCAGCAGACCCTCGCCGACGGGCAGGGCTTCTACGCCGAGCTGCGCCGGCAGGTCACCGCCGCCGGCCGGGACCCCGACCTGGTGAAGGTCCTACCCGGCATCGCCCCGGTGATCGGCGGCACCGAGGCCGAGGCGCGGGCGTTGGCCGCCGAGCTGGAGGAGCTGATCGTCCCCGAGTACGCCCTCGCCCAGCTGTCCGGGATGCTCGGCATCGACCTCACCGGCCTGCCGCTGGACGGGCCGCTGCCGGAGCTGCCGGAGTCCGGCACCGTGCAGGCCCACCAGAGCCGCTACCAGCTCGTCACCGAGCTGGCCCGCCGGGAACGGCTCACCGTCCGGCAGCTGATCGGTCGACTCGGCGGCGGCCGGGGCCACCGGGTCGTGGCCGGCACCCCCGAGCAGATCGCCGACCAGATCGAGCTGTGGTTCACCCAGGGCGCCGCCGACGGCTTCAACATCATGCCGCCGCACCTGCCCGGCGGCCTGGCCGACTTCGTCGACCACGTGGTGCCGGTGCTGCGTGCCCGTGGGCTGTTCCGCACCGAGTACACCGGTGCGACGCTGCGCGAGCACTACGGCCTGCCCCGGCCGGCCAGCGCGTACGCCGCGCCGGCCCTGGTGTCGGCGTGACCACCGTGCAACGTCCGGCGACGGACGCCACCGAGCTGCTGCCGGTGGACCGGGACCTGTTCCGCGCGCTGCTGCGCCGGCAGGCCACCAGCGTCACCGTGGTCACCGCCGTGGCCCGGGCCACCGACCCGGCCTGCCTGGGCGGGATCGGCGCGCCCATCCGGGCCGGGTTCACCGCCACGTCGTTCACCTCGGTGTCCCTGGATCCGCCGCTCGTCTCGTTCTGCCTCGGGGTGGCGTCGTCGAGCTGGCCGGTGCTGGCCCGCGCCGAACACGTCGCGGTGCACCTGCTGGCGCACGATCAGCGGGACGCGGCGAGGATCTTCGCCACCAGCGGCATCGACCGCTTCGCCGCCTACCCCGACTGGGCGGCGGGCCCGTTCGGGGTGCCGTTGCTCGGCGGGGTGCTGGCCCGGCTGCTCTGCCGGGTGGTGCACCGGGTCCCCGCCGGCGACCACACACTGGTGATCGCCGAGCCGCTGGCGCTCGGTGACGGGGGCGACGGCGCCCCGCTGGTGCACCACAAGGGCGGCTACACGACCGCGGTCCCGCCGGTACCGGAATGACCGCGCCGGCCACGCCGGACCTGCTCGCGCTGGACCGGGCCGCCCAGGACCTGCTGTTCCGGGCGGCCCGTACGGCCGACACGTTCACCGCCGAGCCGGTCACCGACGCGCAGGTCGCGGCGATCCACGACCTGATCCGGTACGGGCCGACCGCGTACAACGGCCAACCGCTGCGGATGCTGCTGCTCCGGTCGGCGGCGGCCCGGGCGCGGCTGCTGCCGTACGTCTCGTCGAGCAACCGGGCGAAGACCGCCACCGCGCCGCTGGTGGCGCTGCTCGCCGCCGACGTGGACTTCCACCAGCGGTTGCCCGAGCTGTACCCGCACCGCCCGCAGGCCCGCGACTGGCTGGCCGACCGGGTGGCACGCGCCGAGCAGGCCCGCTTCAGCGCGACCCTGCAGATCGGCTACCTGCTGGTGGGCGTACGCGCTGCCGGGCTGGCCGCCGGCCCGATGGCCGGGTTCGACGCGGCCGGCGTGACCCGGGAGTTCTTTCCCGACGGCCGGCACGAGGCGCTGCTGTTGATGAACGTGGGCCACCCCGGCCCGGACGCCTGGTCGGAGCGGCTGCCCCGGCTCAGCACCGAGGAGGTGGTGTGGAGCCTGTGACGCGTGACCGGGTCAGCGGGGCTCCCACGCGTCGGGTAGGGCGGTGAGCTTGCGGACGTGGGCGGGCAGCCGGCCACTGACGATCTCGGCGAGGCTCACCTCGTCGACGACCCGCCGCACGGCGGCGCGCACCGCCACCCACAGGCCGGGCAGGTTCTCCGCCGAACCCTCGTACCGGGTCTCCTCCGGGCGCAGGCCGCGTACCCCGGCGAGAGGGCCCTCCACGGCGCGCAGCACCGCGCCGACGGTCACCTCGCGCGGCGGACGCGCGAGGGTGTAGCCACCCTCGGCGCCGCGCTGGGCGCGGACGATGCCGGCCCGGCGCAGATCCGCCAGGACGGCCTCCAGGAACTTGCGCGGCATGTCCTGCTCCGCGGCGATGGCCTGGGTGGACAGCAGCGAGGGGTACGCGGTGGCGAGGCTCAGCGCCGCCCGTACCGCGTAGTCGCCGCGCGCGGAGATCTGCACCCTGCCATCATGCCCGGCCGGTGCCGCCACCCGGCCCGGTGGGCGACCCGGTCCGGGTGCCGTGACCGCCGTTGGCCGGCTCGCCGGGGCTGCCCGGGCGGAAGCGGCCCCCGTTGACGCCGGCGGCCTCGGCCGGCGGTCGGGGGCGCACCACCCGGCCGGCGGCCGGCTGCTCCCGGGCCGCGCGGAACGCGCCGGGGCTGAGCCCGACCTCCCGGGTGAAGAAACGGCCGAAGTTGGTGGGCTCGGAGAACCCGAGTTGCCGGCCGATCTGGGCGATCGGCTCGTCGGTCGCGGCGAGCAGGCGGGCGGCCTGCAACGCGACCCGCTCGTCGATGACCTGCTTGGCGCTGCTGCCGGTGACGGCCAGGCACGCCCGGGTCAGGGTCCGTACCGAGCAGCCGAGCCCGGCGGCGTAGTCCTCCACCCGCCGGGTGACCTGGTAGCCGTGCTCCACCTCGCGGCGGAACCGGCGGAACGTCTCCACCTCGGGCCGGGGTGGCACCTGGTCGGCGTCGGGCAGGGTCAGCCGCAACAGCAGCACGGCGAGCTGGTGGCGCAGCAGGGCGCGGCCGGCCGGACTGTCGCCGTGCCGCTGACAGTCCACCGCCAACTGGCTGACCTCGGTGATCACCGCGTCCTCGTCCTCGCCGGCCAACTGCCGCCAGCTCGCCGGGGCGTCCGGGTCGACGTCGAATCCGCGCAGCGCCTCCGCGTCCCAGGCGACCACGGTGCCGTCGAACTGCGGGCCGGGACAGCGCAACACCTGACCGGCACGGATCCGCAGCAGCGTGCCGGGTCGGCACGGCAACAGGTGGAAGTCCAGCTCGGCGTCGCCGTGCCGCCGGGTGGTGAGGATCAACAACTCCCGGTCGACGAGCACCGGCCGACGCCAGCCGCGGTCGGGGGCCAGGTCGGCCAACGCGAACGTGGCGATCTCGTCGGGTACGGGTGACACCGTTCCGATCGGTGGCGCGGGGGAGGGACCGGTGGAGACCATCGCCTGCGACGGTAGCCCGAACCGCAGGTCACCGCATCCCGGTCGGGGTGCGCGGTGGCCCGGCCACGGCGGCACGGGCTTGTCCCGATCCCGGCGACCGGGCTACGTTACCCGGCGGTAGCGCCGTCCGGTCCGCGGTCCGCCGGCGCCCCGCCGGCCGCCCGACCGACCGGCGGACCCCTCCGACTCGCGATGGGATGGGCATGACGCAGCTGTTCTCGGTCGAACGCAAGACGGTTCTGGTCACCGGCGGCTCGCGGGGGATCGGTCTGATGATCGCCCAGGGCTTCGTCCGGGCCGGCGCCCACGTGATCATCTCGTCCCGCAAGGCGGAGGTCTGCGAGGCGGTCGCCAAGGAACTCTCCGCCGAGGGTCGCTGCGAGGCCATCCCCGCCGACCTGAGCGACGACGCCGCGGCCGAGGCGCTGGCCGCCGCCGTGCGGGACCGCTTCGGACGCCTCGACGTGCTGGTCAACAACGCCGGCGCCACCTGGGGCGCGCCGCTGGAGGACTACCCGGAGGCCGCGTTCGACAAGCTCTGGGCGGTCAACGTCAAGGCCGTCTTCCGGCTGACCACGGCGCTGCTGCCGGCGCTGCGCGCCGCCGCCAGCGCCGACGACCCGGCCCGCGTGATCAACATCGGGTCGATCGACGGCATCCGGGTGCCGTTCATGGAGGTGTACGCGTACTCGGCCACCAAGGCCGCCGTGCACATGCTCACCCGCAGCCTCGCCCACCAACTCGCCGGCGAACAGATCACCGTCAACGCCATCGCACCCGGCCCGTTCGAGAGCAAGATGATGGCGTTCGCGCTGAACGACCCGGCGAGCCGCGCCAGCATCGAGCAGCAGGTGCCACTGGGCCGCATCGGCCGCCCCGACGACATGGCCGGCACGGCCATCTACCTCTCGTCGCGGGCCGGCGCGTACCTCACCGGCGCGGTCATCCCCGTCGACGGCGGCATCACCACGCACGGCTGAGCACCGGCCGACCGGGGCGGACTGTCCGCGTACCCCCTGGGTGTGCCGGAGCCGCGCGGACTCGGCAGATCCGCGCGGCCCCGGTTGGCCGGTGTTGCCCTTTCGGGCGGTGATCAGCGACCGGCGAGCAGCCGGTTCACCGCCGTGTCGACGTCCAGGTGCTCGGCCTCGCGGCCGCGCGGGACGACGACGTACGTCCGTCGAAGGAATCGCACCAGGACGCTGCGCGGCACCTCGAAGAGGGCGTTGCCGTCCGGTGACGACAGGGCCAGCGCGACGAAGTCGCCGCGCGGGGTGGCCCAGGGCCAGACCCGCACATCCCCGATGCCAGCCGGCTCGTCCAGGCCGGTGACCAGGAGTTCGCGAGCGAACGACCAACTCACCGCCTCACCCCCGGCCGATTCGGCATGGAACAGGACATGGACCGCATACGGGTCAGCAGGGTCGTAACGCAGACTGGCACGCACCGGCAAGGCGGTGGCGTCAGGTGCGACGAGCCTTAGCGACGTCTCGACCTCTACGGTCGTCGGTCGAATGACACTCATGGACGTTCTCCCCCCGGCACCGCTGCGGAACGCGCGTGTCCCGCTTTTCCATACTCAGGTGCTACTCCTGGCTACGCTCCGCCATACGCTGACTTCACCCAGTGGTGGGAAGGGGGACGGAAAGGCCGCGTGAATGTGAGGATTCATGTAGGATTTCCGGTTCTGCCCAGTGCGTGATACCGCCCGGCATCGGGTGGCTCAGTCGTCGACTTACTCCGGTAACGTCCAGTCGGCCGTTGCAGTGACGGGCCCGCGCGACACTGGGGGGTGAAATGGTCACGAACCGATCCTCAGTGGATCCGCCCGCGACGTCCGGCCCGCCGAACGTCGCGGCCCGAAAAGCCGAACAGCGGGGGTACGCAGTGCCGATGGAGCAGCCCGAGCGACCCGGACGGTCGACGCCCGACGCCGGCCGCCCCGGCGGAGTCCTCGTCGTCGAAGACCCGCCGCAGCGCCCCCACTGGCGGCGACGGATCTCGATGACCCTCGACGTGATCCGGGCCAACCCCACCGGCCGGATCGCCCTCAAGATCTTCATCGCGATCGCCGGGGCGCTCGTCGTGACCATCGGCATCGCCCTCATCCCGCTACCCGGGCCGGGCTGGCTGCTGGTCATCGCCGGCCTCGGCATCTGGGCCGTCGAATTCCACTGGGCCCGCCGACTGCTCGGCTTCACCCGCCGGCACGTCCACGGCTGGACGCGATGGGTGACAAGGCAGTCAATCCTGGTGCGAATCCTGCTCGGCGCCGTCGGGCTGGTCTTCGTCGGCACCGTGGTGTGGCTCTCCCTCAAGTACAGCCTCGGCATCGACGTGGTGGCCGCGGCGATGCACTACCTCGCGACGCACTGACCCCGGATTTCCGGTCTGGTTCCACGATCGGGTAGAGTCAACGGCGCTGAGGGCGATTAGCTCAGTGGGAGAGCGCTTCGTTCACACCGAAGAGGTCGCTGGTTCGATACCAGCATCGCCCACTCTCAGTTTTCGCAGGTCAGCAACACGGCGCCGTCTTCGAGGCGCAGCATGGTGCGCGAAGATTCGGTGCTGGTTGGTGGTTGCGGTCCGCCGGTGTTCGGGTGGATCGTGATGGGGTTCGTCGTGGTCGACTCCGAATCCTCTGTGGTGCTGACGAGCCTGTAGGTCAGCATGGTGGTGGAGGGCTTCCACGGGAACCGTGGATTGGTGCCTTGAGCCCGAGCGTCAGACTTTCGAATCTCTCTGCCCTCCCCACGACGGACGCTGTGGTCCGCGTGTGAGGGAGGCTGGTGAGGGAGTGTCAAGTTAACGGCTGATCTTGGTTGTTGAGGTGGTCAGTCGTTGGCCGGGGTGAGCCGGCCCTCGAAGGCGATCTGGAAGGCGTTCAGGGGTGCTTTCCAGCGCATGGTCCAGCGGCGGC
>NZ_WBKR01000218.1 GCF_008868155.1 Micromonospora sp. ALFpr18c
CCAACTACCGGCCCACCTCGCCGGCCTCGCCGCCCTGCTGATCCCCGAACGCCGGGAACGCACCTGCCCCCGCGCCGTCAAACGAGCCCGCCACAACAGCTACCGCGTCAAGAATCGCGACGAGCCGGCCAGCATCCGCCACCCAGACCCAGCCACCGTTCACATCTACCGTCTTCGACCCCACACAACATGATCAACTTAAGCTACGTGGCATTGCGTCCCCACCCAGGCCGACCTCGACGCCTATCTGGCTTGCGTGGACTCCTCGGCCCAGGCCGGTGGAGGCGAGGTCGGTGCCGCCTACAAGTTCTTCCGCGACAGACTGGCGAGCCCTGCCGTCGCAGCGAAGGTGAACCACCTGGAAGACGCGGTGCTCTTCGGGTTGGCGTTGGTCTCGGTGATCGCGCACCTTGAGGACAACGTCTACCGAATTTTTGAGTCGCTGAACAACACCGGCCTCAAGCTGACCCAAGCCGACTTGCTGCGGAACTACCTGTTCATGCGTCTGCCGAACCGCAGCAAGACCGTCTACGACGCGCACTGGCTGCCGTTACAGAAGCGGTTCAACTCGACCGAGTTAGAGAACTTGTTCTGGCTGGATCTGGTGCAGCGCGATCCGCGGATCACGCAAGGTGACACGTACGCGCGACAGCAGGCGCGGCTCGACCGGCTCAGCACGGAGGACGACGTCGAGGCCGAGGTACGTCGGTTCGGTCACCTGGGCACGCTGCTGGAGATCATCCTGCATCCCAGCAAGGAGCAGGACCCGGGCGTACGCCTCCGGCTGGAACGTTTGCAGGCTTGGGGCAGCAGCACCGTCAACCCACTGCTGCTGCATCTGCTGGAACGGCGCAGCCTGGGCACCGCGACCAGCGCAGAGGTTGCCTCCGCGATGAGGTACGTAGAGAGCTTCCTGGTTCGGCGGCTGCTCATTGGCCGCGCTACGGCCAACATCAACCGCAACCTGGTATCCATCGTCACCGAGATGAACAAGGACCTGCCGGTCGACCAGGCTGTGCACGCCTACCTGTCAGACGGGCGCAAGTACTACGCGACGGACGCCGACGTACGTCACGCGGTCCGGTCGCTACCGTTCTACACCAACGGGCGGGCGTCGCAGCGTTCGCTGGTGCTGCGCTGGCTGGAGGAGTCGTACGACAGCAAGGAGCCGGTCTCCCCGGCGAAGCTGACCATCGAGCACGTCCTGCCGCAAAGCATGGGTCCAGAGTGGCAGCGCATGCTCGCTGCGGACCTCGAACCGCACGAGAACGTCGTCGAGGTTCACGGTGCCCTGAAACATACTTTGGGCAACCTCACCCTGACCGGTTACAACGCCGAGTTGGGCAACAGCCCGTTCGCGGTCAAGCGGGTCGACCTCGCCAAGAGCGGTGTCCGCCTCACCCAGGACATCATCACCTGCGAACGCTGGGGGCGACCGCAGATTCACGCCCGCGCCGACACCCTCGCCGAGCGGATCATCAACCTTTGGCCGGGTCCCACCGGATCGACGGTGGATCAGTCTGAGGTACGCTGGGACCTCATGGAAACGGCGCTCGCCGCGATGCCGGCCGGATCCTGGACAACCTACGGGGACCTCGCCGCCTTGATCGGCACCGCGCCCCAGCCAGTCGGCAACCGGCTGCGCGCCGTCCCGGTGACTAATGCTCATCGGGTGTTGCAGGCCGAGGGAACGAAGGCCGGTGGATTCCGTTGGCCCGACGGACGAACGGACGACCCGATCGCGGCGCTACAAGCCGAAGGGGTGTTGTTCGACCAGCAGGGTCGGGCGGACCCGACCCAGCGCATCGACCTCGATGAGCTGGCGCAACTGAGCGGCTTAGCCCCCGACGAACTGCCCCGACGGCTGCCTCGGCCGCGACCTGGTGACGGGCAGTCCCGTGCCGACCGCTTCGCCGAGCAGCTCGGAGTGTTGCAGGACGTCGTCGTCGCCGGAGCCGCCCTGACGCTGCTCGACCGATGGACCGAGATGGGCGGCACGCTCCTCTACGGCGGTGGAGCGGAGACGTCCTGCTTCCTGATGGCCCGCGAGCGTGGCCACCGCGACGGCGACATCTGGCCTGTGACGCTCTATCCCAGCGGGAAAGTCGAGGTGGTCTTCCAACACCTGGCCAGCCGCTTGCCGTTCGACGACGTGACGCTGCGTGAGCAATTCCGGCAACGACTAAATCAGCTTCCCGGCGTGAGCATCGCCGCCGCGAAGCTCAACCTACGCCCCAGCTTCGCCCTGACCGTCCTCGCCGACAGCGCCGCCGCCGCAGCCCTCGTAGAGCACCTGCAGTGGTTCTACGAGCAGACCCATCTATCCGAGCAAGAGGAGGACGAAACCCTCACTGTCTAGCGAAAGGCCAGATGTCTTCTCCGATATGTCGACCTGCCTTCGCAGCAATCGAGGTGGTAGCCGTGTCCGCGCTAACCAATGAGGTAAAGAACGCCAAGAGCCCGGTGGCCCGTTGGCTCCGCGCGAAGTTCCCGCACCACCACGATGTACAGGCCGACTACCGGGAGGCCGTCGGCCTGGCCCGGCTATTGCCGTCTCCGACGGTTGCGCTCGGGACGCAAGGCGCCGCTATCGACTGGTGGCTGCGGTTCATGATCGACCCGTCCCCTTCGGTCAGGCTTGCGATGGCCGGTCTCCGCTCAGGGCGCGCGCCATGCGGACGGGCTGGCCTGGAACTGCTGCACGACCTGGGTGCCGTCGATCACGACGGCAATCACGCCGGGCCAATCCGCCCGGCCCGGTTCAGGAAGCGCTCTGACGAGTGGTGGGCACGGATGTCCTACGCGCTCGCTCTTCTGGTCGAGCTGTACCGGGCGGCTCGGGTCGACGGATCACGCCTGATGCAGCTCGGCCTGGACAGTCGGGCGTCGGACCTGCTGGCACTGGCCAACGCCGACGAGGTCGCCAACCTGATCGCGATGCGCGACCTGGCCGTGGAGAAACTGCTACCACGGTTGCCGTCTGGGCCCGTGGCCACCGGTTCGACGTTCGAGGGCAGCGTCGACCTCAACGCTGACGCCGATCTCATCGTCGGCGGAGTGCTCGTCGACTTCAAGGCCACCCAGGGAAGGGCCCGGCCGGACGGCAGCCGTGCGGCCGCACTCACCAGAGCCGAAATCGACCAGTTGCTGGGGTACGTGCTGCTGGACTACTCGGACGCCTTCGCCCTGCACTCGGTGGCCATCTACGCCATCCGCTACGGACATTACCGGGCATGGCCGCTGGACGAGCTCTGCGCGGAGCTCGCCGGGCGGCCGATTGACCTCGCAGCGATGCGGCAGGAGTTCGCCCAGGTGGTGCGGGTCGAGTTGCCGGGTTACCGCAGGGCGTCGATCGTCGACCGGATCCAGCGGCGGGTCGCCACCAGTTAGTCGGTCACCAGTCGCGGGCCCAGTCCGGTGGCGGTACGACGGTGAGCTGTGGCTCACCGCTGATCGGTTCGAAAGCATGCACGACGCGCAGGTGCCCGTCGGCCGCAGCATCCTCGTCGGTGAGGACCCGACCACTGCTGCCGTCGGTGCTGACCAGCACCCACCGGTCGGGGTAGATGCCACCGTCGTCGACCAGCGCCCGCACCCCGAAGGTGCGGGCCAGGGTGGCCGCCAACTCTCGCTCCCCCTGACCAGTGGCATCGGCGAGCTCGGTGTCACCGGTCAGGATCCAGCCGAACTCCCCGTCCTCGTAGGGAGGATTGAGCATGGCGACCGGCCGAGGGTCATCGATCGCCCGGTCCTCGATCCGCCCGACGTAGACCGCGTCCGGTGAGATGCCGTAGTCCTCGCTCAGGAATCGGCGTAGCGCTTCGGCGGGCAGTTCCTTCTCGAAGTGGATCTGATAGCGCAACGCTTACCCCGGTAGCTCTTGTGGTGGCGGAAGACCTCCAGCGCCCGCTCCTGCGCGGCCTCGGTCAGGAACGGATTGCGGGCAATCGCGGCTCTCGCCTTCTCGATGTCGCCGCCAGCGGCAATGTACTCCTTCAGCGCGCCGTACTCGGCGCGGTTCAACTGCGCCAGGCCGGGACCCCCTCAGGAAAGACCGTGCCGGTCGGCTCGACCGCGTACGTACGGCCGTCGACCTGATAGCGCTACCGCTCCGGCTACCAGGTGGCCCGGCCTGCGGCGATGTCGTCCAGGTCCTTGGCGACGTCCGTGCCGGGAAGGACGACAGTGTTGACTTTCTTCCATGCAACTGGGTGCCGGAGGGCACGTCGCGGCGGCCGAACTCGGCGGTCGACATGAGTAGGCACAGAGGCTTCCGGTACGGAGCGGCCCCTGACACAATCGGGTACGCGAACCTCCGGGACGGGGAAGCAGAGTGGTCCAACCTGCACCATCCGCGCTATTTGTCGCTCCGGCCTATGACCACGGCGAGTACCGCTCAGCCGAAAGTTTGGGTCTCCGCGCCGTCGCGGCAGTGCTTGAGCGCCTGGATGTTCAGGTGCAGGTGTTCGACGAATGCCCGACGCCACCGCCCGACCTGGTGCGCGAACTCGCACAAAGGGCCACCTTGATCGGCATAGGCGTCCTCTTCACCCGGCAGACTCCCGACGCAATGGATCTGGCGCGACATCTGCGCCAGTACGCGCCGAACGCGTATCTCACGATCGGTGGCCAGGGGCTGCAGTTTCTCTGGGAAGAGGTCTTGCGCGACTGCCCCGAACTCGATTCAGCATGCATGTACGAAGGTGACGAGACGATTGCCGAAGTCTGGGCCAGGCTGATGCGCGGCCAGGGCGACGGTGGCGTCAAGGGCCTGCAGACGCGACAGGATGGTCGGATCGTCACGGAAGGGCCTCGACCTCCTGTCGCAGCGCTCGATGAACTGCCCTTCGCCTTTCGCGACCCGTCACCGGTGGCGTACCGCGGCGGGCACGCCACGATGTCGACGAGCCGGGGGTGCGCGGCGCACTGCACGTTCTGCCAGTCTGGCAACTACGCCAACCGCTACCACAGTCTGCCGAAGTGGCGACACCGCAGCGCCGCGTCGGTCATCGACGAGATCGTTCACCTGCACGAGACCCACGGTGTCAAAGCGATAAGCATCGTCGATGACGACTTCCTGGGCGGGGCCGGTCAGGGCCGGGAACGGGCCGTTGAGTTCGTACGACACCTGGGCCAACTCCCGTTCCAGATCACCTATTCGATCGAGTGCCGGGTTGACGAGATCGACGAGGATCTGCTGGGACGGCTGCGCGAGGCCGGGCTGCGGCACGTGCTGATCGGCATCGAATCGGCTACCAGCTCCGACATCCGGCTGTTCGCGAAGAGGACCAGCAATGATCAGGTTGAGGCAGCCATAGCAGCGCTACGCCGGTTGAACATCGACTTCTCAACCGGCTTCATCATGTTTCAACCGATGTCCACCCTCGCCGGCATTGCCGAAAACCTCAGCTTCCTCGCCCGAAGCCGGGTCACAAGCTACTCCCGACTCACCAATCGCCTGGAGTTGTACCCCGGAGCACCATTGCTGCGGTACTACGAGCGGCACGGCGTGGCCATGCACACCGAAAAGTACCGGGTCTACTACGAGTTCACGGATCCACGTGTGTCCCACCTGTACACCGGGATGCGGAGGGCTCTCGCGCCGTTCGAAGACATCGAGGCCGCCTGCGATACGGAGAAGTTTCGCGCTGCCCGGGGAGATGACGCCGCGTCGTTCGAGCGCCTCCGCTCGCTGCGAGCGCTCTCGGACGAGAGCACAAGCTGCATGATCGTCGCAGCCCAGCGATGTCTGTCCGAAGTCGTGGATAGCGGATTGGAAGCCTCATTCACCCAGGTCGCCGCGGAGGTCATGAACGAGACGTCGCGATTGACGGCTGCCCTTCGGCAGCAGTCAGTCGGGCCGAGATCCACCAGCTGAGGATGAGCGGAGGTGATGGTCATGAAGCGTGGTGAGGGTTGGGTCAACGGCAACGGCGGTGGCGGCTGACCACCATCGTTGTGGGATGCCATCAAGGACGGCAAGGACGGCGTGACTGTCCCGCGCCTGACGGAACGGGACAGCCATGCGTCAAGGAGCGACAGGGGCGAGGGTTTCATTGAGCACGGCCACACGTGACTTCCTGTACGGCGGCATGTATCTCTCCGCATGCCGATTCGCCAACATCGATCGCTTTGTCGAGCGAGTGGGCGCGGCAATCGACCTGGCGGCGGCAGCTGATGCAGCGTCCGCAGCAGCGACACTCTGCGACTTGGCCGACTCCATGTCACCCGATGGGCCGCTCCACGACGACGAAGCCGCGCTGGGCACGCTGATGGCGGACGACCTCCGGGCAGTTGCCGCAGTGCAGGTCCCTCAGGCCGAGACCGCCGTGCACGATCGGGTCACCGCAGCGGGCGGCGACATCACGGCCAGACTGACAGGTGCGGGGCTCGACCTCGGCGATTCGGATCTCTACGTGGTGGACGATTTCCCGGCACCCTTCGACCAGTTCGGATGGGCCGCGTTCGCGCCGGACCGGGAGGACGAGGAGCGTTACGGCATCCCGTCCGGGGTCTACTTCCGCCGTGACGGCCTGCGGCCGCTCTACAGCGAGGCCCTCTTCGCCCACGAAGTCGTTCACACAGTGCCGGGCCGGGTCGACCCCGAGGTCTACGCCATGGGGCTGGAGGAAGGAATCGCCGAGGTACTTGGCACCTGCTTCGCAGCGACGGCCGCCGTGCCACTGCACGCACTGCGCAACATCCTGGTGTATGGCCGCCACGGGGCCGAGCGACCAAAGTTGTGGTCTCTCTACCGCGATCACACCCGGCAGGCATTCCTGCTCTACCAGGAGTTCGGCATTGACGGTCTCATCGAGCTGGCGCATCGGGGACGCGCCAAGATCCATGAGGCGGAGGTAGCCCTCTTCAGCGGTACGTTCCGAACACTGGACCTGCCCCGCGGCAACTGGGACGACGACACGACCTGGCTGCTGGAATCCTTCTGCAACGGATACCTGCCGTCCCACGTTTTCACGCCTCTTGAGGTCGTGCTCATCGATCACGTGGACGAGCAGCGTTCTCTCACGGAGATCTGCGCGCGGGCGAACGTGCCGGCCATCGTCGGCGTACCGCTGCTCAAGCGGCTCGGCAGCGAGTCGGCACTGTTCGTGCGAGACGGCGATCGAATCGGCTACTCCAACGTCCAGCACTACCTGTCGATGGGCGAATCGGCCGGCCTGCCCGTCATCAGGTACCTTCCGCCACTCGGTAAGGCGCCCCAGTAGTGGAGCCTTCATCGCCGCATTCGACGAACCCTCGGCGCACTCTGCCCGGAGCGCTCGCCGACCTGTACCGCAGTCGTGGCCTGCTGCTCGGCTTCCTGGCAACGGCAGTGGGCCTGTTGCTCATCCTGATCGCGCCATCCGGGGACCCCACCATCACGACTGGTCCCGGTGGCGTGCTGGCCATCTCTACTCCGACGAGCCTCTGGTCGACGTTGCGGGTCTACGACGTCGGGGTGGCAATCTTCCAGGCCGGCCTGACGATCAGCATCTTCCAGGTCCTGCTCAACCAGGTGGCCGAGGACCGGTTCGTGGAGATGGTGCGGGCCGCGCTGCGGCAACAGGAAGAAGGGGTACGGACCGCGGTAGCGCAATCGCTGGCCGCTGGCTCGCGGCTGGAGGCCTTACAACTCGCTCCCGAGGAGTTGGACAGGGTGATCGAGAACGCGGCGCGGCTGAGGAGCGGGAACGCCGAGCTGGGCAGCGTCATCGCCCGCAAGCTGCGAAACAACGTGTTCGAGTCAGAGGAGCAGTGGCGCAACCTCGTCGTACGAGCCGAGGTGTTCGGGTTACACAAGGCGGAGACCAGCGGACGTCAGCACGACTACTACGACGTGTTCTTCCAGTTCGGTTACCACACCAACGACGTCAAGCGGACGCGGTTCACGTTCAAAGTCGGCGGCTGGCAGGACGACTACGACCGGCTCCTGCGGGCGCGTGACATGGGCGTCGTCTGGCGGCTGCCCTCGACCGGCGAGTTCGACAGCCAGTGGGACGAGGCGTTCGCGCTATTGAGCGTCAACTTCGGCGGCCAGCAGGTGCAGTTTCAGAAGAACGACGCCGAGCGCGAGTACGTCGCCTTCCCGCCCGCCGAGGAGTTCACCGACCGGGCGGATGTCTTCGTGCAGTACTCGTTCAACGCGAAGGTGCTGGCGGACGGTAACCTGCTCAGCTTCGAGGTGCCCAAGCCGACCTTCGCCGCAACGTACTCGATCAGCGTCTCCGTTCCGGACATCGCGCGGATCCGCGCGCTGGACTTCTTCGGCCTGACCCGGCCGGCGTCCGTGGAGTACGCGCCCAGCTTGCAGGACACGCGGTTCATCGCCATCTCCGTGGACGACTGGATTCTCCCCAAAGCCGGTGCCGTGGTCGTGTGGAAGCGTAGGTAGCGGGACAATCTGGCTTATCATCATCCCCGATCGGCCATGATCACCGCGAAGGTGGACGTACCTGATGCATGACCTGTTCCGCGGGGATCCCGGCGAGCGACTCCGCCTGGAGGATTACTGGGCGGACGATCGGTTCTGGCAGACCACTGCTCCGGGCTTCTGGAAGCTGGAACGCCAGCAGACCTTCAGGGAGCCCGGGGACGAGGGTTGGCAAGCGTTTGCCGACGGGCGGTGGGAGGATTCGCTGCGGATCCTCAACGCGCGCCGCCACGAGTTCCAGAGTTACTACCGGCGGATCACCGAGAACGGGTTCGCCACCCGTCGGGTACGAGTGGTCGAAGAGCCCCTCACGCCTTACCTTCAGTGGGAACTACACGTGCTTCGGCTGCGACACGAGTACGGCGGTCTGACCCACGTGGTCGGCGCGGACGCGGTGGCGGCAGCCGAGTCGGGCGGTCAGGTGCCCGAGATCTACACCCTCGGCACCGAGGTGATGTACGAGGCCGTCTACGACGCCGACGGTGTGCTGGCGTCCGCCCGCCGCTGGCGTGACCCCGACCTGGTGGCAAGCTGCCAATCGTTCATCGAGTCGCTCTACCAGGGCGGTGAGCCGCTCGACGAGTTCTTCGCCCGTGCAGTGGCGCCGACGGGGCCTCCCCGCTCGGGGTGAGAGATGGAAGGCGCCGGGTCGGACGAAGCCGGGCAGCCAAGCCTCCAGGGCAGACAATCGCGGCCTTCCATGTTCTACTGCCTTGCGTGACCACTGAGATCACGACGGGCCTCTTCGTCTTGTTGGGTGCGCTCGTTGGCGGCGGCGCCACGTTCGCCGTCGGTTGGCTGAGCACCCGCACCCAACGTGCTCAAGCCGAACATGCTCGCGGCAATGAGCTCGCAGACGCCGAGCGGGCCCGGAGCACCCAGCTCGCCGACGCCAGCAGCGGAGCCTACGTCGTGCTCCTGACCCGAGTGGACAGCTTCCTTGATCAGGCCCGGGAACTCAGCGACCTGTTGAACCTTCATCCCGAGGGTGAGCAGCCGACAGAGCAGCACCGGCAGTACACGGCCGAATGGAACCAACTCGTCGCCGCCAACGCCGTCGTTCAGGTCGCGGGACCTGATTCACTGGCGCAGCGCGCTCAGGCTCTGCTCGACGCGGTCGGTTCACTCTCAGAAATCATCGACAAGCGGTACCGCGGCCGTCGTTGGCCGCCTGGGCTTGAGGCCGGCTGGGACCGTGCGCACAAGGAGCGGTTCGACTTCCTACAGGCTGCCCGCCAGACGTACGCCGAGGGTTTCGTGATGCCTCCACCCGCCACGGTCCGTCCAAGCTGACCGGCCATCATCCGGGTGCGCGATTCAGTGCCCTCCGGTGCTCCCGTACATGCCATAGATGCCTCGTTCCGCCACCGCAGGTGAGGCCGGGAACCACGCCAACGCCGTCCAGTTTTCCATCGCGGCGAGGAGGATCTTCTTTACCTGCGTCTTGGCTTCCTCAAGAGCAAGATCGATAAAGCATTGGCATCTCCTCAGGTCATCACCGTTAAACAGACATAGCAGCACCCCGATCACCTGCAATCCCCGCGCCGTAGCCACCATCTTGGCGTCAGGAGGAAGCGGGATGTTCGACGCGAGTTGACGGGCGATGGATTGCACTACCCTGTCACCGCCGAAAAGGCTGGCCAGCCAGGCCGCTACGGCTCCGACGAGACCGTGCAGCATCTGCTTTCCGGCCAGTACTGCCCCGGCCGTCTGAGCCAACAGCTTGCACCTCCTGCGGCGCCGCCGCCCGAAGAGCCTCTTCCAGGTCTCCTCGGCGACGTATTCCGTCACGCGGCCGGACACAACATCAGCCCACCCGTCGTTAAGAACCCCGACACAAAATTCGGCAGCCCTCTCAACGCGCTCTTGGCGGCGGCGTTCCTGGGCTCCCCCACCCCTTACGCTCCCCG
>NZ_WBKR01000219.1 GCF_008868155.1 Micromonospora sp. ALFpr18c
GGTGTGGTGGTCGGCGGGGTGGTGCCACCGTTGCAGGCCACCCCGTTGAGGGTGAATGAGGTCGGCTTCGGGTTGCTGCCGCTCCACGCGCCGTTGAAGCCGATGCTCGTGGACGCGCCGGTGGCGAGGCTGCCGTTGTAGGACAGGCTCCGGGCGGTGACCTGGCTGCCGGACTGCGTGAACTCGGCCGACCAGCCCTGCTGCACCCGCTGGCTGGAGTTGGGGAAGGTCCAGCCCAGGGTCCAGCCGTTGAGCGGGTCGCCGACGTTCTTGATGGTGATGCTCGCGGTGAAGCCGCCGGGCCAGTCGTTGCTCGTGTATGCGACGTCGCACTGCGTGGCGGCCTGCGCCGCCGTGACGGGAATCGTCACCAGCCCGCCGGCGACCAGGGCACCCGCGCCGGCGAGCGCGAGGGCCCGGCGTGGGCCGGACAGCCTTCTCCACACATTCATGCCACTGATCTCCTTGGGCGAGACCGGGCCCAGGTACGGCCCGGCGGGACGGCCCGGTGGGCGTCCTGCACGGACGGCCGCCGGCGCCAACGGGATTCTTCGGGGGTGCCCGACCCGGACGGGCGATGGTGGTGGTGGGGTGATCGACCGGCACGCGGCCGGGCGGTCGGCGGCAGGACGCCGTCCGGTGAACCGGATGCCCTCGGCTGCCTGCCTGCGCGGTGTGGCTCCCCGAACCGCGTGCGCCGATTCTTGCATGGGAGCGCTTCCATGGCAATGACTCGATGCGTCGGGCCACGGGAATCCGCCTCAGACTCGGACGATACCCCCCGAGTGAGGCCGGGCGGCACGAGCGGATCAGTCCCGGCACTACCGGGTGGCAGCGGAGGGTTGAACACGGGAGGCGCACAACACCGTGGGCCACCCGCAAGGGCTCGACGCATCCGAGACGACACGGCACGCCGTGAAAGCCGCGTAGCACCCCTTCACCTCTTACCAGCATCAAAGGTCAAAACGCGAATCTTTCCCTTCATAGGTCATGAAACCGTCTAACGTCGGTCTTAGCTCGGTTGTCGCCGGGCTCAGGACAACAGGGATGGAGTGACGCAGGTCATGGCTAAGAAGATGCTCGGGAAGGTCGTTGCGGGCGCCGCGCTCGGCGGCGCGTCGCTCCTGGTGTTCGCGCCGGGAATCGCGTTCGCAGATGGGCACCACGACGGCGGCAAGGACCATGACGGCAAGGTGTACGCCAAGCCGCACGTCGTCAAGGCTGGCGACGAGGTCAAGCTCCTCGAGATCTGCCCGGATCGGCAGGAGCACGCGTACGTGTGGTCCAAGGTCACCGGCAAGGTCAAGCTCAAGCCGGCCGACGACCGGGGCGAGGACCGCGGCGAGTGGCGCGAGGAGGAGAACTCCGGCCACGACGACAAGGGCAAGGACGAGCACGGCAAGGACGAGCACGGCAAGGACGACAAGGGCAAGGACGAGCACGGCAAGGACGAGAACGGCAAGGACCACGAGGGCAAGGACGAGAACGGCAGGGGCGAGAACGGCAGGGGCGAGAACGGCAGGGGCGAGAACGGCGAGGAGACGCCGCAGCCCGCCGACGGCGAACAGCCCGGTGGTCAGGGCGGCGGCGCTGCCGCCGACGCCAACGCCGACGCCGACGAGGACAGCAAGGACTGGAAGGGCGAGGAGCACGGCCAGGACGCGGAGGACAGCCGCGACGAGAAGGGCCACGAGGACAAGAAGGGCTGGGAGTCCAAGAGCCCCGAGGAGTACAGCTCCGACGAACGCGGCTCCGACGAGTACGGCTCGGACAAGGGCTGGGAGTCCAAGGACCGCGACGAGTACGGCTCCGACGAACGCGGCTCCGACGAGTACGGCTCGGACAAGGGCTGGGAGTCCAAGGACCGCGACGAGTACGGCTCCGACGAGCGCGGTGACTACGGCAAGGACGAGGACCGCTGGGACGACGAGCGGGAGTTCGTCTACTACGGCGAGGCCAAGGTCGACAAGGACGCGAAGCCGGGTCGCTACGAGCTCAAGGGCTCCTGCGGCGAGGGTGAGCTGGTCGTGCTGCCGCACGGCGGTGTCGACGGTGGTGACGGTGGCGTGAGCACCGGCACCGACCGTGGCCTGGCCACCGGCGGGGCGAGCCTGCTCGGCGCTGCCGCGCTGGGTGGGATCGTGCTGATGCGTCGTCGGCGGACCGATGGTTCGCTCGTCTGACGTGACGGCGACACCGGCCGGCGGCCGTCACGGGAAACCGTGGCGTGCCGCCGGCGCGGCCGTCGTCGTCACCCTCGCCATGATCGGGGCCGGCATGATCGGCGCGGCCCTGAAGACCACGTCCGCTCCCCGCCCACCGCAGCCGCTGTCCCAGGCCGGCCCCGAGGTCACCGGACCGGCGGTCACCGCCACCGACGTTCCGCCGCTCGATGGCGCACCCGTCGCGCAGGGGGACGCGCCACCCGGACTGGCGCGCTCCACCCCCACCAGCATCGAGATCCCCCGGATCGGCGTCGACGCGACGATCATGTCGCTGGGCACCAACCCGGACGGCACCGTCCAGGTCCCCCCGCTGGAGCAGGCCGACCAGGCCGGCTGGTACGAGCCGGGGGCGAGCCCCGGCGAGACCGGCAACGCGGTCATCGTCGGGCACGTGGACTCGGCGAAGCTGGGCCCGGCCGTCTTCTTCGACCTCGGCGCCCTCACGCCCGGTGACACGATCACCGTACGGCGGGCCGACGGTCAACCGGCGACCTTCCAGGTCGACTCGGTGCGGTCGTACCCGAAAACGTCCTTCCCCACCGAGGTGGTGTACGGGCCGAACGACCGGCCCGGCCTGCGGGTGGTCACCTGCGGCGGACAGTTCGACGAGGCCGCCAGGAGCTACCGCGACAACGTGGTCGTCTTCGCCACCCTGGTGGCGTGACCGGCCCACACGAACGCGGTCCGGCCGGCCGGGGTGACCCGACCGGCCGGACCGCGTCCGGCGTACCGACTCAGGCGGCGGCGGAGGTCCGCACCAGGGTGCGGATCTGGCGCAGCAGCACGGACAGGGCGGCGAGATCCGCCCGCGACTCGTCGAACTCACCCATCGCCCGTCGGGCGCGGTGGATCGACGTGGCGTTCGACTGCTCCCACTGCCGCACCCGCT
Organism: Micromonospora sp. ALFpr18c; assembly: GCF_008868155.1. GTDB lineage: Bacteria > Actinomycetota > Actinomycetes > Mycobacteriales > Micromonosporaceae > Micromonospora. The sequence goes on from NZ_WBKR01000219.1 coordinate 3,115, forward strand.
CGTGCGGCGGCACATCCTCCGCGGTCGAACCGAGCACCTCGGCGGTGAGCGCGGCCAGCGCGGCGTACAGGTCGTAGCGCAACGCCATCCGGGCGAGAGTCTGCCAGCGGTCCTCCCTCGGCAGCAGGGAGATCTTCGACAGCAGCGAGTCCACCCGGAACAGGTCGGAGAGCACGAAGTAGACCGACGCCACCTCGCCGACGTCCCGGCCGCTGCGCGTGGTGGTCTCCACCACGTCCAGCAGGCCGAAGCTGTACATCAGTCGGGTCGCCCGTTCCGCCAGCTCACGGGGCAGCCCCCGCTCGGTCATCGAGTCCATGTGCGCCCCGATGGCCTGCCGTTCGCTGCCGTAGAACAGCTCCTCCAGCCCTGGCAGCAGCTGGGCCACGCCGTCCCGCAGGCGGGCGATCTCGGTGGGCACGTCGATCGGCGAGCGCCGGTTGGTCACCAGCCAGCGCACCGCGCGGTCCAGCAGTCGGCGAGTGTCCAGGTAGACGCTGGTCTGCAACTCCGGAGAGACCTTGTTGTCCAGCGCCTCGACCGCGTCCCAGAGGTCACGCAGCCCGAACACCTCGCGGACCACCACGTACGCCCGGATCACGTCGGCCGCGCTGGCCGCGGTCTCCTCGACGACCCGGAAGATGAACGAGATGCCACCCCGGTTGATCGCCTCGTTGACCAGCACGGTCGTGACGATGTCCCGGCGCAGCCGGTGGCGGCCCATCCGGTCGGCGAACCGCTCGCGCATCGGCGTCGGGAAGTAGTTGACCAGCACCTCGGTCGTCCACTCCTCGTCGGCCAACCCCTCGGTGAGGATCTCCCGCTCCAGGACGATCTTCACGTACGCGAGCAGCACCGCGAACTCCGGCGCGGTCAGCCCGGACTCGCCGCGGACCGCCAGTTCCTCGTCCGGCGGCAGCGCCTCCAGTGCCCGGTCCAACGCACCCGAACGCTCCAGCTCGTTGATCATGCGGCGGTGCACCGGGAGCAGCGAGGCGGCCTGGGCCTGGGCGTTGTTGATCGCCCGAGCCTGGTCGTAGTTGTCCCGCAGCACCAGCTCCGCGACCTCGTCGGTCATCCCGGCCAGCAGCTCGTCCCGCTCCGCCGTGGTCAGCTCGCCGTCGGCGACCGCGGTGTTCAGCAAGATCTTGATGTTCACCTCGTGGTCGGAGGTGTCCACACCGGCCGCGTTGTCGATGAAGTCGGTGTAGATCCGGCCGCCGGTCAACGCGTACTCGATCCGGCCGAGCTGCGTCCAACCCAGGTTTCCGCCCTCACCGGCCACCCGGCAGCGCAGGCTGCGCCCGTCCACCCGGATCGCGTCGTTGGACTTGTCGCCCACCTCGGCGTTGGTCTGGGTCGACGCCTTGACGTAGGTGCCGATGCCACCGTTCCAGAACAGGTCCACCGGCGCGGTGACGATCGCCTTCATCAGGTCCTGCGGCGACATCTGCGTGACGTCGTCGTCCAGGCCGATCGCCGCCCGGACCTGCGGCGTGATCGGGATCGACTTGGCGGTACGCGCGAAGATGCCGCCGCCGGCCGAGATCAGCTCCGGGTTGTAGTCCTCCCAGGAGGAACGGGGCAGGTCGAACAGCCGTCGCCGCTCCGCGTACGAGGTGGCCGCATCCGGCTCCGGGTCCAGGAAGATGTGCCGGTGGTCGAACGCGGCCACCAGCCGGATGTGCTCGGAGAGCAGCATCCCGTTGCCGAACACGTCGCCGGACATGTCGCCGACGCCGACCACCGTGAAGTCCTCGGTCTGGGTGTCCAGACCCAGCTCCCGGAAGTGCCGCTTCACCGACTCCCAGGCGCCCCGGGCGGTGATGCCCATCTTCTTGTGGTCGTAGCCGGCGGAACCACCGGAGGCGAACGCGTCACCGAGCCAGAAGTGGTGCGCCGTGGAGATCTCGTTGGCGATGTCGGAGAACGTCGCGGTGCCCTTGTCGGCCGCCACCACCAGGTACGGGTCGTCCGCGTCGTGCCGGACCACGTCCTCGGGCGGCACGATCTGCCCGCTGACGATGTTGTCGGTGACGTCCAGCATCGCGCCGACGAACTCCTGGTAGCAGGCGACCGCCTCGTCCCGGTCGCCCGGCTTCTGCTTGAGCACGAAGCCGCCCTTGGCGCCCACCGGCACGATCACGGTGTTCTTCACCATCTGCGCCTTGACCAGGCCCAGCACCTCGGTACGGAAGTCCTCGCGACGGTCGGACCAGCGCAACCCGCCCCGGGCCACCGGCCCGAACCGCAGGTGCACGCCCTCGAAGCGGGGCGAGTACACGAAGATCTCGAACTTCGGCCGCGGCGCCGGCAGGTCCGGAATGGCCTGCGGGTCGAGCTTGAACGCCACGTACGCCTTCGGCCGCCCGTCGGCGCGCTTCTGGTAGAAGCTCGTGCGCAGGGTCGCCTCGATCAGCGTCAGGTACGAGCGCAGGATCCGGTCCTGGTCGAGGCTGGCCACGTCGTCCAGCGCGCCCCGGATCGTCTCCACCAGCTCGCCGCTGCGCTGCTGACGCTGCTCGGGGCTGAGGTCGCCCGGCGCGAACCGGGTCTCGAACAGCTCCACCAGCAGACTCGCCAGCTTCGGGTACGCGACGAAGGTCTGCTCCATGTAGTCCTGCGAGAAGACCGTGCCGGCCTGCCGCAGATACTTCGCGTACGCCCGCAGCACCACCACCTGCCGCCAGGTCAGGCCGCCGCGCAGCACCAGCTCGTTGAACCGGTCCACCTCGGCCTCACCGCGCCACGCCGCCGCGAAGGCGTTCTCCACGTGCGGGCGCACCTCGGCCAGCTCGTGGTGCCCCTCGGGCAGCATCAGGCCGAAGTCGTACAGGTAGACCCGACCGTCGATCCGGTCCACCTCGTACGGGTGCTCGTCGACCACCCGCACGCCGAGTGAGTGCAGCACCGGCAGCACGGCGGAGAGCATCATCGGCTCGCCGTACCGGTAGACCTTGAACCGGACGTTCATCGTCTCGGCCAGGTCCGCACCGGGCATCCGGGTGCCCGGCCGGGGCGCGAGCTGCTTGCGGAACAGGTGCATCTCCAGCTGGCCGGGCTCCTCCAGCAGCTCCAGCTTGGCCAGGTCCTTCATCGCCTCGTACGGCGTGTGCCCGTCCTTGTAGCCCTCCGGGAACGCGTCGGCGTACCGGGCGAACAGGTGCTTGGCCTGCTCGTCGCCGAGCTTGCGCTCCAGCACCAGCCGGTAGTCGTCGTCCCAGAGCCGGGTCGCGTCGGCCAGCTCCTCGGCCAGCAGGTCGGCGTCGATGTCGCCGGGCGGCCGGGTGGGATCGGTGCGGACGATGAAGTGGATCCGGGCGAGCATCGACTCGGTGACCCGGGTGGTGTAGTCCACCCCGACACCGTTCAGCTCACGCAGCAGGATGTCCTGCATGCGCAGCCGGTTCTGCGTGGTGAACCGGTCCCGGGGCAGGTAGATGAGGCAGGAGATGAACCGCCCGTACGCGTCCCGGCGCAGGAACACCCGCAGCTGCCGCCGCCCCGCCATCCGCAGCACACCGACCACCGCGTGGTACAGGTCGTCGGTCTTGATCTGGAACAGCTCGTCGCGCGGGTAGGTCTCCAGGATCTGGATCAGATCCTTGCCGGAGTGGCTGCGCTGGCTCAGGCCGGAGCGGTCCAGGACCTCGGCGACCTTACGGCGCACCACCGGAAGCTCGCGCACGCTGGTGCGGTACGCGGCGGTGGAGAACAGACCCAGGAAGCGCCGTTCGCCGATCACGTCACCGGCGGAGTTGAAGATCTTGAAGCCGATGTAGTCCAGGTACGCCGAGCGGTGCACGGTGGCCCGCGAGTTGGCCTTGGTGATGATGAGCAGGCGCTTTTCCAGCACCTTCTCGTGTGCCTCGGGTGTCATGGACGACAGCGACCGGGCCTCCGGCGAATCGGAGCGCAGGATGCCCAGACCGGTGCCGAGCACCGCTTCGAGGGCCTTGCCGTCGACCGGGTCCGCGGCGTTCCCGCCGGGAGCGTCGACCAACCGGTACTCGCGGTAGCCGAGGAAGGTGAAGTGGTCGTGGGCGAGCCACCGCAGCAGCTCCACCGAGTCGGTGATGTCCTTCTCCGGCACCGGCGGACGGTCGTCGGAGGTGCGGGCCGAGGCCAGCTCGTCGGCGAGCGCGAGGGCGCGCTGACGCATCTTCGGCCAGTCCTCCACCGCCTCGCGGACGTCGGTGAGCACCCGCTGCAGCTCGCGGCGCAGCCGGTCCCGCTCGGCCGCGTCCCGGACCGGGTCGATCTCGATCCGCATCCAGCTCTCGATGATGTCGCCGGCGATCGCGTCGTCCGGCTCCACGTCGGCGGAGACCTCGGTGAGCCGACCCAACGGCTCCCGCCGCACCACCACCAGCGGGTGCACCAGCAGGTGCACATCCAGGTGGTACGAGTTGAGCAGCGCGGTCACCGAGTCGACCAGGAACGGCATGTCGTCGGTGACGATCTCGACGACCGTGTGGTGCTGGTCCGCGTACGGTTCGTGGATCCGCAGCTTCAGCTCGCCGGGCACCCGTTGTTGAGCGAGGTCCCGGTGTGCCCGGGCCGCGTCGAGCATCTCTTCCGCCGTGAAGCCGACCAGCTCCTCGTCCGGGGCGAACCGCCAGAAACGACCCACCAGGGTCGCCGCGTCGTGGTCGTCCCCGGCGAGTGCGACGGCCTGGGCTACCAGGCGCTCCGCATTCGGTACCGGTTCGTCGAGCTCGGCGTCCTCCACGTCGTCGGCCAACGCCTCGGTCGGCAGGCCCAGATCGTAGATGGTGTCGATGCTCGCCCCGGTGAGGCCGGTGACGCCCGTGTCGAGTCGGCCGTAGCCGTCCCCGTCGGTCGCGGAATCGAAGCTGTCGTCGTCCCGGCCGGAGTCATCCTGCCGGAGGTCGGGTTCCGGTTTGATCGCCGGACGCCGGTCCATCGGTGCCACTCCCCTCGACCCACCGCGTTGTGGGTCACTCTGCCGCCCAGCCTAGGCCCTGACGTTCTTCGCCTTTGTCGGCGGACCACTGGCCGGACGTCCGGATCGGGACTTTGTCCTTTCACCCGTTGCGGGTCCGAGGTTGGCCGGATGCGGGATACCCCGCCGCGCGATGTTCATCACACCGGCACCCACCCTCTTTCCGCACGTCCGGCCACATGAGGGGACGTTGGGGACAGGGTTCTCGTACTACCGTGCAGGGCAGCCCGAGATCGGAAGGACCTCGCGTCATGCTCCTGTCGTACCCCCGGCCCCACCGACCGAACCCCGCCCGGCGGCGGGTCGCCGCCGTCACGGCGGCGCTCCTCACCGCCGGCGTCCTGGCCGCCTGCTCGGGCGACGACGGCCCGGAGCGCAGCGTCGACGCCTTCCTGGCCGGCTGGCGCAGCGGTGACCTCCAGGCGGTCGGGCTGGTGGGCCCGACGGGCGGCAAGCTGCCGGCCGCCGAGGTGAGCCGCGAGATCAAGGAACTCTCCGGCGAGCTGGCGGGCAGCCCGCCCAAGCTGACCCGCCGCGGCGAACCGAAGGTCACCAAGGACATCGCGACCGCGACGGTCCAGGTGGAGTGGACCCTGCCCGGTCAGACCCGCTGGGCGTACGACCGCGAGGTGCGGCTCGCCCAGGGCGACGACGACCAGTGGCAGGTGATCTGGGAGCCCCGGGTCCTGCACGAGCAGCTCACCAAGGGTGACCGGCTGGGGTTGCGCCGCGACGCCGCTCCCCGCGCCGGGGTGCTGGACGCCGCCGGGCAGCCGATCGTCGCCCCTCGCCCGGTGATCCGGGTGGGGGTGCAGCCCGACGGGGTCGCCGACATCAAGAAGCTGGTCAAGGACCTCGACGCGGCCTTCAAGGCGATCCGTCCGGCGCTGGTCCCGGCGGTCGACCTGGCGGACCTGCCCGAACGGGTGGCCAAGGCCGAGCCGGGTGCCTTCGTCGAGGTGGTGACGCTGCGCGAGGAGGCGTACCGCCAGATCAAGCCACGGATCGACGACCTGCCCGGCACCACGTTCATCTCCGCCAAGCTCGACCTGGCTCCGACCCGGGAGTTCGCCCGCGCGCTGCTCGGTTCGGTCGATCAGGCGCAGGCCGACGATTTGGCCGCGCACCCCGACCGGTACGCGGTCGGTGACCTGGTCGGCCACGGCGGACTGCAGGGCCGCTACGACGACCGTCTGCGCGGCACCCCCGGGTTGACCGTGGTCGTCGAGCGTCCCGCCGAGGGCGGCACGTTGGAGGCCACCGGCACCGAACTGTTCCGCCGGGAGCCCCAGCCGGGGCAGGCGCTGAAGACCACCCTGGACGTGGCCGCCCAGAACGCCGCCGACGAGGCGCTGCGCGCCGAGACCCGCCGGTCCTCGCTGGTGGCGGTACGGATCAGCGACGGCGCTGTCCTCGCCGCCGCGAACGGCCCCGGCCCGGCCGGCGAGAACCTGGCGTTCAACGCCCAGGTCCCTCCGGGTTCGACGTTCAAGATGGTCAGCGCGCTCGGCCTGCTGGACCGGGGCGCGGTCACCCTCGACGGGCCGGTGGACTGCAAGAAGACGGCCACCGTCGACGGCCGGTCCTTCAAGAACTCGGACAACTTCGAGCTCGGCTCGGTGCCGTTCCGCACCGACTTCGCCAAGTCCTGCAACACCGCGTTCGCCACCTTGGCGCCGAAGCTGGGCGGCGACGGGCTGGCCGCCGCCGGCCGGTCGCTGGGCCTGGAGGGTCAGTGGGATCTCGGCACCGACGCCTTCACCGGCAAGGTGTCGACGGGCGGCAGCCCGGCCGAGCAGGCCGCGGCCTCGTTCGGTCAGGGCACCACACTGGTCAGTCCGGTGGCCATGGCCGGTGCCACGGCGGCCGTCGCCCGGGGCCGGTTCGAGCAGCCGAAGCTGCTGGTCGACCCCGCGCCGGCCAAGCCGGCCGCGGCCGGCGAGCAACTCAAGCCGGAGTCCGTCTCGGCGCTGCGCACCATGATGCGCGAGGTGGTGACCGCCGGCACCGGCACCGCCCTCAAGGACGTGCCGGGCGGCGAGGTGTACGGCAAGACCGGCACCGCCGAGTACGACAACGACCCGGCCCACACGCACGCCTGGTTCGTCGGCTGGCGGGGTGACGTCGCGTTCGCCGTGTTCGTGGAGAAGGGCGGCGCCAGCGCCGCCTCGGCCGTCCCGATCGCCGAGCGCTTCCTCCGCGCCCT
>NZ_WBKR01000220.1 GCF_008868155.1 Micromonospora sp. ALFpr18c
GGTGGTGGGGCCTGGGGTGGCACCATCCTGCCGTCCGGCGACCCCGGGCGGGATGGCCGGTCGGCCACCGATCGCCCCGTATGTTCGTCGGCGGGCAGTGACGCGCCCCATCCCCGCCCGCGCCTCGGTCACCGTGTTGTGTGCGACCGTTGTCTAATACAGGATCAGCGGGGCACTCGGAAGGAGCCCGACATCACCAGCGAACTCCCGCGTCTCGCGGCGGTGACCCGGCCGCACCGGGGGGCCGGCCTGGCCGGTTCTGCCGTCGTGCCGTACCCGCACGGCGGCCTGGCGCGGCACGCGAACCTGCCGCCGGGCGAGCGGTTGCGGGTGCTGCTGGTGGAGGACGACGAGGGCGACGCCTTCCTGGTTGGTGAGCTGCTCGCCGAGACCAACTCGATGATCGACCTGCTGGTCGCCACCAGCCTCAGTGAGGCGCGGCAGCGGATCACCGGCGTCGACTGCGTCCTGCTCGATCTTGGCCTGCCCGACGCGCAGGGGCTGGACGGGCTGCGTCAGGTGCTGGAGATGTCCAGCGGCGCGGCCGTCTGCGTGCTGACCGGCCGGACCGACGAGCACCTGGGCATCGTGGCGGTCGCCGAGGGCGCACAGGACTACCTGGTCAAGGGCCAGGTGGACGGGGTGCTGCTGACCCGGGCGCTGCGCTACGCGGTGGAGCGCAAGCGGGCCGACGAGAACGCCCGCCGGCTGCGCGAGGTCGAGCTGCGCCAGGCCGAGTCGGCCCGCCTCGAACGCGGTCTGCTGCCCCAGCCGCTGATGACGACCGACCAGGTGGCGGTGCACACCTTCTACCGGCCGGGCCGGCACGCCGCGCTGATCGGCGGCGACTTCTTCGACGTGGTGCAGACCCGCCCGGACCGTCTGTACCTGATCGTCGGGGACGTCTGCGGGCACGGGGTGGACGAGGCGGCGCTCGGCGTCGAACTGCGGGTGGCCTGGCGGGCGCTGGTGCTCGCCGGCGTACCGGACGACGAGGTGCTGCCCGCGCTGGAGCAGGTGCTGATGAGCGAGCGCCGACTCCAGGAGATCTTCGCGACGGTGGCCACCACCCGCCTGGACCTGGACGCCAACCGGGCCACCGTCCGACTCGCCGGGCATCCGCCGCCGCTGCTGCTCTCCGGCGGCCAGGTCGCCCCGGTACCCGCGCCCGGCGGCCTCCTGCTGGGCGTACGACCCCGCCGGCCGATCGCCTACGACCTGGAGTTCGACACCGATGACTGGTCCCTGCTGATGTACACCGACGGCCTGATCGAGGGGCGGGTCGGCGACGGCAACGAGCGCCTCGACGTGCCGGGTCTGAGCGGGCTGCTCGACGAGCCGGCCAACCGCGAGGTGTCGCTGCCCGAGCTGCCGGCGTGGCTGGTCGGCCGGGCCGAGCAGATCAACGGCGGTCCGCTCGCCGACGATGTGGCCATGCTGCTGGTCAGCCGGGGTGGTGGCCGGTGAAGCCGGTGGTCGGCGGCTGGAGTCTGCGCCGCCGGGTGATCACCCTGCTCACCGTTGTGGGTGTGCTGCTGATCGGTCTGGCCACCGCGGAGGCGGCGATGGCCGCCCGCAACCGCACCCAGATCGACGCCATCCTCAACCAGACGGGCCCGCTGCGGGTGCAGTCGCAGGAGCTGCTCAACGCGCTGCTCGACCAGGAGACGGCGGTTCGCGGGTACGCGGTCAGCGGTAAGCCGGCCGACCTGCGTCCGTACCGGGAGGGGCTCGCGCAGGAACAGAACGTCGTCGGCGCGATGCGGGCGCTGCTCGACGACTATCCGCAGATCGGCCAGGAGCTGCGGATCGTCGAGGAACGTGCCGGCCAGTGGCGGCAGTCGGTGGCCGAGCCGGTGATCGCTATCACCGAGCGCAGCGGCACCAGGGCGGGTCAGGCGCTGGTCACCGACCAGGCCCGGCAGCAGTTCGACCAGGTCCGCTCCGCGGTGGGGGACCTCCAGCAGGAGATCCTGGTCGCCCGGGAGAAGGCCGCCGCCGCGGTCCGCAGCAGCAGCAACATCCTGGTCGTCCTGTTGATCGTCGCCGCCCTGGTGGTGGTCGTGGCCGGCGCGGTGCTGCTGCTCTCGCTGGACCGGATGGTGATCCGGCCGCTGACCGGGCTGGCCACCCAGGTCCGCGAGGTCGCCGAGGGCGACTACCAGCACCGCATCGCGACCGTCGGCCCACCCGAGTTCATCCAGCTCGGCGACGACGTGGACGCGATGCGCCAGAAGATCGCCTCCGACCTGGCCGAGGTCCGGGAGGCCCGGGAACGCATCGAGTGGGTCAACAGCCAGCTGCAGAAGCAGGCCGAGGAGTTGACCCGGTCCAACCGTGACCTGGAGCAGTTCGCGTACGTGGCCTCGCACGACCTCCAGGAGCCGCTGCGCAAGGTGGCCAGCTTCTGCCAGCTGCTCCAGCGTCGCTACGCCGGGCAGCTCGACGAGCGGGCCGACCAGTACATCGCGTTCGCCGTCGACGGCGCGCAGCGGATGCAGCGCCTGATCAACGACCTGCTCGCGTTCTCCCGCATCGGCCGCCTCACCACCGGTTTCACCGAGGTCGACCTGAACAAGGTGCTGGGTGACGTGGCCGGCCAGACCGAGGCCGCCCGGCAGTACGCCGACGCGGAGCTGACCTGGACCGAGATGCCGGTGATCCGCGGCGAGGAGCCGCTGCTCACGAACCTGCTGGCGAACCTGGTCAGCAACTCGATCAAGTTCCGCCGTGCGGACGTGCCGCCGAAGGTGCACGTGTCGGCCCGGCTGGTCGGCACCGAGTGGGAGATCACCTGCCAGGACAACGGCATCGGGATCGAACCGGAGTTCGCTGACAAGATCTTCGTGATCTTCCAGCGGCTGCACTCGAAGGACGCGTACCCGGGCACCGGCATCGGGTTGGCCATCGTCAAGAAGATCGTGGAATACCACGGTGGCCGGGTCTGGGTGGACACCGACGTGGCGGAGGGCACCGCGATCCGGTTCACTCTGCCGGCGCTCCCCGAGGACGTCGAGGCGGCTGCCGCCGCGGCCGCCGCCGTCGACTCGCCGGAGCAGCCGCAGCCTCCCGCGACGGGCGACGCGTCGGTCTCGACCGAGGCGCCGGAGCAGTCCACCGACCCGGACCGGCCGGACCGGGCCGACGGAGCCCCGGAAAGCGGTAGAACGGGTGACATGAGGGAGACGGTGGGATGACCGCGCCAGCGGACGGCAAGAGCGCGATCGAGGTCCTGCTCGTGGAGGACGATCCGGGTGACGTGTTGATGACCCAGGAGGCGTTCGAGGAGCACAAGCTCCGCAACCGGCTGACCGTCGTGTCCGACGGCGCCGAGGCGCTCGCCTACCTGCGGCGGGAGGGCCCGTACGCCGACGCGGTGGCACCCGACCTGATCCTGCTCGACCTCAACCTGCCCCGCCGCGACGGCCGGGAGGTGCTGGAGGAGATCAAGAAGGACGAGGATCTGCGCCGCATCCCCGTGGTGGTGCTCACCACGTCCCAGGCCGACGAGGACATCCTGCGCAGCTACCAGCTGCACGCCAACGCCTACGTGACCAAGCCGGTGGACTTCGAGCGCTTCATCTCGGTGGTCCGCCAGATCGACGAGTTCTTCGTCAGCGTGGTCAAGCTGCCGCCGCGTGGCTGACACCCTGCTCGACGACGTCGGCGATCTCCTCTGGGAGGCCGCCGAGCAGGTCGTGCTGCCGCTGTTCCGCAAGCTCGACGACGCCGACGTGTCGGAGAAGGCCCCGGGCGAGGTGGTCACCGTCGCCGACCGCCGGGCCGAGGAGCTGATCTCCGCGAGGCTGCGTCGCCTGCGCCCCGGCTCGATGGTGGTCGGCGAGGAGGGCGTCGCCGACGATCCCGAGCTGCTGCGGCACGTGCGCGACGGCGGGGACGTCTGGCTGGTCGACCCGGTCGACGGCACCGCCAACTTCGCTGCCGGCCGCCGCCCGTTCGCCCTGATGGTGGCGCTGCTGACCGACGGTCGGCCGACCGCCGGCTGGATCCTCGACCCGCTGGCCGAGACCCTGGCCTCGGGTTGGGCCGACGACGGGGCACTGCTCAACGGCCAACCGGTGGACGGCGGCGCCGGGGTGCCGCCGCTGGGCGAGCTGCGCGGCGCGGCGATGACCCGGTTCCTGCCCCCGGAGACCCGCGACCGGGTCCGCGCCGGCGGCCGGCGACTCGGCGAGCTGCTGCCCGGCCAGCACTGCGCCGGCCGGGAGTACCTGGACATCCTCACCGGTGAGCAGCAGTTCACCATCTTCTGGCGCACCCTGCCGTGGGATCACGCCCCGGGCGCGCTGCTCGTGCGTGCCGCCGGTGGTGTGGCCCGCCGCTTCGACGGCGTCGACTACCACCCCGCCGACGAGGGTCGTGGTCTGCTCGTCGCGGCCAACGAACAGGTCTGGGCCGAGGTGCACGAGGCCCTCCTCAGCTCCTGATCCGCGCACCGCGCGATCGTGGTGGCACGCTGCGTCGACACCCGGGCGGCAGGACGGTCACAGGGCTGGTCACCGGCGGGCGTTCCGGTATCGTGACCGGCGGTCTTCGCCAGCAGGCCGGCGGTCGACGGAAGGACGCTTTCGTGCCCAGGACCAGGCTCAGCCAGCGGCGCGCTCGCCGCGCTCTGCTCGCCGTGCTCGCCGCCGTCGCGCTGGTGCTCGTCGGTGGAGCCGTTCCCGCGTACGCGGAGCCCGACGAGGGTGGCACGAAGAAGCTCCAGGACGCGTTGGAGTTGACCGCCAAGGGCCACATCGAGGCCAAGGCCAGACTCGACAACTCCAAGCGTCGGCAGACGGCGCTGATCGGCGAGTTGAAGACGGTCGAGGGCCGGTTGGTCGGGCTGACCGCCCAGGTCGGTGAGGTGGCCGCGCAGTCGTACCGGGCCGGTCGGCTCACGCCGGCGTCGATGCTGCTCAACACCGCCACGCCGCAGGCGTTCCTGCAACGCGCCGCCGACCTCGACCTGATGGCCCAGCGGGACAGCAAGCGGCTGCGCGATCTCGTCGACGCCCAGCAGCAGGCGCAGCAGGCCAAGATCGCCATCGACGCCGAGGTGCGTGAGCAGCAGAAGCAGCTCGCCGTGATGGCGAAGAAGAAGAAGGAGGCCGAGGCGGCCCTCGCCGAGGTCAGCTCCGGCAGCAGCAGCGGTTTCAGCGGCGGCAGCTCCGCCTCGGCCAAGCCGGCGCCACGCAACCCGGACGGGTCGTGGCCGTCGGAGTCCTGCTCGGTGAAGGACCCGACGACGTCCGGCTGCATCACCCCCCGCACGCTCAACGCCCTCAAGCAGACCCAGGCGGCCGGCTACAAGCGGCACGTCTCCTGCCAACGTTCGGGCGGTGGTGGTGAGCACCCGAAGGGACGTGCCTGCGACTTCGCGGCCGCCACGAACGGCTTCGAGGACCGCAACGCGACCGGCGGCGACAGGGCGTACGGCGACAGCCTGGCCGCCTGGCACGTGCGCAACGCCGACCGGCTGGGTGTGCTCTACGTGATCTGGTATCAGCAGATCTGGCATCCCGGCACCGGCTGGCGCGCGTACAGCGGCAGCGGCAGTCCGGCCGCCAGCCACACGAACCACGTTCATCTCTCGATGTACTGACCCGAAGCGCCAGCTTCACTGCGTACCATCGCGACGATGAGCACCCCACCATCCGACGTAGCGGCACCGCCCACCTCCGCGGCCGCACCCGTGCCGGTGACCGGCCGGGCGCTGCCCAACGGTCTCGCCGCGTTCCTGGTCTTCTTCTCCAGCGGCGCCGTGCTGGTGCTGGAGACCGTCGCCCTGCGCCTGGTCGGCCCGTACGTCGGGGTGACCCTCCAGGTGACCAGCTCGGTGATCGGCATCGCGCTGGCCGCGATCGCCTACGGCGCCTGGTCCGGCGGCTGGCTGGCCGACCGGCGTGACCCGCGTGGTCTGCTGGCGCCGGCGCTGGTGCTGGCCGGCATCGCCACCGCGATCACCCTGCCCGTCGTCCGGTACGCCGGCGAGGTGCTGCGTGGCAGTGCGGCCAGCGCCATCCTGCTGCTCGTCGCCCTGGCCGTGTTCGTGCCGGCCGCGCTGCTCGCCGCGGTCACCCCGCTGGTGGTGAAGCTGCAACTCGCCGACCTGCGGCGTACCGGTCAGGTCGTCGGCCGGCTGTCCGGGATCGGCACCCTGGGCGGCATCACGGCGACCCTGCTCACCGGCTTCGTGCTGGTCGCCGCCCTGCCCAGCACGGTGATCCTGCTGGCGTTGGCGGTGGCCCTCGGGCTGGCCGGCATCGGCCTCGGGGTCTATCTGCGGCGGCAGGCGCGCACCGACCTGCCCGGTCCGGCCCGGACCCGGGCCGCGCTGGCCGTGCTCGGCCTGATCGGCGCGGGACTGACCACCATCGCCCCGAACCCCTGCGACATCGAGACCGCGTACCACTGCGCCCGGGTGACCACCGACCCCGGCCGGCCCAGCGGCCGGATGCTGCTGCTCAACTCGGCCCAGCACTCGTACGTGGACCTGGCCGACCCGAAGCACCTGGAGTACGCGTACACCAAGTGGATCGGCGCGATCGCCGACGTCGCGGCTCCGGCCGGGCAGCGGTTGGACGCCCTGCACCTGGGCGGCGGCGGTTTCACCGTGCCGCGCTACCTGACCGCCACCCGGCCGGGCACCGACAACGTCGTCTTCGAGATCGACGGCGGGCTGGTCGAGCTGGGCGAGCAGGAGCTGGGCGTACGCACCGGACCGGACCTGCGGGTGGTGGTGGGTGACGCCCGGATGCTGGTCGCCGGCGAGCCGGCGGACAGCCGCGACCTGGTCGTCGGCGACGCGTTCGGCCACCTGGTGGTGCCGTGGCACCTGTCCACCCGGGAGATGGCCGCCGAGATCCGGCGGGTGACCCGCCCTGGCGGGGTGTACGTGCAGAACGTCATCGACTACCCGCCGCTGCGGTTCATCCGCGCCGAGCTGGCCACCGTGGCCGCCGAGTTCACGTACGTCGCGGTGATCGCCCCACCGGAGGCGCTCGCCGAGAAGCAGGGCGCCAACCTCCTCATCGTCGGCTCCGACGCTCCGCTGCCGCTGGACGCCATCCGCGCCCGGCTGGGAGAGGTCGACCCGAAGGTCAGCCTGCTGTCCGGCACGGAACTCACCGACTTCATCGGTTCGGCGCTGGTGCTGACCGACGACTACGCCCCGGTGGACCAACTCTTGGCGACCGCCTGATCGGGTGACATCCCTGACCGATTTCGATCCTCAAGGTGTAGGTCGGCTCATCGCGGGCAACAACGGCCACCATGGGTGGTGGGGACCGGAACGGCGCGCAACTCCTCGATGAGCGGTACCGGCTCGTCGAGCAGCTCGGCGCGGGCGGTATGTCGGTGGTCTGGCGAGGCTACGACGAGGTGCTCGGTCGCCAGGTCGCGGTGAAGGTGCTGGCGTCCCGGCTGGCCAGCGACCGGGCCTTCCGGCACCGGATCCGGGTGGAGGCGCAGGCCGCCGCGCGGCTCTGCCACCCCAACATCACCAACGTGTACGACTACGGCGAGTCCGAGCAGGTCGGCCTGACCGTGCCGTACGTGGTGATGGAGCTGGTCGACGGCGCCTCGCTCGCCAACCGGCTCGGCCGGGAGGGCCGCCTGCCGTGGCGGGAGGCGGTGACGATCGCCGCCGAGGTCAGCTCCGCGCTGGCCACCGCGCACGCCCGCGGCGTGGTGCACCGCGACGTCACCCCGGGCAACGTGATGCTCACCTCGACCGGCGTCAAGGTCGTCGACTTCGGTATCTCCGCGCTGGTGGGGGAGAGCGAGAAGGGGCCGGACGGCGCGCTGCTCGGCACACCCGCGTACCTCGCCCCGGAGCGGCTGGACAACGGCCAGGTCTCCCCGGCCACCGACGTCTACGCCGTCGGGCTGCTGCTCTACCGGATGCTCACCGGCCGGCTGCCGTGGCAGGCCAGCACGACCACGCAGATGCTGCGGGCGCACATGTACAACGACCCGGACCCGATGCCCCCGGTGCCCGGCCTGCCGGACGAGGTGACCGACCTGGTGCGGCGCTGCCTGGCCAAGCAGCCCGCCGACCGTCCGGCGACGGCCGAACTGGCTCGGACCCTCGCCGAGGCGGCCGGGATGCTGGCGGCGGTGCCGGTCTCGCCGGCCGCCGGCCCGGTGGACCCCGCGGCACTGGCCAGCGCGGGCACCACGATCCTGCCGTGGTCCGCGGCGACCGACGCGTTGCCGTTGTCGCGTACCCGTAACCGGACCCGTCGGGAGCACCGACGCCGCCGGCGGGTGGAGGCCGGGGTGGCCGCCGTCGGCCTGATCGCGGTCACCGGCGCGATGTGGGGTTTCACCTCGCGCAGCCCGGCCAGCGGCGACGACCGGCCGACCACCGAGGCCCGGATGAGCCTGCCGAAGGCGGCGCCCTGCGAGGTGGCGTACGCGCTGCGCACCGACTCCGGCAAGGAATTCGCCGCCGAACTGACCCTGACCAACAGCGGTGAGCAGGAACTGCGGGACTGGACGATGAGCTTCACCTTCCCCGGTCAGCAGACGGTGACGAAGGCGGAGCCGGCGGCTGTGCAGCAGCAGGGGAGCACGGTGCTGATCCGGCCGGCGGCCCAGCGCACCACCCTGGTGCCCGGCGCGGCCGAGAAGCTCACCCTCGCCGGCACGTACAGCGGCGCGAACCCGCTACCGGTGGAGTTCCGGGTGGGCGACTCCACCTGCGGGGTACGCGTCTCCGGGGTGGCCGGCAGCACGCCGTCCACCGCCCCGCCGAGCAAGGCGGCGACCGTGCCGGCCCCGCTGAAGAAGACGACGGTACGCAGCGGCTCGGGCGGCGGCGCGCCGAAGGCGAAGCCGCCGAAGCCGGCCAAGGCTGCCCCGAAGCCCAACGATGCCAAGGGGCCGGGTGGTCCGGGAAAAGGATGAGACATCCCGAGGGGCACGGACCTCGTCGGCGTTGACGGTCAGCGTCGTCCCGCGAACCGCTGCACCTGGTCGATCCCGCCCTCCACGACCAGCACCCCACCCTGGGCCAGCGCCGTGTTGTCCGAGGCGTACCGGAAACGCTCACCCGGCGCCTTCGCGCCGATCACCCGGACCCCGTAGCGCTCGTCCGGGCGCAGGTCGAGCAGCGTACGACCGACCAGCGACTCCGGCACCCGGACGGTGGCGATCGCGAAGTCGTCGTCGAACTCGATGAAGTCGAGCAGCCGACTGACGATCAGATGGGCCACCCGGTCGCCGGTCTCCGCCTCCGGGAAGATCACGTGGTGCGCGCCCACCGACGACAAGATCTTGGCGTGCTTCTGCGATGTCGCGCGGGCCCAGATCTGCGGCACACCCAGCTCGGCCAACGCCAGCACGGTGAGCACGCTCGCCTCGACCGAGGCCCCGATGGCCACCACCGCCTGGCCGAACCCGGTGACGCCGAGCTGCCGTAACGCCCCCTCCTCGGTCGCGTCGGCCTGCACCACCCGGTCGAGCTGGGCCGACCAGCGCTGCACCTGGTCCGGATTGCGGTCGATGGCCAGCACCTCGCGGTCCATCCGGGTGAGTGACCCGGCCAGGTGGCAGCCGAACCGACCCAACCCGATCACCACGATGCCGCCGCCGTCCGATCGTCTCGCCGACACCTCGACCCTCCTCGCAGCTAGCCGACAATGGGTTGTTCCTGGGGGTAGCGGTAGAGCCTGCGCCGGGTGTTCAGGGCGATCGCCGATCCGAGGGTGAGCGGCCCGACCCGGCCGATGAACATCAGCACGGTCAGCACCACCTGGCCGCTGGCCGGCAGCTCACCGGCCAGGCCGATGGTCAGCCCGGTGGTGCTGAACGCGGAGGTGACCTCGAACAGGGCCGCGACGAAGCGCACCCCCTCGGTGAGCAGCAGCAGGAGCATGGTCCCGGCCGCGACCAGCGCGACGCTGAGCAGGGCGACGGTGACGGCCTGCCGCTGGCTGGCGGTGGCCACCCGGCGGTGTCCGACCGTGACGTCGGGCTCGCCGCGCAGCTCCGCCCAGATGGTGAACGCCAGCAGGAAGAACGTGGACACCTTGATGCCCCCGGCGGTGCTGGCGCTGCCACCGCCGATGAACATCAGCACGATCAGCAGCGGGTAGCTCTCCTCCTGCAGCTCGGCGATGTCCAGGACGCTGAAGCCACCGGTACGGCTCAACGCGATCTGGGTGAACGACGCGAGCACCTTGCCTTCGGCGTCGTACGAGCCGATGGTGCTGGCGTTGGTCCACTCGGCGGCGAGCAGGCCGACGAAGCCGAGCAGCACCAGGGCGACG
>NZ_WBKR01000221.1 GCF_008868155.1 Micromonospora sp. ALFpr18c
GGCCGTGGGCTCCGGGGACCACCCGGACGCTGGCCCGGTAGTGGGTGGCCAGCAGGTGCTCGGTCAGCACCTCGTGCGGTGTTCCCGACGCCACGACCCGGCCTTCGGCGATCAGCACCATCCGGTCGGCGTACTCGCCGGCCAGGGAGAGGTCGTGCATGGTGGCGAGCACAGTGAGGCCGTGCTCGCGACGCAGCTGGTCGACCAGTTCCAGCACCTCCTGCTGGTGGCCGATGTCGAGTGCGCTGGTCGGCTCGTCGAGGAGCAGCAGCGTCGCACCCTGGGCCAGCGCGCGGGCGAGGAAGACCCGTTGCCGTTCACCTCCGGAGAGGGTGGCCAGTTCCCGGCGGTGGAAGCCGATCAGATCCAACCGGTCGAGCACCTCGTGTGCGGCGGCCACGTCGGCGGCCGACTCCCGGCCCAGCGGCGGGATGTACGGGGTGCGGCCGAGCAGCACGTAGTCGAGCACCGACATGCCGGGCGGTAAGACCGGGGACTGCGCCACCGTGGCCACCACCCGGGCGCGGTCCCGTCGACGCAGGGCGGCGCTCGGCGTACCGAAGAGGGTGATGGCGCCCGGCGCGGGCAGTAGGCCGCCGACGGCGCGCAGCAGGGTCGATTTGCCGGCGCCGTTCGGACCGATCACGGTGACCCATTCGCCGGCCGCGACGGTGAGGTCGATCCCGGCGAGGATCGGCGTGCCGTCCAGGCTGACGTGCAGCCCCCGCACCTCGATGGCCGGGGCGCTGGCGTCGACGACGGGTTCGGCGCTCACGTGAGGACCCGCCGTGCCGTGCGCAGCACGAGTATGAAGAACGGGCCGCCGAGCAGTGCGGTGACCACCCCGATCGGCAGTTCGGCCGGTGCGACCACGGTGCGGGCCACCACGTCGGTCAGGGCCAGGAACGCGGCGCCGAACAGCAGCGACAGCGGCAGGATCACCCGGTAGCTCGATCCGGCGAGCAGCCGGACGGTGTGCGGCACGATGATGCCGACGAAACCGATCAGCCCGGTCGCGGAGACCGCTGCGGCGGTGCCCAGCGAGGCGGCGGCGATCAGCAGGTAGCGGGAGCGTTGGGGGTGCAGGCCGAGGCTCTTCGCCTCGTCGTCGCCGACCGCGAGGACGTCCAGTTCCCGGCGGTGCAGCAGGACCACCACGGTGGTCAGCGCGGCGTACGGCAGCACCAGCAGCACGTCGTGCCAGCCGGCGGTGGCGAGCCGGCCGAGCAGCCAGGAGTAGACCGGCTGGATGCTGTCGGCGTTGCGTTGCAGCAGGTACGTCTGCCCGGCGGAGAGGAAGGCGGAGACCGCGACCCCGGCCAGGATCAGCATCGCCGGGGATCGGCTTCGCCCGCCGGCCGCCCCGAGCGCGTACGTCATCGTCACGGCGAGCAGTGAGCCGGCGAACGCGGCTAGCGGGATGCTCACCGGCAGGCCGGTGAGTGCGCCCTGCCGACCCACGCCGCCGAGGGCGATCACCGCGGTGACGGCGAGGCCGGCGCCGGCGGCGACGCCGAGCAGGTACGGGTCGGCCAGCGGGTTGCGGAACACGCCCTGGTAGCAGCCTCCGGCCAGGGCGAGCAGCCCGCCGACGAGCAGGCCGAGCACCACCCGGGGCAGCCGCAGCTCGGTGACGATGGCGATCTCCCGCTCGGAGAGCCCGCTGTCGAGGTGCACGCCGGGGATCAGGTTGAGCAGTTCGGCGGCGACGCTGCCCGGTGGCAGGCTGACCGGACCGAGCGACACCCCGGCGATCAACGCCACGAACACCGCGACCACGCCCGCGACCAGCCAGCGCTTACGCAACCCGGCAGGCCGCGACCCGGCCAGCAACCCCGCAGGCCGGGCCTCGGCGGGCAGCCCGGCGGGCTGGGTGCCGGATCGCAGCCCGGCCCGCCGGGACGGAGGCGGTGTCGCGGTCACCGACGGTTCGCGGTCACGCGGGCACCTTGGCGACCGCGTCGATGATCACCCGGAGAAGGTCGACGACCCGTGGGCCCCAACGGGAGGCGATGTCGTCGTCCAGTGCGACCACCTGGCTGTTCTTCACCGCGGTGAGGCCGGCCCAGCCGCTGCGCGCCTTGACCGTGTCGGCGTTCTGCTGGCAGCACTTGGAGTCGGCCAGGAAGACGAAGTCCGGGTTGGCGTTGACGATGAACTCCTGGGACAGCTGCGGGTAGCCGCCGTTCTTGCCGTCCGCGTCGACGGGGTCGGCGATGTTGGTGAGGCCGACCTGGCTGTAGAGCGAGCCGATGAAGGTCTTGCTGGTGGCGCTGTACAGCTCCGGGCCCAGCTCGTGGTAGTAGGTGAGCTTCGTGGTGCGCTGCGGCAGGTCCTTGACCAGCTTGGCGATGTCGTCCTTCATCCGACCGGTGACGTCGGCGGCCTGGTCGGCGTGCCCGGTCAGCGTGCCCAGCTCGGTGATCTGCCGGTACGAGTCGTCGAGCGTGGTGGCCGCCGGGGTCAGGTACACCGGGATCTTCAGCTTGCTGAGCTGGTCGACGATCTTGTTGGTGTCGTTGGAGAGCACGACCAGGTCGGGGTTCTTGCCGGCGATCGCCTCGGCGTTGGGCTGGAAGCCGGACAGGTCGCTCTTGGGGGCGTCGGCCGGGTAGTTGGACTGGTCGTCGACCGCGCTCACCTGCGGGCCGGCGCCGATCGCGAACAGCATCTCGGTGGCGCTGGGCGACAGCGACACGATCTTCTCGGGACGCTTGTCGAGGGTGAGCGAACCGACCGTCACGGGGTAGCTGGCGGCCGCGGTGCCGGCGCTCGGCGTGTCGTCGGCCTTCTCGGCGCAGGCGCCCAGCGCGAGTGCGGCGACCGCGAGGGTCGCGGCGAAGAGCCGAGGGGTACGTCTGGACATGGGTCCTCCTGTCGGTCGAGGAGTGTGGTGCTTCGCCGACAGGGACTTTCGTACGCCCGCCCACGAGGCGCCCTTCCTCGAGAGCGCGTGTCGCGATCGGTCCGCAGGCGACCTGGCTCGTCCCCACCGTCGGGCGGGGCATCACAGTTGCGGGACAGCGCCGGGTTTCGCACCGGCTTCGCTGCGGACTGGTCGGTAAGACGGTAGCGCACCGCCGGGACGTGCCGGATCGATCAAGAGCGGATCAGCTCTGGTCGATCGATCGGACCGCCATACACGACGGATATGTCCCGGATCCGGAGGCTCGGGATCGGGCGCTGGGGCCCCGCCGGGGCGGAACGGGGCCCCACCCGATCAGGAGGAGGTGATGGTGACGTTGTCCACAGCCGCCTCGACCAGGCTCGCGCCGGAGGCGTCCGCCGCCTCGACGAGGATGCGGACGGACTGGCCGGCGTACGGGGTGAGGTTGAGGTTCGCCACCGCCCAGCTGCCGTCGCGGTTGGTCGCCGCTCCGGCCTGGGTGAGCAGTGCGGTGGTGCCGCCGTTGTGCACCACGCTCACCCGCAGGTAGTCCGCCGACGAGGCGTTCGAGCCGTGCGCCAGGTACCAGGCCAGCGAGAGGGTCAGCGTGCCGGACGACGGCAGGGTCACCGCCGGGGAACGGGCGCTCGTCACTCCGCCGTCGACGTCGTAGTCACCGGCGGCCGAGCCGGCGAGCCGGCCGGTGACCAGGTCGTTGGCGCCGGCGTACGGGGTGAGCTGCTTGGCGCCGGAGGACGTGGTCGCCTGGGCGGCACCCCGCTCGAACGCCCCGAGGGTCGCGGTGTCGGTGCCGGCCGGGTTGATGGTCCAGCCGGTGGCGGTCTCGAAGGTGTCCGACCAGACCGTGGTGCCGCCACCGCCGCCGCAGTACTGCGCCTGCTTGCCGATGGCCCGGTAGGGGCAGTCGGCGTACTCGCTGAGCATCAGCACGGCCTCGCGGTTGCGGGTGGTCTGCGCGGGGATGACCTCGTCGGGCGGGTAGAAGCCGCCGCCGCTGGACGAGCCGGGGTACATCTCGAAGGTGTACGCCCAGATGCCGTGGGTGGCCCACATCCAGTCGATGCTGGTGCCGTCGGCGATGTAGAGGTCGCTGGACTGCTCCGGGGTGTAGCTGTTGGTGGCCGCCATCTGCTGGCCGATGGTGGCGAAGGTGGTGTACTGGTCCGCGCTCATCCCGGACGGGTTGTTGGCGGTCGTGTAGCCGAAGGGCCAGAGCACCAGCTGCGAGTACGTGTGGAAGTCGATGTTCGCCTTGATCTGCTGGGCGCCGCCGACGACCCGGCTGTTGACGAAGTTACGCAGTGCCTGTGTCTCGGGCGCGGAAAACGCCGACGGGCCGCGGTAGGTTTCCGACGAGGTGGTGCCGGACGAGCCGCCGCAGCAGCCCCACTGGTAGGACCAGTTGCGGTTCAGGTCGGTGCCGACGTTGGACGAACCGCTGTTGGGTTGCCGGTTCTTGCGCCAGGACCGGTACGACCCGGTGGCGATGTCGTACTCGCTGCCGTCCGGGTTGACCGTCGGCACGATCCAGATTTCCCGGCTGTTGACGATGTTGGTGATCCGGGAGTCGCCGCCGTAGCTGTCGGTGAAGAGGTTGAGCAGGTAGATCGCCATCTCGACGGTCAGGTGCTCGCGGGCGTGCTGTTGGGCGTTGAACAGGATCTCCGGTTCACTCTCGTCGGTGCCCACGTTGTCGGAGATCTTCACCGCCATCAGGTCCCGACCCTCGTACGACGTACCAATGCTGATCTTGCGGGCGATGGCCGGATGGTCGGCGACGGCCTGGTTCACGACGGCGGTCAGCTCCGCGTAGTCGTGGTAGTTGGAGTCGGCGGGCGGGAACGCCAGCGTGCCGACGTCGCCGGCCCCGCGCTCGGCGCTGGGCGGCGGGGCGAGCGGTTCCAGCCGGAAGCCGAGCTTGCCGATCGCGGCGGCCTCCCCGGCGGTGGCCGAGACGTGCAGAACGCCGTGTTCGGAGTAGTCGATGGCGGCTCCGGTGCGGGCCACCGCGCTGCGGTCGGCGGAGGTTCGCGGTCCGAGCACCCGGTAGCCGGCGGCGGCCGACTCGGCGGTGCGGTCCGGCGCCGGCTGGGCGGCGACCGGTCCGGTGGCGACGGTGACGATTCCCAGCCCGGTGACGACGGCGAGCACCAGGACGCGGCGGAGAGTGATGGGCGTGCGGAGGGCCATGGACTACCTCCTCGATCGGCGGGAGATCCCGCTCGGTGGAGGACACTTCACCATCTGTCACATGGTCATATCAATATGCTTGATCGCCCAATGCATCCCAGGTGGATCATCGTGGCGGCAATGATTTTCCACCCGCGAACATCTGGCGAAACTTCCTTCCAGGCGGAACACTGACCAGCGACGATGTCCCTCTCGACACCGCGGAGCACCCATGGCCAGATCCCGCCTGCACGCGGCCGCCCTCGCCGGCGTCACCGCGTTCACCCTGCTCGCCACCGCCGCGCCCGCCACCGCGGGCCGCCCGCCCGCCACCGCCGTCCACGACGAGCAGATCACCTTCCAGGACTGGTCCGGCCCCGCCGACTGGCACCGGGGAAGCCGGGACGGCACCCGCGTCGTGCCCGGTGCCCGAGCGGGCGTCACCCTGGCCCGTCCGGCCGGCACCATCGAGTACGCCGATCCGCACACCGGCACCACCCGCACCTGGGAGTACGGCACCTGGACGTCACCGGTGACCCGGATCGGGTTCGACGCCACCGAGTTGATCGCCTCGTGGAACGCGGAAACCCCCGCCGGCACCTGGATCCAGGTGGAGATGCAGGGCAGCTACACCAGTGGCGACCAGACCCCGTGGTACGTCCTGGGTCGCTGGGCCTCCGGCGACACCGACATCAAGCGGACCAGCGTCAACAAGCAGGGCGACCCCTGGTCGACGATCTGGACCGACACCTTCAGCATCGACGACGCCGACGCCGGGGTGCTGCTGCGGTCGTACCAGCTGAAGCTGACCCTCTACCGGGCACCCGGGCAGGCCGCCGCGCCGGTGGTCCGGATGCTCGGCGCGATGAGTTCCACCGTGCCGGACCGCTTCACCGTGCCGCCCAGCGCCGGGCACATCGCCTGGGGCGTCGAACTCCCGGTGCCGCGCTACTCGCAGAACGTGCACGCCGGGCACTACCCCGAGTACGACGGCGGCGGCGAGGCCTGGTGCTCACCCACCTCCACGGAGATGGTCGTCGAGTACTGGGGGCGCAAGCCGTCGGAGGCCGACACCTCCTGGGTGGACCCGACCTACCCCGACCCGACGGTCAACCACGCCGCCCGGATGACCTACGACTACGCGTACGACGGCGCCGGCAACTGGCCGTTCAACACCGCGTACGCGGCCAGCTTCCCCGGCCTGGAGGGACGGGTGACCCGGCTGCACTCGCTGGACGAGTTGGAGCGGTTCATCGCCGCCGGGATCCCCGTGGTGACCAGCCAATCCTTCCTGGCCAGCGAACTGGACGGGGCGAACTACGGCACGTCCGGGCACCTGTTCGTGGTGGTCGGCTTCACCGCCGACGGTGACGTGATCGTCAACGACCCCGCCTCGTCCAGCAACGACGTGGTCCGCAACGTCTACAAGCGTGCGCAGTTCGAGCAGATCTGGCTGCGGACCAAGCGCACCAACGCCAGCGGCGGCACCTCCGGCGGCTCCGGCGGCATCGCGTACCTGATCAAGCCAACGTCCAAGCCCTGGCCCAAGGTCCAAGGCTCCACCAACTGGTGAGCCCGGCGCCCGGCGCCTGAACGCTGTTGATCAAGAGGTTTGCGTCACCGGAAGCCCTCCTGGTGACGCAAACCTCTTGATCACCGCTGCGGGTCGGGGCCTTCCGTGGTGGGGTCCTGGTCTTCGCCGGCCAGGGCCGAGCGGAGGCGTTCCTTATCGGTGCGGCGGCGGTTGGCCGCGTCGGCCATCTCCCCGGCCATCTCGTCCCGCCAACCGCGCAGCAGAAAAAAGGAGAGCGCGGCGGAGAACACCAGCGCCAGCATCAGCTTCAGGAACACGTTCATGTCGATCAGCCAGAGGGCCGCCAGCACGGCGACGAACAGCCCGATCCGACCCAGCGTGTACTTGACCGCCGCGCTCACCCGCACCACTCCGTTCTCTGCGTCAGCCGCCGTACGGCGGAAGGGTCGACCCGGCCGCGATCAGCCGGTCCGACGGGCCAGCCAGCGGACGCCCGGAAACCAGACCGTCGCGTACGCCACGGTGAACGCCGCAGCCGCCAACGACCCGGACAGCAGCGGCGGCAACCCGGCGCCCAGCCCGGCGACCACCAGCCCGACGAACACCCCGACGGCCGCGGCGACCAGCGCCGCCACCACCCGGGCCGCGCCGAACTCCCAGGCCCGGAAGTCGTCCCAGAACAGCCAGGCCGGAAGGATCACCGCGAGCCAACCGTTGGTGTGCCCGAAGTCGCCGGCGCCGATCGACGCGAACGCCCAGTCGAACAACACCAGCGCCAGCACGCCGATGACGACGCCGGCCAGGCACACCCCGAGCAGGTCACCCAGGGTACGGACGCGCCCCTCGGCGTCCCGCCGGGGAAAGCCGCCCTGCTGCTCGGATCCGCTCTGCTCGGTCATCGACTGCGAGGGTACGTGGTGGCTCAGGCCCAGACCTGCTGCGGCTCGGCGCGGCGCTGCGCCAGCGACGGGGCCTTGTCGTACTCCCGGACCACGTTGTAGCGGGTGTCTCGCTCGACGGGCTGGAAGCCGGCATCCCAGATCAGGTGCAGCAGGTCGTCGCGGTGCATGGTGTTCGGGGTGCCGTACGAGTCGGCGTCGTGGGTGATCTTGTATTCGACGACGGAGCCGTCCAGGTCGTCCACGCCGAAGTTCAGCGAGAGCTGGGCCACCGACAGCCCGTGCATCACCCAGAAGTTCTTCACGTGCGGCACGTTGTCGAAGAGCAGCCGGGAGACCGCGAAGGTCTTCAGCGACTCGGCCGGCGAGGCCATCGTGGTACGCGCCTGGATCCGGTTGCGGATCTTGCCGTCCGCCGAGTCCACGAAGTCGTGCTGGTAGCGCAGCGGGATGAAGACCGCGAAACCACCGGTCTCGTCCTGCAGCTCACGCAACCGCAGCACATGGTCGACGCGGTGCCGGGGCTCCTCGATGTGGCCGTACAGCATGGTCGCCGGGGTCTTCATGCCCTTGCGGTGCGCGAGGGCGTGGATCCGCGACCAGTCCTCCCAGTGGCAGGCGTGGTCGACGATGTGCTGCCGGACCTCCCAGTCGAAGATCTCCGCGCCACCTCCGGTCAGCGACTCCAGGCCGGCGTCCATCAGCTCGTCGAGGATCTCGTCGGCGCTCAGCCCACTGATCTTCTCGAACCACTGCACCTCGGTCGCCGTGAAGCACTTGAGCTTGACGTTCGGCAGTGCCGCCTTCAGCTCGCGCAGCACCTTCGGGTAATACCGCCAGGGCAGCGTCGGGTGCAGGCCGTTGACGATGTGCAGCTCGGTGAGCTGCTCACCCTCCATCTCCTTCGCCTTGCGGACCGCCTCGTCGATGCGCATCGTGTACGCGTCCTTCTCGCCCGGCTTGCGCTGGAACGAGCAGTACGCACAGGACGCCGAGCAGACGTTGGTCAGGTTGAGGTGCCGGTTGACGTTGAACATCACCCGGTCGCCGTTCAGCTCGGTGCGCTTGTGGTGCGCCAGGCGCCCCAACCAGGTCAGGTCGTCGCTCTCGTAGAGGGCGACCCCGTCCTCCCGGGTCAGCCGCTCACCGGCGTACACCTTCGCTTCGAGCTCACGCTTGAGTCCGGCGTCCATGGCACGTCCCTTCCACCTGCGGTCGGATCGAGCGTACGTCGGGACGCCGGACGGGCCTGCGGCACGGTCGGCGGCAGCGACCCACTTCACCAGACTCTCAGCCTCCCGTAACCCGGCCACGCATCGACATGAGTGGCGAGGTGCGGTAGTAACAAGGTGGGGCGGAACACACACACTGGTACCGTCCCGACGGCCGCGCCCACCGAGCGCGGCGACGAGCAGGTGGACGGGGAGCGGAATGATCTACAGCGGGCGCGGGCGACGGCAGCGACGACGGAGCCCGGTGATCTCGCCGGTGCTACGTCCGAAGCTCTGGGCCGCCCTGCTCGGCGCGATCGCCGCGGCCGTGCTGGCCACCCCCGCGTACGCCGAGCCCGGCGTGCCGACCACCGTGCCGGACTCCGGCGCGCGCCCGGCGGTGACCGGCTCATTCCAACTGCCCGGCGGCGCACCGGTCGCCGGGGTCCCGGCCCCGCCGCTCGCCAACATCGACACCGGCCCGCTGGCCGCCCAGATCTCCGCAGGCGAGATCCAGGTCGGCGCGCTCGGCGAGGCGTTGCTGCTGAGTCAGCAGAAACGCACCGGCGCGCAGGCCCAGCTCGACGCCGCCGGTAAGGCGCTGGAGAGCGCGCAGGACGCCCTCCTGCGGGCCCAGCAGGCGGCGGACGCGGCCGCCGCGGACGCGGTGAAGGCCGCCGCCGCACTGCCGCCCGGTGACCTCGCACGCGACATCCGGGGACTGAGCCGGCTCCAGCAGATCACCCGTGGCGAGAAGGTGGAGGGCGGCACCACCGGCGTGGCCGGGGAGCTGTCCCGCGCCCGCGCCGCCGAGCAGACCGCCTACCAGGCGCACTCGGCGGCCAAGGCCCAGGTCGACGCCGCCCAGGTCGAGTTCACCGCCGGCGAGACGGCGTTGCGCACCGCCGAGGCCAGCCTGCTCAAGCTGCGCCGGGACAACGCCGCGCAGCTGATCGCGATCGAGCGCCAGCAGGAGGCCACCGAGCAGCAGCTCGGCGCGGGCTACGTCGCCGGCCAGAGCAGCAGCGGCATGGCGGCACACCCCCGGGCGCTGGCCGCCGTCCGGTACGCGCTCGCCCAGCTCGGCGACCCGTACAAGTGGTCGGAAGAGGGTCCGGACCAGTTCGACTGCTCCGGCCTGATGTGGGCGGCGTACCGGTCCCCGGGGGCCGACTACTTCGACCTGCCCCGGGTCGCGCGCGACCAGTACAGGGCCACCCGCGAACGGACCGTGCCGCAGAGCGGCCTGCTCGCGGGCGACCTGCTCTTCTTCGCGTCCGGCAGCTCCTGGGAGACGATCCACCACGTCGGCATGTACATCGGCAACGGCAAGATGGTGCAGGCGCCCACCACCGGCGACGTCGTGA
>NZ_WBKR01000222.1 GCF_008868155.1 Micromonospora sp. ALFpr18c
ACGCGGCGCCACCAGGGGCGGGCCGCGCGCAGTGTCGCCACGTACTGCGTCGCTGCCGCGGCGGCGCGGGCCGCCTGGTCGGCTGTTGCGGCGCCGGGGGCGAAGCCCACCTGGTTGAGCAGGGCCGCCAGGTCGTCGACTGTCGCTTCCGGTGCCGCGGCCGGCACGCCGCCGACGCCGCTGCTCGGTGTGCCGGCCGCGCCCGGCGCACCGCCGACGTTCGCGGCCGGGGCGCCGGGCACGGCGGCGTCATCGTCCGTGACGGCGCTGCCCGAGGCGCGCCGCGCGTCGGCCAGGGCCCGGCGGGCTTGGCCGGCGACCTCGGTGGCGGCCAGGTCGTCGCCGACCGGCCGACCGGCCAGCCGCAGCGCGTCGGTGACCTCCCGCCAGGCCCCGGCGATGCGCTGGCCCGGATCACCCTGCGCCAGGCGGGTCCGGGTGAGCGAGCGGCGCATCGCCAACAGGGTGAGCAGCAACGCCCCCACCAGCAGCAGCAGGCCACCGCCGCCCCCGGCGACCAGCACCGGCGTGGACAACCCACCGCTTGCGGGTGGCCCGTCGGAGGCGGCCACCGGCTCCGGCGAGGCGGTCGGCTCCACGGTGGGCGCCGGCGCCTCCGACGGCGGTGGATCCTCCGGTGCCGGCCGGAAATCCTCCTCGACCGGCCTCGGCTCCTCGTTCGGGCGGGGCATCGGGTCGAACGGCACCCAACCCAGGCCGTCGAAGAGCACCTCCGGCCAGGCGAACGCGTCACCGGCCCGCACCGGCCCCTGGCCGGTGGACCGGAAGCCCACCACCACCCGCGTCGGTAGCCCGCTGAGCCGGCCGAGCACCGCGAACGCCGCCGCGAACTGCTCCGACGTGCCCTCCTGCCCGCCGCCGTCACGCGGTCCGAAAAGGAAGAAACCCAGGTTCGGGTACGCGTGCCCGCTCGGCGCGTCGGCAGCGACCCGGTAGTGCTCGCCCAGGAACTGCTCGATCGCGGACGCCCGCGCGAACGGGGCGCCGTTCTCCTCGGCGAGTTGCGCGGCCAGCCGGCGCAGCGTGTCGGGCACCCCGTCGGCGACCCGCAGCACCCGCGCCACCTCGTCGCCGGCGGGCACGTTCGCGGTGGTCAGCAGGTTGTTGCCCGGACGTTCGCGAGCCGACGTCACCGTGTAGCGCAGCCCCGGTGTCAGCCCCTCCGGCCGGATCAGCGTGCCGGTCGCCGGGTCGTACGCCACCCGCGCGCCGCTCACCTCGCGGGGCGTCGCCACGGCGGGCAGCAGTCGACCGCTCAGCTCCGCCACGGTGATCTGCTGCCGGACGGTCTGCACCGTGTTGTCCCGCGCTGGCGTGGTGGCCGGCAGGATCCGGCCCGCGTTGCGGTACGTCGCGCCGACCCGCCAGGTCACCCCGTCGTAGTCGCTGAGCACCGCCAACCGGATCCGGGCGGGGTCACCGTCGGCCGCCGCCGCTGCGTCCTCCGCCGGCACCGTGCTCACGTCGAGGAGTTTCTGCTCCGGGCGCAACGCCCAACCGGAGATCCGGATCAACGGGTTCTCGTCGAGCGACTGCACCTGCGGCGGCTCCACGTACCGCCGTGGGTCCACCGGCCGGCCGTCGACCTGACCGGCGACCACCGGGCCGAGCAGCGCGACCAGCCCGACCACCAGGGCCACCCCGAGCGCCGAGGTGACGGCGAGCCGCAGCCGCACCGCCGCGCGTACCCGGGGGGCCAGGTCGGCGCTCGGATCGCCGCCGGTCGCCGCCGGACCCGCCGGCACCGCCAGGCCGGCCGCCGCGACGGCGACGAACGCCACCGTCACCCCGACCGCCGGTTCGGCGTTCGGGCCGACCACGTAGAGGGCGGCGGCGTACAGGCCCGCCGCCGGCAGGTAGCCCAGCAACACCCGACCGGTCCGCAGCGCCACCTCCGCGCCGGCCAACCCGGCCAGCCAGGCCGCGACGACCGGCACCAGCACCGTGTCCGGTGTCGGCTCCACCGGAATCATCGCGGTGAGCAGCCGGGGGATGCCGTTGCGCGCGGCGTCCGCGGTGACCTCCAGCAGGCTGCCCGGCAGGTCGGCGCGGGCGGCCGCCAGCCGCAGCGACAGCAGCGTCCAACCGGCCATCGCGGCCACCGACACTGGCGCCACCAGCCAGGACGGCAGCCGCCGGGCGGCCACGCTGACCAGCACCGAGCCGACCGCGGCGCCGACGACCAGCCGGGTCAGCAGGTCACCGGCGTACACCCGGCCAAGCACCACCCCGGCGAGCGCGGTCAGCCCGATCAGCGCCAGCGGGACCACGGCCGCCCGCAGCACCCGCGTCACCACCGACGCACCCCGTCCCACTCGGCGGCGAACTGCTCCCCGTCGGCCGCGTCGACCACCACCAGGCCCGCCGCGCCCGGCGGCGTCGGCTCGGCCACGCCGAACACCCCGACCACCACCGACGGGTACGCGCCGCGCAACGCACCGACGTGCCCCAAGTCGGCCCGGCCACCCGGCCCGGTCAGGACGATCAACGTGTCGCCGAGCCGGTCCTGCCG
Organism: Micromonospora sp. ALFpr18c; assembly: GCF_008868155.1. Classification (GTDB taxonomy): domain Bacteria; phylum Actinomycetota; class Actinomycetes; order Mycobacteriales; family Micromonosporaceae; genus Micromonospora. The sequence continues at coordinate 2,534 of NZ_WBKR01000222.1, forward strand.
CAGCCGGGTGGTGGCCGCGCGCAACGCGTCCTCGTCGTCGGCGAGTTCGGCGGCGGCGAGCCGGTCCAACGGCCCGAGCGCGGCGTCGTCGTCCCCGCGCTCGACCAGCCCCGCGCCGACCAGCAGCAACAACACCGGCAGGTCGGCGCGGTGCGCGGCGGTGACGATCGACGCCGCCGCCTCGCAACCCGACTCGAACGACTCCGCCACACCGTCCACCCGCTGCGGGTGCGCGACCGCACGGTTGTCCAACAGGACGACGAGACGCGGCAGGCTGGTGTCCACGTTCTCCCGCACCATCAGTTCACCCACGCGGGCGCTGGTGCGCCAGTGCACGCGGCGCAACTCGTCGCCCACCACGTACTCCCGCAACGAGTCGAAGGTGATCGACCCGTGCGGCACCCCGTCCACCCGGCCGTCGAGGCTGCGCCCCGCGCCGGTCGGCACCGCCGTCAGCGGATGGATCCGCGGGTGCACCCACACCGGTGCCGTCGGGCCGTACGGGCGGGCCAGCGCCACCAGACCCAACGGGTCGCGCCGCGTCACCCGCAGCGGCCCCACCGGCACCACCCCGCGCCGGTGGGTCGGCACCTCGTAGCGGACCTCGGTGTCCCGGCCCGGCCGCACCCGCAGCAGCGGCACCGGCACCGTGCGCTCCCCGCACCGGTCCTCGGCCAGCAGGTTCGCCGACCGCAGCCGCCCGGTGTTGCGCACGGTCACCGTCATGCTCGCCAGCTCGCCCCGCGCCACCCGGTCCGGGTCGGCCCGCCGGGTCACCGTCAGGTGGGGCCGCCACGCCGCGACCAGCGCCGCGTAGCCGACCGCCGCGCCGGCCGCCGCGCCGAGCAGCGTCAACTCGGGGTACGCGAACCGGAAACCCGCCGCCAGCAGGACGACGGCGGCGACGAGCAGCCCGACTCCGCGGGCGGTGATCCCCATACCGCTGCTGCCGGTCAGCCCTGCACCGGAGCCGGCTGCCCCGACGGCAGCGGCACCGGCACCGACGCGACAGCCTGGCGCAGCACCTCCGCAGCGGTCACCCCACGCACCTGGGCGTCCGGGGTGAGCAGCAGCCGGTGCGCGAACACCGACTCGACGAGCGCCTTCAGATCCTCCGGCATGATCCAACCCCGACCGTCGATCAGCGCGTACGCGCACGCCGCCCGGGTCAACGCGATCACACCTCGGGGGCTGACGCCGACCCGCACCTGCGGGTGGGTGCGGGTGGCGGCGGCCAGCCGGACCGCGTACGCGTAGAGCGGCTCGGCGATGTGCACCCGACGGGCCATCCGGACCATCTCCCCGACGGTCGCGGTGTCGGTCACCGGGGCGAGCGCCTCCGGGGACCGCACGGTCGCGCCGCGCAGCACCTCCACCTCGACGGCCTCGTCCGGGTAGCCGACGGAGAGCTTCACCAGGAACCGGTCCAGCTGCGCCTCGGGCAGCCGGTAGGTGCCGTCCATCTCCACCGGGTTCTGCGTGGCCACCACCAGGAACGGCGACGGCACCGGATGCCGGACACCATCCACGGTGACCGTGCGCTCCTCCATCACCTCCAGCAGCGCCGACTGGGTCTTCGGCGACGCCCGGTTGATCTCGTCGGCGATGACGATGTTGGCGAAGACGGGCCCCGGATGGAACTCGAAGTCCCGGCTCGCCTGGTTGAAGATGGTCACACCGGACACGTCCGAGGGCAGCAGGTCGGGGGTGAACTGGATGCGCCGCCACTGACCCTTCACGGTGGCGGCGATGGCCCGCGCCAGGGTCGTCTTACCGACCCCCGGCACGTCCTCCAGCAGCACGTGACCCTGCGCGAAGAGCGCCGTCAACGCCAGCCGCACCACCTGCGGCTTGCCCAGCACCACCGCGTTGACGTTCTCGGCCAGCCGGGCGGCCAGGGCGGCGAAGCCCTGGACCTCCGGCTGGGTGAGCGGCTCGTGGGTGTTCACGGTCGGCGGTGCTCCTTGCCTGGTGGTTCAGCAGGTGGGCAGGACGTTGATGTTGTCGCCGCCCTCCAGGTTGAGCCAGGCCCAGGGAATGTAGTTCTTCCCGCTGTACTCGACCTGCACCCACCAGGTGCTGCGCTTCTGGCTGTTGTAGATCCACGAGTCGACGTCCTCGCCCGACTTCTTGCAGTACGCCTGCAGCCGGCGGCCCGGCTTCGCCCAGCCCACCTGCTTGTCGTTGTCCTGCTGGGCGACCGAGAAGATCTCGTTGCCATTGCGGCCGTCGACGTCCTTGTTGCAGTAGGTGCGCTGGTCGCCGTCCGGCCCGTTGTTGCAGGTGGCGATGCCGTACAGCGACTGCGTGGCCTGATCCCGCTTGGCAGTGCCCTTGCCGGCGGCGTTGCTCGCCGTCACCGTGAACGTGTACTTCGTGCCGGGCGTCAGCCCCGACATCGTGATGCTGGAACACGCCCCGGCCTTCGCCGGCTCACCCGGCGTACTCACCGAGCAGGTGGCCTTCCCACCGCCCGCGTCCACCGTGAACGTCACCGTCGCCGCCGTGGCTGTCGCCGACGAGCCGGTCACCGTGACCTGCGGCTCGGCGACCGTACGCGCCGTCGCCGTGGCCTCCGGACCGGGGCCGGCCTCGTTGACCGCCTTCACCTTCACCGCGACGTTCTGGCCGTTGCCCAGCCCGGTGACGGTGGCCCGGGTGTCGGTCGCCTCGCTGACCCGCCCACCGACATCCACCAGGTACTTCGTCACCGGCCGGCCGTTCGCCTCGGCCGGCGCCCACTGCACGGTGACCGCGCCCGGTTGGTCGGCGACCGTGCCGGCGCGCAGGTCGAGCGGCTTGCCCGGCGCCGCGAACGGCACCACCGTGTTGCTGACCGGTGAAGCCGTCGAACCGGCGCCCTTGTCGTTGACCGCCACCACCGTGAACGCGTACTGGGTGCCGAGCTCCAGCTCCCCGGCGGGCACCACCAGCTCCGTCTTCGTCGACTCGCCGGCCGGCGCGTTCGTGCCCGCCGAACTGGCCGTCACCGCGTACTTCGCGATCTTGTTGCCCTGCCCGTTCGCCGCCGGCCACTTCACCAGCACCGTGCCGTCCGGCCGCTCCTTCGCGGTCACGCTGGCCGGCGGATCGGGTACGGCGGCGGTCGGCGTCACCGGGTTGCTGCTGCGCGACGGACCGTCGCCCTTGGCGTTCACGGCGTGCACCGCAAACCGGTACGTCTCGCCGTTGGTGAGACCCTTGACCTCCACCGCACGCTGGTTGGCGCCCACCTCCAGGCGCTGACCGGCGCCCTCCACCACGTACTTCATGATCTCGGCGCCGTTCGCGGCGGCCGGCCGCCAGCTCACCCGGGCCTGGGCGTTGCCGGCGGCGGCGGTGACGCTGCGCGGTGCGCTCGGCTTACCCACCCGGGGCTTCTTCGGCGGGGGCGGCGGCGGGGGAGTCGGCGGCGGGTCACCGCCGAGAACGTCATTGGCGTACTTGTCGACCTCGCGCACCTGGTGCTTGTCGTCCACCACCCGGGCCGTCGCCGCGTCGGGGGAGTTGATGAACAGGTGGTTCTCGCGGACCTCCAGCTCCAGTGGCCCGTTCGCGCGGCCACGGATGGTGTCGACCAGTTGGCCACCGGCGTCGAAGGAGTAGATCGTGCCGGTCGCCTCGTCGGCGCAGTAGAACCGGTCCGCCCAGGCCACCGCCGGGCTGAGCCGGTCGCCGCTGCCCGGCACCGTGAACGCCCGCTCCTCACCACCGTCACCCACCACCAGCACCCGCCGATCCGCGGTCACGGTGACCGGGACACGCGGCCCGCTGGTGCGCGGGGCCAGTTCCGCCGGCCCGGACAGCGTCAACGGCGTCGGACGCACCACGCCGCGCTGCACCCGCACCAGCTTCCCCGCCGTACGGTCGAGCACCGCCACACCGTCGTCCAGCGTGGAGACGACCAGCTCGTGGCTGGGCTCCGCGACGTCGTACGTCTCGACCCGCTCCGGGCTGAGCCCGCCACCGGCGGGCGTGCCCGAGGCCGGTGCGGACGGCAGCTTGGCGGCGGTCACCACGGACACGGTGCCCTCGCTGGGCACCGCGATCCACAGTCGCCCCTCACCGTCGAACGCGCCGCCGGTGATGCCCGGCGGGTAGCGCACCGGTTCGCCGACCGGCGTCAGTGAGCGCGGGTCGAGCTGCCGGACGATGCCCTGCACGGCGTCGACGACGAACGCCGCGTCCTCGTGCAGGGCGACGCTCACGCCGAGGCCGGGGGTGGTCGGGGTGGTCGCGGTGAGCTGCAGGGTGGCCAGGTCCAGTGAACTGACCTGCCCGGTCTGCAGGTCACGCAGGATCAGCAGCCGATCGGTCTGGGTGACCTGCATCGGGTGCCGGGCCGCGCCGGGGATCTCGGTGCGGGTGTCGACCCGGGCGGTGACCCCGTTGACCCGGGCCAGCTCACTGCGCGCCGCGCTCCACAGCCAGGAACTCGCGTCATAGTTGGCCACCGCGTTGTCCGCCGCCCCCAACCCCAGGACGGTCAGCCCCATGGCGGCCAGCAGCGCGGTCACCGTGCCGACGGTCACCAGCCCGCCGCGCAACCGGGACCGGGAGCGGGGGGCGTCGGTCCGTATGGCGTCGTCGATGCTGGCCACAGCCGGCTGCCTCCCCTGAGTCGTGGCAGGTGGCGCGCCTCGCGGCAACCCCTCCCCTGAGCCGGGTGCCATCATATGGCCCGGCCGGGAACGGGGGAACCCGCACCGTCACCCCTGTGGATACCCAGCGTGTGCGTTGTGGACAGCCCCTCAGCTCGGCGGGGTGGCCCGCTCCCGCGCCGTGCAGACCTGCCCCGAGGTGGCGAAGCTGTCGGTGGAGTACACCGCCAGCACCGTGAAGCAGTAGTCCACCCGCGTGCTCAGCCCGTTGACCGTGTAGCTCGTCCGGCCCGGCTCCACCGTGGCCATCACACCCAACGCCGAACCGGCCCGACCACCGGCCACCATGAACGGCACCGTCCCGCCGGCCGGGTCCGTCCAGCTCAACGTGATCGTGACCGAGTTGTCACGTAACTTCAGGTCCCCCGGAGGCGGCCCGGCCACCGTCGGCGTCACCGACGCCACGGGCGCGGCCCCGATCGGCGGAGCGTCGTCGCGGGTCAACACCACCGCGCCCAGGCCGGCCAGAGCCACCACGGCCACCCCGGCGGCCACGACCGCGCCGATCAGCGTCGCCCGGTTGCGGCCCGCCGACCCGCCGCCCTCCTCGGCGTACGCCAGTCGGTACGGCTCCGGCCCCAACTGGTACGGCTGATCCGGATACGGCTCCGGAACGGGGTGAGGGTGATGGTCGGCCGGTCGAGGGCCCGCGGCGGCCAGTGGCGGATGCGGCACCTGGTCGTTGCCCGCGCCGCTCGCCAGCGGGACGGCCGGCAGCACCACCGTCGCGGCGTCGGTCGGGTCCAGTCGTGACGCGGCCGCACGGTCGACGTCGGGCGGGAGCGGTTCCGTTGCCCCGGCGTTCGCCGACGGCTGTGCCTGCGGGGCCGCGCCGCCACCCCACGGCGGCGCCGTCAACCCCCACGGGGGTACGGGCGGCGCGCTCACCGGCGGCGCGGAGACCGGATGGCGGTACGGCGGCCCGGACACGGGCCCGTAACCGGGCGGCGCGGACACCGGGTAGGTGTGCCCGGGCGGCGCGGACACCGGGTAGGTGTGCCCGGGCGGCGCGGACACCGGGTAGGTGTGCCCGGGCGGCGCGGACACCGGGAAGGTGTGCCCGGGCGGCGCGGACACCGGGTAGGTGTGCCCGGGCGGCGCGGACACCGGGAAGGTGTGCCCGGGCGGCGCGGACACCGGGTAGGTGTGCCCGGGCGGCGCGGACACGGGCTCCCCGTGCGCTGAGGGCCCGGACACGGGGTACGGATTCGCGGGCGGTCCGGAGACTGGGTGCGGATGGGCTGGCGGCGCGGAGACCGGGTAGGGGCGGGCCGGCGGCCCCGAGACCGGGTGCGGGGGCGTCGGCGTTGCGCCGACCGGCTGGGTGGGTGGTCCGCTCGCCGGTCGCGCCGGCCCGGTGTCGTCGCGTACCTCGGCACCTGACCCGCTCGCCCCGACCGGTCTGGTCGTGGCTCGGGCGGCATCCTCGGCGAGCAGCGGCTCGATCTGCTGTACCTGGATCGTCGGGTTGTCCCATCGGGGCGCCGGCTCCGGGGGCGTGGCGGCGGGCACCGGGGCCGACGGCCCGGGCGGCACGTCGACCACTGGACGGGGTGCCTGGTCGCCCACACGTTGGCGCGGCGGCACGGCCGGACCGGACTGCGGTCGCTGGACCGGTCGATCCGCTGGCTGTGTCGGCCGGGCGGGTGTTGGTCTCGGCGGTCCGGCGAGGCTGGTACGCGGGGCGGGCACGGCGGGTGCGCGTACTCCAGGAGGGTTTGCCGGGGACGCGGCCGGCGGCCCCGAGGGAGCCCACGGCGACGCGGCGGCCGGGGTGTCATCCGCCGCCGGCCGCATCGCGGCCAAGGTCGCCAGCGACAGCGTCGGACCGGACAGCGCCGACTGGCTGGCGGCATCGGTCGGTGCCGGGCTCGCTGCCGGCGACGGGCCGGGGGCGGCCTCGCCGAGGTAGGCGCGGGCGGCACGCACCGCGGGATGGTGCTCGCCGAGCGCGGCCGGCCCGGCGGTGGCGACGCGGGTGTAGTTGCGTCGGGCCTCGTGCCGGTTGCCCAACTCCTCGGCGACCTCGGCCAGCTCGAAGGCGAGCGCGAGCAGCACCGGGTCGGAGTGCTCCCAACGCCGCTCGCCCGCCGCGAACGCCTCCTCCAGCACCCGGCGGGCAGCCAACGGGTCGTCCGCCTCGCGGTGCAGCCGTGCCAGCAGGTGCGCGGTGTGCAGCATCTCGGGGTGGTCCTCGCCGAACTGCGGGCGAGCCGATTCGACGGCCTCCGCCAACAGCTGCCAGGCGGCGCTGAGGTCACCCGCGGCACGCAGGGCGAGGGCCCGGTGCTGGGCGGCTGCCAAGGGAGAGGGATGGGCCACGGGGCAATGCTGCCGGCAGAGGGCGGCCGACCGCTACCCGGACACGCCTGCGACGGCTCGTCGGTGACCCTCGGAAAGCCGGTCTGAGCGGCGGTGGGAGCGCCTCGGCGGGGAGGGTGCACGGCGATGTGCATGATCCACGGGCGGCGTGTACAGTAACTCCCCGTGCGGCCCGCTGGGCCGGCCTTCGGATGCGAAGATCATCTGGGTCGGCGAGGTAGGCTGAACGTGCAAGTCCGGGTGGCGGAATGGCAGACGCGCTAGCTTGAGGTGCTAGTGCCCGTATAGGGCGTGGGGGTTCAAGTCCCCCCTCGGACACGTTAACCCCCACGGGTGGGCAGGTTCAGACAGTCGAAGCATTTATCTCTACGAGTTCGGCGAAAATCTCGGAGGGCTTCTTCCAATTGTGGATCTTACGGGGTCGGTCGTTGATTTCGGAAGCTACCATCGCTAAGTACTTCGGGTCGGACGTGATCGGGATGCCTTTCGG
>NZ_WBKR01000223.1 GCF_008868155.1 Micromonospora sp. ALFpr18c
CCCGCCCCCACCCGCGCCTTGGTGATCATGAGGTTGACGGGTCATTTGATCTCCCCACGGCCCGCCAACCTCATGATCACCGACCCGGAATGGGGCCACGTCGGTCGGCGGCGGGAGGATGCGGTTCGCGGCGGCGAGCGTCGCGGCCAGGGCGAGGCAGTCGCGGCCCGACGCGCGCAGCGCCTGGCCGACGGAGATAGCCGCTGTCGCCGCGAGAGGCGGATCGTCACCCGCCACTGCCATCGCTCGATCGGCGCTCAGCCACCCGAGGTCGGCCTCACCGAGTTTGACCAGCAACGCGGAGGCGAGCCGGTATGTCTGCACCCGCAACTCCAGTGCCCTTACGCCCTGCACGACATCGAGCAGACTCGGCAACACCCGCACCAACTGCGCGTAGTGCGCATGCTGGTAGGTCAGCCAGGCGTATCCGACCTGCCGTCTCACCTCTTCCGCCGTCTGCTGCGTGACTTCCGGGGTGTCGTAGCGGGCGAGAGCGGCCCGGATGTCGTCCATCCCGTCGAGAGCACCGACCGGCGTCTTCTGCGACTGCTGGCCGAGCAGCACCTCCGGGTCGATCCGCAGCACCTCGGCCAGATCCTGGATCACCGAGTACCGGTCCAGGGCACGCACACCCCGCTCGACCTTGTCCACCCAGCTCTTCGACCTGCACAGCCGGTCGGCGAGCTGCTGCTGCGTCATCGACCGCCGCACCCGCCAGCTCGCCACGCGGCGGCCGATCGGAAGGTCATCGCTGGTCACGCCGCCACCGCCGGTCCGGGACCGCACGGGTCGTGTCCTCCACCGGTACGCGTTCCGCCTCCGCCTGCGCCAGGAGGCGCTGCTTGGCAGCCTCCCGCTCGGCCGCCTCGGCCTGCTCACCCTTGCTCGCCGTCCCATCGCCGCGCATGCCACCTCCGTCAGGCAGTGGGCGCGACGTAGGTCTCCGAACAGCTCTTATCGCCGTCACCCACGGTCATCGTCGGCGCGACAATGGGTGGCCGACCAGGCGAAGCGCGTCCGTTACGGCGTAGCGGACAGCCCAAGCAGATGGACGGCTTCGATGACTTTGTGAGCGAGGTCTTGGGATGCGGTGGCTATGGCGATCGCGTCTGCCATCGCCAGCGTCTCGCGAGCCGCCGCGGTGTCTCCGGCCTGCGCCTGGGCAACGGCCAGGTGGATCAGGTTGTGACCGTGCCACTCCGCGCCGTTGGCCTCCTCGTTGACGCCGGCGACGCCGGCCATCAGCAATCCCAGCGCTCGGTCGTTGGCACGGCTGTCCGTTGCACCGAGGTGCCGCAACACACTGCCCTGCTGGATGGCGAAGAACGACGGCGTGTACCAGTAGCCCCACGGAGACAACGGTTCCTCCGCAGCCTGCGCCGACAGGTCCGACGCCTCCGAAAGACACCCGAGCACCGCAGTTGACTCCGCACCGGCCATGGCAAGACCCCTCGCCTCTTGCCCTGCGCAATACGCCCGCAGAGCGGCAGTCACCGTGTGATCCCTTCTCGACTCCCGCGAAAGCCGAATCATGGTCGGGAGATCACGTCGGCACTCGGCCTGATACCCCTGAAACGACACGACGGTGGCGACCAGATCCGCGTTGCCGGCCTCGCTGGCCCACTGCAACGCCCTCGCGTTCCACACCGTGGCGGCACGCTCCTCGCCCCGCGCGATACTGAGCCAGCCCGCGAACTGTGCCCACTGCCCGGCCAGATCGACCATCCGAGGGCGCACGTCGTCGGGAGCGTCCCTCAGCAGGCTGGTCACGGTACCGAGGTGATCCCGTACCGGCCGCATGATCGGCCCTGATCCGATGGCATCCTCCAACCGACGGTAGCCCGCGAGGAGACCGGCGAGCGCCTCTGCTGTGGCGCGATCGGCCCGCCCTTGATGCGCCCGCACGTAGGCCAGACGATCGCCACCCTGCGGCGCTTCGACGACCAGCGCCGCCAACACGCCGTTTGCGTGCAACGCGTCGTCGAGCCGAACCGTCACGTCGACCGTCGGCTTCGTCTGCCCAGCCTCCAGTTGGTGAATAAGGCTCTTGCCGTGGTTGACAGCGGCGGCAAGTTGCCGCAGCGACAGTCCCCGTGCTTCCCGGAGTCGCCGCAGCTCAGTCGGAAAACGTGGGTCAACGAGTGTGGTCGCGCGTGGGGGCATGGCAGCACTCCTACCTCACGGCTTGACGGCGGCAATAGCGGCAGCCGCCAGTCCTGCAACCATCGACGGTACTCCCGGCCTTGTGGTCCGACCTAGCACATCGCTCGCAGCGACAGGCCGCTCGCCCGCGCGGGACCTCCGTCCAGGTCACTTCGATGACGCCAGCGAACGAGCTTCAGATGAGGGCTACTCGTGCTGCTCGGGCGCGGCGGGCCGGGTGGAATTGAAGCAGGTGACCCGGCGGGCCCGTATCGGCCAACGAGGAACGCACCCACCGGGCGGTCAATGAGCTGCTGGGCCAGTAGCTTCCGCCAGTAATGTTGAGGACATCGGGCCAGCCGTTGCCTGCCTGCCGCCCACCAGCTGAGAGCGCGGTGGGATGGGCGGCCGCCGGCCGGCATCCGGCGGCCGTCCCACGCCCGGGTCAGCTGCCGTACACCTCCAGGGTCGACAGCTGACCGGCCGGCCAGCCGGTGTTACCGGTCACGGTGATCCGCACGTAGCGGGTCTGCGCGGCGCTGAAGGTCAGCGTCACCTGGTTACCCGTCGACGGGTCGAACGTCCGCCCCGCCGAACCGACCAGTGTGCCGAAGCTGCCTCCGTCGGTGCTGCCCTGCACGGCGATGGTCTGCGTCCGGGTGGCCCAGGCCGATGACGGCGGCAGCTTCAGCACCACCCGCCCGACCGTGCGGGTCGCGCCCAGGTCGACCTGGACCCACTGGGGGAACGCGTTGTTGGCGCTCTCCCAGTAGCTGTTCGCGTCGCCGTCGACCACGTTGCCCGACCCGTAGGTCTGGACGTGGCTGCTCTCACTGGTGGATCGGCCCCGGGCGAGGTCGGCGTTGGTCGGGGCGTCGGTGGTGACGGTGACCGCGTTCGAGGCCGCCGAGGTGTTGCCGGCGGCGTCGCGTGCGGTGACGGTGAAGGTGTACGAGGTGGACGCGCTGAGCCCACTCACGGTCGCCGTGGTGCCGGTGACGGTGGCGACCACCGTGCCGCCCTGGCGTACCTGGTAGCCGGTCACGCCGTTGTCGTCGGTGGACGCCGTCCAGGCCAGGGACACGCTGCTCGCCGTACGGCCGGTCGCCGTGAGGCCGCTCGGCGCGGTCGGCGGGTTGTCCGTGGTGCCGCCGGCGGCGTACACCTCGACCTGGGCGAGCTGGCCCGCCGGCCAGCCGGTGTTGCCGGCGATGCTCAGCCGGATGTGGCGGGCCGTGGTGGTCGTCAGCGTGCGGGTGACGGTGTTGCCGGTCGCCGGGTCGAAGGTGAACGCGGAGGCCCCGGCGATGGTGGAGAAGGAACTGCCGTCGACGCTGCCCTGCACGGTGATGGTCTGGGTACGCGCGCCCCAGCCGGACGGCAGTCGCAGCACGAGCCGGTTGACCGGGTGGCTGGCGCCGAGGTCGACCTGCCACCAGTGCGGGAACGCGCCGCCGCCGCTCTCCCAGTAGCTGTTGGCATCGGAGTCGACCGCGTTCGACGCCGGGAACGGGCCGTTCTGACTGCTCGCCGAGGCGGCCCGTCCGGCGGCGAGGTTGCCACCGGTCGGGGGCGGGGTGCCGACCATCGGCGGTGTGGGGCGTACCGGGGTGAGGGCGAGCTGCCCCTTGAGCATCCGGCCGCCGTCGCCGGTGATCCGCAGGTAGTAGTCGGCGGAGCAGGCCACGCCGTCCTCGTCCAGCGCCCGGATGTTCGCACCGGCCGGGGTGGTGGCCTGGGTCTCGGACGTCTTGGCGATCTGGTTGCCCTCGTTGTACTCGTCGAACATGGACACGTAGAGGCCCTGCGAGCCGAGGCGGACCATGTTGTAGATGTGCCGCCAGTAGAAGTCGCCGTGCTTGCGGTGCCCACCGGCGAGGTCACCGGGCATCACGCAGGGCAGGTAGTCGATGCCGCGGGCCGCGCAGTCGGCCATGTCGCCGACGTTGACGTTGTTGTAGTAGGAGTCCAGCTCCTCGACGGTCCTGGCCCGGTAGACCATCCACGGCGAGATCGCGTGGAACGCGTGGTAGACGTCGAGGAAGCCGGGCCGGGAGTCCTCGATCCCCTGGCGCCACCAGGTGGGCACGCCACCGATGACGTAGCAGCCCTGCGCCTTGAACCAGTTGACGACCTCCAGGCAGGGCCCGGGGGTGAAGGGCCGGCTGGGTTCGCTGAAGCCGAAGCCCCAGATGCAGACGACCGGCTTGCCGTTCTGCCGGGCGTACGCGCTGGACGCGGTGTGCGCGGACATCTTCGTCGTCCAGTCGGTCTTGATCTCCGACTGCATGGACAGCCAGTCGGTGACGTCGTACATGATGTAGAACTTGCGGCCGTAGCGTTCGGCGGCCGAGCGGACCTTCTGCGTCATGGCGTCGCGGGTCGGTCCCTCGTCGCCCATCGGGTTGAACCGTTGCAGCGCGGCGGTGTCGCAGCCGTACTCCTGCATCCACCGGAAGTGGGTGTCCACCGTCTGCTGGTCGTAGGACGAGAAGAGGGTGGCCGGCGAGCCGTTGCCGAGGTTGGGGTACGCGGTGGGATAGCTGCGCGTGTACTCCCGCATGTCCGGCCAGGACACGATGGTGGTGTTGGCGGGCGAGGGCGGCTGGAAACGGTCGCGGCTCCAGTGCCACCAGCCGCCGATCGGCGCGGAGTCGCCGGGGGCGCTGAACCAGCCCTGGTAGCCGACCGTCACCTTGCCGACCACGTCCCCGGGAGGGCTCGCGGCGTGCGCGGGGCTGGCGAGGAGTCTGGTGGTGGAGGCGGCGGCGAGGGCGGAGGACGCCAGCACCGACGTGACGAATGTGCGGCGGGAGACCGCCATGGGGACCACTCCTTCGGGACGGAAGGCATTGACGGCCATCGTGGCAGCAGTGGTCGCCGCCCCGCAAGAGTTCGACTGATCGATGAAATTATTCGCCTGCTGCCCGGAAGGAGTCGAGCGCCCCGCCCCGCGCGGACACGGGACGGGGCGCGACGGCGGCTCAGGCCGAGAAGTTGCGGAACAGCAGGGACGCCAGGCCGAGCGCCAGCGCCAGGTTGAACACGGTGGCGCTGGCGAAGACCGCCACGGGCCGCCAGCCGGCCTCCCGCAGCGATGCCACCCGGACCTCCAGGCCGATGCTGACGAAGGCCAGGATGAGGAACCAGACGCGCAGGTCGTTGACGATGGCGATGGTGGCCTTGCCGTCCGCGCCCGCCGCGTCGAGGTACCAGGTGGCGATCACCGAGGCGGCGATGAAGCCCAGGACGAACTTGGGAAACCGCGTCCACAGCTCGCCGAGACCCGGTCGGGCGGCGCCGGGCCGCCGCTCCACCCGCAGGGTGAAGTACGCGGTGAGCGCCACCGCCACCACGCCCATCAACGCGTTCTGGGTGACCTTGACGATGCTGGCGATCTGGAGCGCCTCCTCGCCGGCGAGCGCCCCGGCGGCGGTGACCGCGGCCGTGGTGTCGATGTTGCCGCCGATCCAGGCGCCGGCCACCGCGTCGGAGAGCCCGAACACGTCGGCCAGCCAGGGCAGGATGAAGATGGACGGCAACGCGAAGACGATGACCAGACTCGCCGTGTACGCCAACTGCTCCCGGCGCGCCCGGACGGCCCCCGCGGCGGCGATCGCCGCGCTGACACCGCAGATCGACACCGCCGAGGCGAGCAACGCCCGCAGCTTGTCGTCGAGCCCGAACCTGCCGGCCAGCCACCAGGTGAACAGGAAGACCCCGCTGATCAGCAGGATCGCCTGGGCGATGGCCGGGCCGGCGGCGCTGGCGATGACGGCCAGGTTGATCGACGCCCCGAGCAGCACCAGGCCGGTCTTGATGAAGAACTCGGTCCGGAAGGCGGCGGCGATCCGGTCGCGCCACCCGAGCAGCGTGACGGCGGCGTTGCCGAGCAGGCCGAGCAGGATCGCGTAGACCGGGTATTCGATGGCGGCCCCGATGTCCTCCACGGCGGTGCCCTCGGCCCACGTCGGGACGTTCTGCTCCAGGTAGCGGGTGAGCGCCGCGAGACCGAGCACGACCAGCAGGCCCAGGGCGGTCCAGGCCCAGAACGCGCCACCACGTGCCGCGCTGGTGGGAGCGGTGGGAACGGCGGAATCGGCGGGGTCGGCGGGGTCAGCAGGATCGGCGGTGGTCGACGAACTGCTGGACTCGACCACGTCGGCGGGCGCGTCGTCGACTCCGGTGGCGTCGACTCGGGTGGCGTCGGTCGTGCCGGGCTCGTTGCCCGTGCGGGTCGCGTCGGCGGCCATCAGGGCACCAGCCCGGCGGGGATGGCACCGAGCAGGACCAGAGCGAGCAGGGCCAGGCCGAGGATGGTCGCCACCCAGTCCTCGTTGAACGCGAGCCGGGACTCCCCGGCCGTCGGTGGGGTGGACGATGGCTGGTCGGATGTCATGGCGTACCTCCATGGTTGTGAACCGATCCGGCGGTGCCGGATCGGTCGGAAGGTGCGGTGGCGAGCGGGCCGAGCCGAGCCGGTGAGCACGGGTCACGGGTCGACGCGCGATCCAGCAGTGGGGCCGGAGGAGGAGTGCGGCGGCGAGGCGTTCAGTCGGTGGCCGGTGCCCCCGGACAGAGCTCGCTGGCGGTCCGCATCAGGTCGACGACCCGACGCGAGGTGAGGAGCGGACCAACCGGCATTCACGTATTTTCCTACCAGGACGATAGGAATTCAAGACCGTCGACGCGAAATCTCATCGGACCCGCGCCACGGCCGGCGGGGCCGGAGCCATCACCGGCTCCGGCCCCGTCGGTACGCCCGCGATCCCTACGAGGTCGGGTATCGGGTCAGGTAGACCGGAGCGCCGACCTTGGTCATGTCGGCCGCCTCGCCGACGCCGTTGACCACGTGGTCGATCGTGCCGGCGCTGAGGTTGACGGTCATGATGTGGTGCAGCCGCACACCCGGTCGGTTCGGGACCTCGAAGCCGTTCTCGGTGTGGATCGACGGGTTGTTCTGGTTGAAGACGTAGACCCCACCGCCGTACAGGGTGTGGTGGCGCACCCGGTCACCGACCTTGTACCCGGCCCAACCCTCGACCGCGCCGTTCATCCAGTCGGCCTGCGTCGGCGGGTCGTACGGCAGCTCGTTCTGGTACAGGATCGTGGTGCCGTACTCGCCGTTCCAGACGGTGTTGTACCGCTGGAAGTGCTCGACGAACAGGCCGGTGGCGGTCACGTGGTCGCCGTTGATGACGGCGCCGTAGCGACCGGTGTTGGTGCGCCAGCGGTCGGTGTCACCGTTGACGCCCTCGGTGAAGCCCTCCACGCCGTGGTCGACACGCCACACCCAGGTGTGGTCGATGAGCACGTTGTCGCTGTTGACCTCCAGGGCGGTGTTCGTCCGGCCGATGTGCGGGCCGCCGACCCGGAAGTACACGTCGGACAGCGTGGTCGGGTTGGTGGGGCTGCTCGCGTCGCGGCCGCGCTGGCGCCCCACCCGCAGCAGCACCGGCGATTCGACGAGGCCCGCGTCGATCGTGACGCCGGCGACGATCACACCGGGGACACCGGCAACGTCCAGCGGGATGGCACCGTCGACCGCGGTGAGCGTCGCGTGCCCGATGCCGATCACGACGGTGTCGGGCCGGCGCACCTCGATGCTGCGGGCGATGTCGTACGTGCCGGGGGTGAGCAGCAGGTGCTTGCCGCGCGCCAGTTGGCTGTTGATGACACGCACCGGATCGGAGGGCTTGGCGATGAAGAAGTCACCGATCGGAATGGTCCGCCCCGGGGTGATGCCGTCGGCCCAGGAGACGCCCCGGCTGTCGCGCTGGGCGGCGGGCACCCGCACGTTGTAGTGGCCCTTGCCGTCGACGAAGAGGTACGGCTTCTCCCGGCTCACCGGGGTCGCCTCCAGGGTGGTGTACGGCGGGTCGGGGAACGTGGCGTCGTCCGGTGCGCCCTCGACGCCGGCGAAGACCTGGTTCCAGACCGCGTTGGACCAGCCGGCGACCTCGCTGTTGCGGGTCAGCCACTGTTGCTGCGAGCCGTTGGTGGTGGCCGGCAGCCGGGAGTCGGCGATGAACCCGCCGCTGGCGTACTGCGGGCCGGCGGTGCAGTAGTCCATCAGCGACAGCCCGCCGCCGGTGATGTCCAGCCGGCGCATCGACACCGCCTGGGACACCGCCCAGAAGTTCGCCGACGACCGGCAGCCGTCCTGGCCGGCGGCGTTGATGGTGAGCGAGAGGTTGGACAGGGTGCGCCAGAAGTTGACCAGCGCGAGGCAGTTGCCGGTGCCGCCGTCGGCCAGGCACCGGTTGTAGACCTCGAGCTTGCCGTTGACGGTGACGTCGGTGGGCGAGGCGCCCAGGCCGGCGACCTCGGTGTAGTAGCCCACCTTGGCCTGCAACGGCTCTTCGGCCGCGCCGTAGGCGCCCGGCTTGAACAGGTAGGCGTGCCGCTCGGTGCCCATCTCGTTGTCGACCTGCCGGGCGTGCGCGGCGTCGAGGGTCTGCTGGATCTCGCCGACCGGCATCGTCGGGTCGAAGATCGTCACGTTCGGGCCGAAGTCGGGTGCGCCGTACGTGGGGCGGCCGGCGGTGGCCGCCGTGCTGGTCGTCGTGACGGCGGTGGTCACCAGAAGGGCGAGGATGAGGATACGACGGGACGGGGTTGTCATGCGGTTCGTCCTCTCCGCTGGCCGGCGGCGTACTCCCGGCACAGCTGGGGCGGTGAGAGCGCTCTCTGATCCCTGCGGCCGAAGGTGGGTCGCGCCGAAGGGGTTGACATGTTTCTACCCGCTGAGCCGGTCGCGCGCCATGACCACGGACGGCGAACTTCGGCTCAGTCCGGCACCGGCGCCACATCGGGGCCGTCCGTACGGACCCGGCAACCCCGGCCACGGCCCGCGTAGATGATCTGCCGGGCCACCGGCTGGTTGATCACGGCGAGAGCCACGCCGTGCTGGTCTTCGAGGGCGAGGTTCGTACCGAAGATGGGGATGCGGTAGGCGAAATACCTGGTGCCGTCAATCGGGTCGATGACCCAGCGCCTGCCCGACGTGCCAGCCGTGGCGCCGGTCTCCTCTCCGCATATCCCGTCGGCGGGGAACCGGTCTGTCAGCTCACCGCGGATCAGCGCCTCGACGGCGAGGTCAGCCTCGGTCACCTCGGTCTCGTCCGCCTTGATCGCGGGCGCGAAGTCCGCCGCGAAGAACCGCTCGGCGACCAGGCTGCCCGCGCGCTCGGACAGGCCGATCGCGAACTCCAACAGATTGTCGTCGAGCCGGGGCGCATCCATCATGCACGGTAGCCGCGTCACCGACCGGTCCACTGTGGCCCAACGGTGCGCCGAGGCCCGCCCTCCTCCGGAGTGCGGGCCTCGGCGATGGTGTGGCGGGGTCAGCGCACCGAACGGCGGCCGTAGGTGCCGGCGACGATCGCCACGCCGACGGCGGCGAAGGCGACCTGCAGGATCAGCTCGATCCAGTCGATCCCGCTGGTGTCGTCGACACCGACGGCGCTGGCGACGAGCGTGCCGAGGATCGCCGCGACCACACCGATGGCCAGTGTCAGCCAGATCGGGATGTTCTGCTTGCCCGGCACGACCAGCCGGCCCAGCACGCCGACGACCAGTCCGATGATGATGGCGGCGAAGAAGCCGGTAATTTCCACGAAAGCCGTCCTTCAGGAGGGGATGTCGTCAACCCGTTGATTGCCCCAAGCAACCATCCGCGAAACACCCTCCGAACCCGGCACGCAAGGCGTGCACCCGAATCCCTCCCCGCTTCGTCGATCATGGAGTTGTGGTGGTGTACGAAACGGCCTTTCGTTGCCAAAACGGCCACCACAAGTCCATGATCGACGCGGTGTGAGGGCG
>NZ_WBKR01000224.1 GCF_008868155.1 Micromonospora sp. ALFpr18c
CTCTCGGCGACCGCAGCGAGGCGGTGCTGTCCCGGCTCCAGCTCCTGGTCACCCGCAAGCTCGACGGTCTGCTCCAGGGCGACTACGCCGGTCTGCTCCCCGGGCCGGGCAGCGAGGCGGGGGAGTCACGGGAATACCGGCCCGGCGACGACGTACGCCGGATGGACTGGCCGGTCACCGCACGGACCACGACGCCGCACGTGCGGCGTACGGTCGCCGATCGGGAACTGGAGACCTGGCTGGCGCTGGACCTCTCGGCCAGCCTGGACTTCGGCACCGGGCAGTGGCTCAAGCGGGAGGTGGTGGTGGCCGCCGCGGCCGCCATCACCCACCTGACCGTGCGCGGCGGCAACCGCATCGGCGCCGTGATCGGCACCGGCGGGGGGACGCCCGCGCCGGCCTGGCGCTGGCGGGGCGGGTCGCCCCCGGTCGGGCCCGGGGTGCTCACCCGGCTGCCGGCCCGCTCCGGCCGCAAGGAGGCGCAGGGCCTGCTGCGCGCGGTCGCCGGCACCGCGATCCAGCCCGGCCGGGGTGACCTGGGTGCCCTCGTCGAGATGCTCAACCGCCCGCCCCGACGGCGCGGGGTGGCCGTGGTGGTCTCGGACTTCCTCGCGCCGGCCGAGCAGTGGTCCCGGCCGATGCGCAAGCTGCGCGTCCGCCACGACGTGCTGGCCATCGAGGTGGTCGACCCGCGCGAGCTGGAGCTGCCCGACGTGGGGGTGCTGCCGGTGGTCGACCCGGAAAGTGGCGAGCTGCACGAGGTGCAGACCGCCGACCCGCGGCTGCGGCAGCGCTACGCGGAGGCTGCCGCCGCCCAGCGGGCCACGATCGCCGCCGCGCTGCGCGGCGCCGGCGCGGCCCACCTGCGTCTGCGTACCGACCGAGACTGGCTGCTGGACATGGTGCGTTTCGTGGCCGCGCAGCGGCACGCGCGTACCCGGGGGACGACACGATGATCCGTTTTCTGCAACCGTGGTGGCTGCTGGCCGTGCTGCCGGTGTTCGCCCTCGCCGCGTTCTACGTCTGGCGGCAGCTGCACCGCCGGGCGTACGCGATGCGGTTCACCAACGTGGATCTGCTGCGCACGCTGGCGCCGAAGGGGCTGGGCTGGCGTCGGCACGTACCGGCGACCGCGTTCCTGCTCTGCCTGCTGGTGCTGGCCACCGCGCTGGCCCGGCCGGCGGTGGACACGAAGGAGCCCTTGGAGCGGGCCACCGTGATGCTCGCCATCGACGTGTCGCTGTCGATGCAGGCCGACGACGTGGCGCCGAACCGGCTGGAGGCGGCGCAGGAGGCGGCCAAGCAGTTCGTCAGCGAGCTGCCGGAGAGCTACAACCTGGGCCTCGTGTCGTTCGCCAAGGCCGCGAACGTGCTGGTGCCGCCGGGCAAGGACCGGGACGCGGTGACCAGTGCCATCGACGGGCTGGTGCTGGCCGAGGCGACCGCCACCGGCGAGGCGGTGTTCACCTGCCTGGAGGCGATCCGGTCGGTGCCGGCGGACGGCGCGGCGGGCATCCCACCGGCCCGGATCGTGCTGCTCTCCGACGGGTTCCGCACCTCGGGCCGGTCGGTGGAGGAGGCGGCGGCCGCCGCGCAGGCGGCGAACGTGCCGGTGTCCACCATCGCCTTCGGCACCGACACCGGTCAGGTCGACATCGGCGGGCAGCTCCAGCGGGTGCCGGTGGACCGGATGGCCCTGGCCGAGCTGGCCGAGACCACCGAGGGCTACTTCTACGAGGCGGCCTCGGTGAGCGAGTTGAAGCAGGTCTACCAGGACATGGGCAGCTCGATCGGTTTCCGCACCGAGCCGCGCGAGGTGACCCAGTGGTACGCCGGAGTGGCGTTGCTGTTGGCGCTCTGCGCGGGCGCGCTCAGCCTGCTGTGGTCGTCGCGGATGCTCTGAGCGGGCGCGTCGAGCGAGGGCCGGCGGTGGGTCAGTGACCGCCGCCGGCCAGGACGAAGACGACGGCCACCCAGACGGCGGCGAGGGTGAAGCCCAGCGGGGCGACGTAACGGCTCATGGACGGCTCCGGTGGCGGCTGGACGGTCCGCGTGCGGGGGCGGACCGCAGGGGGTGGGGACGCGCACACGAAGTCGTGACCGGGCGGCTCCCGGCGACCGTCCGGGGTCGGACGGCGCGGCACACGCGCCTCGGCAGGAGCCGAAGCGGTGCGGGAGCGGAGCGGGGTCAGCTCACCAGACTGAGTCGTGGCTCAGCGGGGCTGACCATCGGCCCGGCCACGACTGGGAGGATCGCTATCTCGCACAGCGATCACCTCCTGCAAGTCGGCCCGGCCGGAACGTCGATGATCGTACACCTGAGGTGTCGACCGGACGCACTCGGCCGACCGGCCGGTGCCCCCTCCACCGCCCGGCCGCCGCCCCGCCCCGCGGCGGTCCGCCGGCCGGTCCACCCGCACCAGCGTGACCAGCACGACCGCCAGTAGGGGCAACCAGCAGCACCGGGCCAGCACCCAGCCCGGACCGTCCGGCGCGGTGTGCAGACCCGGCAGGGCCACCCCGGCCCGGGCGGTGAGCGCGGTCACCGCCACCAGCACCGGCTGGTGCCACAGGTAGATCCAGTCGGTGGGCGCCTCGGCCGCCCAGAACCGGCGCCCACCGGGCAGGTCGTCGGCGTGCCGCACCCCGGCGCCGACCCCGCCGAGGCTGACCACGTCGGTGACCTGGACCGGGGCGTCCGTGGCGGCCAGCGACACCACCAGCGCCCCGTAGCTGTGCCCGACCAGGGTGATCGTCGCGGCCGGCCGGCGCGCGGCCAGCTCCCGCAGCAGGCCGGCCAGCCCGGCCGCACCCTGTCGGGCGCGGACGCCACCGGCGGCCGTCAACACCCCGTCCGGCGGGTCGTAGCCCAGCCAGGCCAGCACCGCGACCCGCGCCGCCGGATCGGCCGCGCGCAGCTGGCGGTACAGCTGCCCGGCCTGCGCCGCCGGAGCGCGGCGGGCCACCCCGCCCAGCCCCCGGTCGTAGTCGGCGAGCGTGCTGCCCACCCCCGGCACCAACACCGCGATCCGGTCCGCGCCCGCCAGGTCGCCCAGCACCTCGACGACGCGACCGTCGCCGCGCCGGTCGAACAGCAGGAACCGGCGTCCGCCGGCCACCCAGTCCGCGTACGGGGGACCGGCCGCGCGCATCGCCGCCGCCGTCACCGGGTACGCCTCGACGAACCCGGGCGCCGCGACCAGCCCGGGTGGTGCCGGCAGGATCAGGTTCACGCCGAGCAGCGCGCCCAACGCCAGCCGGCTGGCACCTCGTCGTCGCATCACGTTCTCCCTCCGGAATGTCGTCCGGAGGGAGAATGGGCGGGTGGGCGGTGCCCGGTCGTCGTCCCGCGGAGCCGTCCGTGGGCTGGCTCCCCGGGACTACTCGCCGGCGGCCACCAGACCCGTCTCGTACGCCAGCACCACGGCCTGGGCGCGGTCGCGCAGCCCCAGCTTGGCCAGGATCCGCCCGACGTGCGTCTTCACGGTCTGCTCGGCCACCACCCGCACCGCCTGCACCAGGTCGGCCGCCGGGGCGTCCTTGAGCAGGAAGCCGCTCGCCCCGGCGCGCAGCGCCTCGTACACGTAGTCGTCCAGGTCGAAGGTGGTGAGGATGAGCACCCGGGGGCGCTGCGCCGACCGGTCGCCGAGCAGCTTGCGGGTGGCCTCCAGCCCGTCCATGACCGGCATCCGGACGTCCATCAGCACCACGTCCGGGTCGAGCCGGCGGGCGGCGGCGACGGCCTGCGCACCGTCGGCGGCGTCACCCACCACCAGCAGGTCCGGCTGGGCGGCGAGCAGCGCGCCGAAGCCCTGCCGGACCATCGCCTGGTCGTCGGCGATCAGCACCTTGATCATGCGTCTCCGCTCTCCGCCTCGTACGGCAGTTCGGCCGCCACCGCGTAACCCCCGTCGGGCAGCGGCCCGGCGGTGAACGTACCGCCCAGCGAGGTGGCGCGCTCCCGCATGCCGGTCAGCCCGTGCCCCGGCCCGCCGTCCGCGCTCGGTCCGGCGTCGGCCGGGGAGTTCTCGACGCGTACTCCCAGCCTGGACGGGTCGGCGCGGACCGTGACGCGCACCGCGGCCCCGGCCGCGTGCCGGGCCGCGTTGGCCAACCCCTCCTGCACGATGCGGTACGCGGCCAGCCCGACCGGCGCGGGCACCCGCCCGTCCTGGACCGGCCCGGCGTCCAACGTCACCGGCAGCCCGGCCCGGCGGGCGGCCTCCACCATCGCGTCGAGGTCGCCCAGGCCGGGTTGTGGCGCGGTCTGGGCACCGGTGGCCTCGCTGCGCAGCACCCCCAGCAGCCGCCGCATGTCGGTCAGCGCGTCGCGGGCCGAGGCGGCGATGGCGACGAACTCCGCCGTTGCCGGCGCCGGCACGTCGGTCAGCCGGTACGGGGCGGTCTCCGCCTGCACGGCGATCAGCGACATGTGGTGAGCCACCACGTCGTGCAGCTCCCGGGCGATCCGGGTGCGTTCCTCCAGCACCGCACGCCGTTCCTGCTCCCGCTCGCTCAGCTCGGTCTGCGCGGCCAACGCGCGCCGGGACGTCTGGTTGCGCCGGATCAGATCGCCGACGATCGCCAGCGCGCCGAGCAGCAGCAGGACCGGCACCCGGTTGTCGGGGTGCACCAGGGTCAGCACCGGCACCGTGGTGATCGTCACCACCCAGAGCAGCACCGGCCGGTCGACCCGCGCGACGACCACCGCGACCACCGCGACCGACCCGAGCGCCAGCGGCGGCGTCCACGGCCAGGACCGGTCGGCCGGCGCGTTGAACGTGCAGATCAGCAGGGCCAGCACCGTCAGCCGCCAGGCCAGCAGCGGACGCCGGGGCAGCGCCAGCAGCGGCGCCACGGTCATCGCCGCGAACAGCACCGCGACCGGCAGCGACAGGCCCCACTCGCTCTCCACGGTCAGCGTGATCAGGAAGAGGCCGAGCACGGCGAGCAGCCCGACGGGCGCGCCGTACGGGGCCAGCGTGGGCCAACGGGCCAGCAGCGGGCGTTCGACCGGGGCGTCCGGGCCCAGCAGGGTGTGCCGCAGGGCTCGCAGGGCCACGGCGATCGGTTGCCGGTTCACCACCGGGAGGCTACGGGCCGAGCCCGCCGCAAGGCGTGCCACCAGGGGTTGATCCCGGTGTCGTACCCCGGTGTGACACGACTCCCGTTAGCGCTTACCTGCCGGTAACGCCTAGGCTCCGACGCGTCCGTGCTGACCATTCGCAAGGGGGAACAGTGGCCCGTACCGTGCTGGTGACCGGGGGCAACCGGGGGATCGGCCTGGCCATCGCGCAGGCCTTCGCCAAGCAGGGCGACCGGGTGGCGGTCACCCACCGCAGCGGCGAGGCACCCGACGGGCTGTTCGGCGTCCGCGCCGACGTCACCGACGCCGCCTCGATCGACGCCGCGTTCACCGCCGTCGAGGCTGAGCTGGGGCCGGTCGAGGTGCTGGTCGCCAACGCCGGCATGACCGACGACACGCTGCTGCTGCGGATGACCGAGGAGCAGTTCACCGGGGTGCTGGACACCAACCTCACCGGCGCGTTCCGGGTCGCCAAGCGGGCCTCCGGCAAGATGCTCCGCGCCAAGTGGGGCCGCATGGTCTTCATCTCGTCGGTGGTCGGCCTGTCCGGCGGTGCCGGTCAGGTCAACTACGCGGCCAGCAAGGCCGGCCTCGTCGGCGTGGCCCGCTCGATCACCCGCGAACTGGGCAGCCGCAACATCACCGCGAACGTGGTGGCGCCCGGCTTCATCGACACGGACATGACCGCCGGCCTGTCCGACGACCGCAAGGCGGAGATCCGCAAGTCCATCCCGGCCGGCCGGATGGCCAGCCCGGACGAGGTCGCCGCGGTGGTCACCTGGCTGGCCTCGGACAGCGCCGGGTACGTCTCCGGCGCCGTCATCCCGGTCGACGGCGGCCTCGGCATGGGCCACTGACCCTTTCTCACTACGGAGGAAATCTGCGATGTCCGGACTGCTCGCCGGTAAGCGCCTGCTCGTCACCGGTGTCATCACCGACGCCTCGATCGCCTTCTCGGTGGCGAAGCTCGCTCAGGAGAACGGCGCGCAGGTCGTGCTCACCGGCTACGGCCGGCTCTCCCTGGTCGAGCGGATCGCCAAGCGGCTGCCCGAGCCGGCGCCGGTCATCGAGGTGGACGTCACCAACACCGAGCACCTGGCCGGCCTCGCCGACCGGGTCCGCGAGCACGTCGACGGCCTCGACGGTGTCGTGCACTCGATCGGCTTCGCCCCGCAGAGCTGCCTCGGCGGCGGCTTCCTCGACGCGCCCTGGGAGGACGTGGCGACCGCCCTGCACGTCTCCACCTTCTCCTACAAGTCCCTCGCGATGGCGGCGCTGCCGCTGATGTCGCCCGGCGGCGCGGTGGTCGGACTGACGTTCGACGCCACCAAGGCGTGGCCGGTCTACGACTGGATGGGCGTGGCCAAGGCCGGCCTGGAGTCCGCGTCCCGTTACCTGGCGCTGCACCTGGGCAAGCAGGGCATCCGCAGCAACCTGGTCGCCGCCGGCCCACTGCGCACCATCGCCGCCAAGTCGATCCCCGGCTTCGACCAGTTCGAGGACGCCTGGACCGAGCGGGCCCCGCTGGGCTGGAGCCTCACCGATCAGGAGCCCGCCGCCCGGGCCTGCCTGGCACTGCTGTCCGACTGGTTCCCGGCCACCACCGGCGAGATCGTGCACGTCGACGGCGGCTACCACGCCATCGGCGCCTGACCCTGCCACGACGACGCCCCCGGCCCCCGGACGCGTGACCCACGCGTCCGGAGCAGGGGGCGTCGCCGGGCCGTCCGGGCCGAGGGGCGAGAATGACCCCATGTCGTACGACGCGGTGGTGCTGGTGTCCTTCGGTGGACCGGAGCGGCCCGAGGACGTGATGCCGTTCCTGCAGAACGTGACCCGCGGTCGGGGTGTGCCGCCCGAGCGGCTGGCCGAGGTCGCCGAGCACTACCAGCACTTCGGTGGGGTGTCCCCGATCAACCAGCAGAACCGCGAGCTGCTGGCCGCCGTCCGCGCCGACTTCGCCGCGCACGGCCTCGACCTGCCCATCTACTGGGGCAACCGCAACTGGGATCCGATGCTCGCCGACACCGTGACCCAGATGCGCGACGACGGGATCACCCGGGCGCTGGCCTTCGTCACCAGCGCGTACGGCGGCTACTCGTCCTGCCGGCAGTACCAGGAGGACATCGCCGCCGCCCGTGCCGCGGTCGGCCCGGACGCGCCGGTGATCGAGAAGTTGCGCCAGTTCTGGGACCACCCGGGCTTCGTCGAGCCGCACACCGACGCCGTCCGCGCCGCCCTGGCCCAGCTCGACCCGGCGAAGCGGGACAGCACCCGGCTGGTCTTCACCGCCCACTCCATTCCCAGCTCGATGGCGGCCAACGCCGGCCCGCACGGCGGCCGGTACGAGGCGCAGCTACACGAGACCGCCCGGCTGGTGGCCGCGGCCGCCGCCCCCGACCTCCCGTACGACCTCGTCTGGCAGAGCCGCTCCGGCCCGCCGCACGTGCCGTGGCTGAAGCCGGACATCAACGATCACCTGGCCACCCTCGCGCAGAGCGGCACCACCAGCGTGGTCGTCAGCCCCATCGGGTTCGTCTCCGACCACCTGGAAGTGGTGTGGGACCTGGACACCGAGGCGTTGGAGACCGCCAAGCAACTCGGCCTGGACTTCGTCCGGGCCGACACACCGGGCACCGACCCGCGCTTCGTGACCATGGTCCGTGAGCTGGTCACCGAGCGGACCGACCCGGACGGCGCGCAGCTGCGCCGTCGACTCGGCGAGCTGCCGATGTGGGACAGCTGCCCCACCGTCTGCTGCGTGCCGACCCGCCGTCCGACGCCCGCTGGGGGAACCGATGCATGACCGCAAGCCCGTGCAGAGCTGGCTGACCGACATGGACGGCGTACTCGTGCACGAGGGTCAGCCGGTACCCGGCGCGCCAGAGTTCATCAACCGGCTGCGTGCCTCCGGCAAGCCGTTCCTGGTGCTGACCAACAACTCGATCTACACCCCGCGCGACCTGACGGCCCGGCTGAGCCGGATGGGACTGGACGTGCCGGAGGAGTCGATCTGGTCGTCCGCGCTGGCCACCGGCCAGTTCCTCGCCGACCAGCGGCCCGGCGGCACCGCGTACGTCATCGGGGAGGCCGGGCTGACCACGGCGTTGCACGCCGTCGGGTACGTGCTCACCGACTTCGCCCCCGACTACGTGGTGCTCGGCGAGACCCGCACCTACAGCTTCGAGGCGATCACCAAGGCGGTCCGCCTGATCAACGACGGGGCCCGTTTCATCTGCACCAACCCCGACGTGACCGGCCCGTCGGTGGAGGGCGCCCTGCCCGCCGCCGGCTCGGTCGCCGCCATGATCTCCAAGGCGACCGGGGTGGAGCCGTACTTCGTCGGCAAACCCAACCCGATGATGATGCGCTCGGCGTTGAACACCATCAACGCGCACTCGGAGAGCACCGCGATGATCGGTGACCGGATGGACACCGACATCCTCTGTGGCCTGGAGGCCGGGCTGGAGACGATCCTGGTGCTCACCGGGATCAGCAGCCGCACCGAAGCGGAGCGCTACCCGTACCGCCCGTCCCGCATCATCAACTCCGTCGCAGACCTGCTCGACGAGGTCTGACCCGCCTCGCGCGCTGACCCGCCTCGCGCGCTGACCCGCCTCGCGCCGCGTGGCGATGATCGCGCTCGATCCAGGAAGTAGTGGTCATCCTCCCGCCGGAGGCCACTACATCCTGGATCGAGTGCGATCTTGCCCGCTGCGGGCGGCGATCTTGCCCGCTGGGGGCGTCGCTCGGGCGTTCCGGTCAGGGGCGCAGGGGGGCGTTGCAGGCGGCCACCAGCGCCTGCCGGCAGGCCGCGGTGAGGGGGCGCAGCGCCGCGTCGCGCTGCTGGGCCTCGTAGTTGTTGATCGCCCCACCGGGCGCGGCGTGGCCGGCCAGCGCCAGCACCCGGTCGAGGACCGCGGCGCGGGCGAACAGCCGCCGGGCCCGCGGGTCGAAGCCCGGTGGCAGGTCGGTGGCGCCGTCCGGGCGGCGCAGGGCGGCCAGCGCGCCGGCCAGCTCGGGTCGCCACTGGGCCACGTCGAGGCGGGTCAGCGCGGCGGTCGTCTCGGCCAGCGCGGCGGCCAGCTCGGCCTCCGCCTCGGCGGCGCCGGGCAGCGAGAGGGAGGCGGCGTGCGCGTTCGCCGGCAGCGGATACACCCGCCACAGCACCGTCTCGAAACAGTCCCCCGAACCGGAGGTGTGCGACCGCACCTGCGGGATCAAACCGAGCCCGCCGGCCACCACCGCCTCGCCCGTGACGAGCGCGGCTCCGGCGAAATCCCCCGGGCCGGGCAGACCCCGGGGGTCACCCGGCGCCGGCAGCACCAGACGGATCTCGTCCGGGGAGAGCTTGGCCAGGGTGGGCAGCGCGGCGCCCAGCGGGACGTCGGTCCAGGTGCCGGGGGCGTCCGCGACGAGGTGCTCCTCGTCGCCGGCGATGGCGTCGGCGACCTCGTCGTACGGCACCAACCCAGCGCGCCACGCGCGCACCCAGGCAACGAACCGGCTTGACCGGCGCGGCGCGACTGTGGCCGCGCCCGTTGCGGGGGTGGACATGCCGAAAGGGTACGTGGTCACGGCCGGCCCTGTCTCGACTGCCGCTCCGGCCGCCCGCCCTGCCCCGAACTGCCCCCTTCGCCCTTGTTCGGCTTGCGAAGGCCGCCACCGCTGCCCT